>JAKSKY010000118.1 GCA_024401515.1 Paludibacteraceae bacterium | reverse complement strand
TCTAAAGTCGGTGGAGGCGCTTTATCTCTTCTTTCTTTTATCTTGATAGGTGCGGATATGAAAGATAATGGTTGTGTAAAGACAAAACATATTATAGATGGTATAGTTGCGACAATAGGATTGGTCTGTTTTGGTGTAGCTACTTTTATGGCCGGCACAGCGGCTGCTGGCGTTGCAGCTGCTGTTGGTACGGTTGTGGCTACAGTTTGGGTGGCTGGCGAGTTGCTTTCCTATGCTTGTAATTATCAGCACTCTTTCTCAGAAACAATTTCGGAATGGATGGGTGGAAACTATGAACTTTATAGATGGAAAGAAAATCAACCTAGGGAAGTTCAAAAACCTCTTAAAACTTGGTGAAAATTCAAAATTATTGATTATCTTTGAAACCAAATCGGGGATGAATGGGACGCTTCCCATGGAAGGGGCCCTGGTAACCCAACTTCAGTCCGGAAGGACATGGAGCTACGTTGCATAATATGGGTGAAAGTGGATTGATTAAAGTTCGTGTTAGCCTAATATTTTTTATAGATACTTCGCTAAAGAGTCCGCTCCGCGGCGAGAACAGCAATGCGCTATGTTGCCAGGACGTAGTCTTGCATGTGTGTGAGTATATAAACATTAATATACAGAGTCAATTAATTTATTTTTTAGTACGATTTAAAAACTTAAAAAAATGGCATTTAGATCAACTTTAAACTTAGGCGGTAAGGAGTACGATGTACTTGACTGCAATTATTCTCTTCGTCGTGATGTAGACTCTAAGGGTCGTCCATCATCTAACATCTACGGTGGCCGTATCACAGTTCACGTTGAGTCAACTGAGGATACTACTATCTTGGAGACTATGGTAAACCAATTCAAGCCATTCTCTGGTAGCATCTTGTTCAAGAAGGGTGACGAGGAGTCTAAGATGAAGGAGCTTGAGTTCGAGAACGCTTACATCATCGAGTTCGCAGAGGGTATCAATGTAGTTGGTAACCAACCAATGTCAATTACCATCACTATCTCTGCTCAAATCATCAAGATCGGTGGTGCTGAGTACGAGGAGAACTGGCCAACTGCTTAATCAATGAGGCATTAAAAGGAAGGGAACGGATTGCCGTTCCCCGACTTTTTTTCGGGGCTTCTATAAAAATTTGTTGGGGTTTTGGGAATTTGTCCCTATTTTTGCCTGTTATTTAGTGCAAAGAGGGGTGCGGATGATCAAAAGCCCATAAAGGGTTTTGTTAAAACACCTTGAATACATGTATAATCAAGGGGATGGGTAGATGTCCCCATAAATAATATTTTTTAAAATGGGTTTGTTAAATTACGAAATCGGAGGAAACGAAAAACCAGTTGAGGCATCAGAAGCTATTGGTAACCTTCCTCAAAATAGAACGTTGTTCGTTGGCCAATTGACAGCTGACGAGCCTATTTCAGCTGAACCAATCGAGGGTCTTAAGACCATTGACGATGTTTACGCGAAATTCCAACCAAACGTTGATGTTGAGTTCGAGACTGCAGAGGGTGAGTCTGTAAAGGAGAACTTCAAGTTCGCTAACACAGCTGATTTCCAAGTGAAGCAGATGACTGCTCACAGTGATTTCTTGAACGATCTTTCCGTACAGAAGGATTTTTACGAGAAATTGGTGAAGCAACTTCGTACCAACAAGGTGTTGCAAAGAGCATTGGAGAATGCTGACGCACGTCAAGGTATGATCGACGCTTTGTCACAATTGAGAGAGGAATTAAAGAATTACGGAGAGTAAGGAGGAAGTGATTTCTCATTTACTTTTCAATCATTATATATAGATTTTATAGGGAATTACTCCTAAGCAAATTATACTATTATGGCAGATGATCAATTGCAACAGGCAGGGCAGGCAGCTGCTGCCGCTGAAGGTCAGGCTAAAGGCGGTGCCTCTCTAGAGGCTGCTTTGGGCGCCTTGGCACGTTACGGTGGTTTCACATTCCTTGAGACTGCTATCGACGGAATTCAAAACATGAATCCAGAGCGTAAGGCACGTAAGAACATGTTCCTTCAGGATTCACAAAAGAAGGCTGAGCGTAAGGAATTGGCCAATAAGATCGATTTGTGGATTGATTTGTTGACTAACAGCAGCGATATCCCTAGCATGGTCGAGAAGTGCCAAGAGAAGGCAACAACCGTTTCCTCTCTCTTGTCTAAAAACCAACTTGCCGCTGTTGAGGCTGTCAAGGAGTTGGAGAAGTCTTATCGTTCACTTCAATTGTTCTACAAGAACACGGAGATGGATAAGATTCCTAACATCACTATCGTTAATGCGTCCCACGACCAATTGACAGACTTGGATAACCCTCGTTTCATCGATTGCGTCGCTGACGAGTTGAAGCAAAACTACGACCGTCTTGACTTGAGAGACAACTACGCTTTGTTGGTTGTTCCTGGTTATTTGGGTTCCAATATGGTATTGGACAAGTGGTCTAAGATCGCTCACTCCAATAAGGTAATGCTCTTCACTGACTTCGCGGATTTGGATCATCCGGATGATGTGGTTGAGTTGTTCGCAAGCGCAGACCACGCGGGTGGTGACGCTTACAAGAGTAACACCGTTATGTGCTGTAACTGGTTGGTAGGTAGAAATGCTTACTCGGAGATCGGCGAGGAGGATGATTTGCGTGTCTCTCCATCAGCCGCTTTGGCAGGTAAGGTTTACACCACTTTGATGTCTCAAGTTACCGCAGGTAAGAAATATGGTGGTTTGAATGAGGTTGAGTCTGTTGCCTTCCCATTGAGAAAGAGCGAAATCTCTCAAATGGAGTCCATGGGTCTTGTCCCAATGGTGAACGAGTACAGCAAGGTAATGGCCTTCTCCGCTAAGACTTTGTTCAACGGTGACAACCTAGGTCTTCAAACCTACTCAGTCGTACGTGTGTTCGACTACGTGACTAAGGTATTGTTCGACTTCCTTAACAGACGTTCTTTCGAGAACTGGAGTGGAAAGACCGAGCGTGACCTTCGTTCTCAAATTGTGAAGTTCTTGGATGGTATCCAAGGCCCTAGCAAATTGATCGAGCGTTCAAGAATCGTACGTTTGGAGCAAGATCCTAACCAAAAGGATCGTATCTATTTGGATATTCATATCACTCCATACTTCCCTGCTAAGAGCTTCGTCATCAAATTGGATGGTACCAAGGGTGATGATGGCGCTAACTGGGATAGTAGTTACGACCAAGATTAATAAAAATAGGCTGGAGGGGTTTCCCTTCCAGCCTCTCTTTCAAGAGATACGCGCTCTTTTCCGCGTGGTCTCATTTCCCGTTGCCTTTTGCTTGGAGAGACGTTATCGTATGGATTCATGCAAAATGAGATGTGTGTGACGTTTTTCTTGAGTGGTGCAAGGTTTGGACCTGTGGATGATTGATGAGCGGGCGTGATAGCGACGCCGAGGCCCTATCGGGGCAAGATTCTTTTTTTAACCGTTATATTTTGTCTGAGGGTATTTTGTTTGGATTCCTTTGCAAATATCTAGCGTATAGACTTTTACATAAGTATGGCAAAAAACTTAAATCCGGTAAAACCGACAGTGAGGGTTGATGGTGACCTAATCGCGTTCGAGTCATTGCGTTTGGAGCAAGGCATGAACGATTGTCACTCTTTTGAGGTGATTTGTGAGTTCCAGTCCCAGGATGAGCTGTGGAAGGAGACGCCGCAGAAACTGTTGGGGCAGGTTGGTTCCAAGGTGTTGATCAAGTTCGAGCACATTGAATCGGGCCATCCTTATGAGTTTTCGGGTATTGTGACGGATGTGAAGATCGGCACATGGGATACCGAGCCGGACTATGCGGATTATGGTCACCAGAGCAACCGTTTGCACATCATCGGACATGGTGATGCGGTGAAGTTGGCCGATATCAGAGGTTTGGACTCTTTCGTGGACAAATCTTTGAAGGATATCTTCTCAGACAATGCGAAGTTCACTTCCAAGGCGGTTGCGAGTGTGAAGTGTAACCCAAGTTTCACAGGTGTTTTGCCTTATGTGATGCGCTACAATGAGAGCGTGTTCGGTTTCTTCAACCGTTTGTCCAGCATCTTTGGCGAGCTCTTCTTCTACGATGGCAAGGCGCTCTCTTTCGGTAAACCTGACGATAGCGAAACCACCAAACTTACCTTGGGTGAGAATTTGGTCAGCTTGCGTACCTGCGCATCCGCGACTCCGCGTGCCCACTACCGTTACGGTTACATCGCGAAGGATGACCAGTTCCTCTATGAGAAGTCCAGTGTGGGTGGTGTCTCCGGTTTGATGTCGAGCGTGGACAGAAAGAACGGTGAAGTTTACGACAAATCTAATTTTTACTCTATACCGAGTGAGTATCCAGTGGCTCAAAAGGGTCAACTCAAGGATATCCTCAAATCCAAGCAAACCATCGCGGATGGTTCATTGGTGCATCTCGAGGGTGTGAGCCGCACTTGTGGTGTACGCATTGGAGGTCAGATCGAGGTCGATTTCCACAAGAAGATGGGTGTTTCGGCTTTGGGCAAATACCGTGTTATGCACGTGGTACACCAGGTGGATAAGATGGGTAACTACTCCAACTTCTTCACGGCCTCTCCATTGGGCAATGAGCCTGTTCCGTATGATTTCTACGAGCAGGTGAAGGCATTCCCTGAGATTGCGACCGTTCTTAGCAACGCGGACCCTGACAACCAAGGTCGTGTGCAGGTTCAATTCGCATGGCAAACCCCATGCTCCAAGAACACCAACTGGATCCGTGTCCAAAGCCCAGATGCGGGCGGTAGCGGCATGAAGAACCGTGGATTGGTATTCGTTCCAGAGAAGGGCGACCAAGTGATGGTCGGATTCGAATTCGGTGACCCGAACAGACCTTACGTGATGGGTAGTATGTTTACGGGGAAGAATGGTATGGGAGGAGATTCGGGGAATAATTACCATACCATTGTGACCAAAACCGGTCGTCAAATTATCCTTAATGATGGCGGTGATGGTGGTATTATCATTGCGGATGCGAATGGAAGCTCTATTGAGTTGAGTGTGGGCAGTAATTCGATTACCATTACAGCACCACAGGAGATTCTATTGCAATCTAAAAATATAAGAATGGAAGCGGAAGAGAATATAACAATTTCTAGTGGAAAGGATTTTGAAAAGTCCGTTGGGGGTAATTCTTCATGTTCTGTAAAAGGTGACAATCTTAATGAAATAAGCGGAAAACATTCTGATATAATTGATGGTGACTGTAAATGTCAGATAAAGGGTAAAACTACTATTAAGATTGATAAGGATTACAATAACAGTATAGGCGGGAAAATGGAACTGAAGTCTGATAAAGATTGTAAGATTAGTGTGACTGGTAAGTTGAATTGTGATGCGACTAAGGATGTGTCATTAAGCTCCAAGTCAAAGATGAATGTTACAGGAAGTGGAAGTGTATATATTGGCAAATAGAAATAAATATGTCTGAGAATAAAGTTCTATCAGGACCAGAAGTTCCAAGTGATGAAGAGAAAGAAGCGTCAACGGATAAAGTTACTGTTTATTTGGGTGTTTTCTTTGACGGAACCAATAATAACAAGTATAACATAGATGACTTTAATTATCACATGTATAAATATGTTAGGGGATTTGGAGTAGATCCGAGAGAAAAATATTCGAAAACTCGTATTATGGGACTATATGGAGCGGATAGTTTTCTTCAGGGTTATTCAAATGTTGCATATTTAAGCGAGGCTTTTTTTGAGAAAAAAGTTGACGATACGACTTATTTTAAACGCGTATATGTCGAAGGAATTGGAACAGAAGCTCGAGATGTCATTAATCATGAAAAGGTTGATATATATTCAGAAGATTTTTCCGTAGAATCTGCCGATACAAAGTTGGCTCAAGGTGATGGAAGCGGTATTGCATCTTCGCAGGGTGTGAAATCCAGAGTCAAAAGAGCTTGTGAGCTTATAAAGAGAAAATTAGTTGATTTCATGGAGTTGTCAGTTGTTGTTAAACTGAATGTAGTTGGCTTTAGTCGTGGATCGGCTGCTGCAAGGTGTTTTACGAGTTGGATAGAGGGAAATGATTCACTTTGCCTGAAGAGTTATTTGAAAAATTTTGTCGATATTACGGTAGAGGTAGAATTCTTAGGTTTATTTGACACAGTATCCTCTTATGGTTTTATTGATATGTTACGAGGCTATCTTCCGGGGAAGAGATTTTTTTCTAATGATGTAAATCAGTTGTCTTTGGATGTCAGTAATCCAGAAATCTTGAAGCGTAGTAAGGCCTCATTAGAACTGTTAAAGAGTATTGAGAAAAATGCTTCCCAACAACAACGTCAACGTGCACAAATAGCAGAACAAATACGGAAACAGCAAGAAAGAATATCTGAGATCGTGAAATCCAAATCTATTCCTAAAAAGGTGTTTCAGTTATGTGCTGCGGATGAATATAGAGTAAATTTTTCCTTAACACGTGTTAGTGAAAGTGACGAGGAACTCATTATACCAGGGTGCCATTCTGATGTGGGTGGCGGGTATTTGTCTACAATGAAAGAAGAAATGAACCCTTCCAGTATATGTAAAGAATTATATGATGTTGAAGTTGATGGTGAAGATGTATATAAAGTTGTAAGTTATGAAAGAAGTTTATACAATGGTTTTATGTCCAAAGATAAACTATTTGAAGAAGGATGGTTTAATAAAGAAAAAGATGCTAAATCCTCAGGAGGATACGAGAGGGTGATCTATAATATATATAGTCGAGTACCTTTTTTGTATATGTTAGAGCATTTTGCTGATGCTTCATCAAGAACGGAGAAAGATTTGTTTGATGATAATGTATTAGATCGGTTTTGCCTTTCAGTGTATGAGTTGGATATATTGGCTCCTGATTATTCAAATGAAGTCGATGGAGAGTCTGTGGGTGAATTATATATTTTGGATAATGGCACGAATTTTTATATGTCTGACATTTATAATCTGTTTAAGGATAAGAAATTGTATGAATTTGATTCCAATGGTGATATTTCTGATTTCCTTTCTAAGGATGAGAGAGAGATTGCTCTAATAAGAGCACTTCGCCATAACTTTATTCATCTTTCAGCAAAGAAGGGAGCTGTCAATGCTGCTGCTCCAGGAAACAGAAGAATAGTCATTAAAGTGTAATATAGATGAAGTATGTTATTGTGTTTTTAGGTGTAATATTTACGGCATTTGTAGTGTTTATGAATAATAAAGACAGTAAAAAGATTTTGTGCTCTTGGGAGCCTGCATGTTCGACTCCAGAAATGTTTGAAATTTATGCACATCATTTTTATGTGAAGT
>JAKSKY010000117.1 GCA_024401515.1 Paludibacteraceae bacterium | reverse complement strand
GTTATTGGATGTATACCCATAAAAAAAGCCAGGCGATGAAATAGTGCTTCACTCGTCCTGGCTCGGTGTTAGAGGTGCTTGGAAGGCCGCGCACTTTGTATTAACACCATTGAATATCCTCGCACAGAGCAAGAGGCTCCTTAGTACTGAGGATTATGCAAATAAACGAATATCCAATCAAAAAAATGGCGAATATCCCGCCACTGCGCCTAAATGATGAAAACCTCGTCCACGTTGCCCACCTCACGTCGTGTACGCTTACGCTCATCGAGCAGACGCCTCATGTTCAAGGCAACCGCCTCCAGGTCGTACTCCCCACCTAAAAACAAAAAAGGCCGTCCCAACGGAACGGCCTCTTGTATGATTTAAAAATCTAATTACTTAGCTTGGATGACCAACTTTCTAGAGTTTGACCAGAATGCCTTGTAGTTAGTGATCTTCAAGATCAAGTTCTTGTCCTCATCAGAAGTCTTAACCAATGAGTAAGAGTTTGTAGGGTGGCTAGTCAAAACGATAGCCTTCTTGCAACCAAGTGGCAACTCAGTGAACTCACGGATGTCAACCTTAGTACAGATGCTCTCGTTGATAGTAGCGCCTTGCAAAGTCTTCAAACCTTTCTCCTTCAAAGTCTTCTTGTTAGCCAAGAAATAGTAAGCTGTATTCAACTCAGCGTCTTGAGCCTCCATAGCAGCCATACGAACTGCGGCAACCTCGTTGATAGAGTCTCTAACCTCCTCAGTACGCTTGATTGTGCTATCCAAAGCGGCGATCTTGATGTTCTTTTGGTCCAATTGAGCCTTCAAATCCTTGATTGAGTTCTCTCTCTCCTTCAAATCCTTTTGCAAGTTAGCAACCAAACCACGCAAGTAAGGAAGCTTACCCTCTGCCTTCTCCAAAGCTTGAGTCAATGAATCCAACTTAGCGCGGCTATCTTGGAATGCATTGCTGATAGTTTGGAAATCTTGTTGGATCTTTTGTCTGCTATCCGCAGATACACGCTCAGCACCTTGAGCCTCGTCCAAAATACCCAACTCAGTTTGCTTGATGTTTCTGAAAGATGATTGCACCTCAGCGATAAGGCTCATATAGCCATTGATGCTCTCTTCCTTGATACTATCAGCCTTTCTCAATGAATCAATACGTTCGTCCAATTCCTTGATTTTGTCTTGATTACAAGAAGCTGCGAACAATGCAACTAATGCATAAAAAACTACTTTTTTCATTTTGTTTTAAATTTAAATTACACTTATATAAAATTATTATTCTTCAATATTCTTTTTCTTCTCATCCGGTTTTCCCGCCAAAATCATGACAATCTCTCCCTTTGGCGCATGCTGTTCAAAATAGGAACGGACCTCCGAAACAGAGCCTCTCACCGTCTCTTCATGAAGTTTCGAAATTTCCCTCGAAACGGAAACCTGTCGTTCGGGACCCATAAATTCCTCGAATTGTCCTAAAGTCTTCACCAATCGGAACGGTGATTCATATACTATCATCGTGCGGTGTTCTTCCGCCAACTCTTTCATTTTTGTTTGTCTTCCCTTCTTTTGAGGCAAAAACCCCTCAAAACAGAAACGGTCATTGGGCAAACCCGAATTTACCAACGCAGGAACAAAAGCTGTCGGTCCAGGCAAGCACTCGACCTCAATTTCCGCCTCCACGCATGCTCTCACCAAATAGAACCCCGGATCCGAAATGGCAGGTGTTCCCGCATCGGAAACCAATGCGATGGTTTCACCACTCTTCAAACGATTCACCACATTATCAGTGGTCTGATGCTCGTTGAACTTATGGTGGGAGAGCATTTTATTCTCTATTTCAAAGTGTTTGAGCAACACGCTTGTTGTTCTTGTATCTTCAGCGAGGATTAAATCCACCTCTTTCAATACCCTAATCGCCCTAAAGGTCATATCTTCCAAGTTCCCAACGGGTGTGGGCACAAGATATAGTTTTCCGGCGTTTTTCATGAGAAACGATCCTCCAACAATCTCATAAAGTCAGCGGCAGCCTCGTCCTCCTCTCGCCAAGAGAAGTTAGACTTCACATAAGCCATCGCCTCCTGCAAAGAAGACATGCCGTCCAATTGTTCAATTGTGGAAGCCATCAACGTCGAATCACCCCCAAAAAGCTCGTTCATATAACGAATACGGTCATTCAATGTAATCGCCTTTTTAATAGACTGAACGAAACGGCTTTCACTCCGCTTCGCTGAACGATTGGCGTCCAACACAGTACGCACATTGCCATAATCATGGACATGCTGTCTTGTCTCTTGAACAATCGTTCCGTGTTTTTCCTGTGGTGTATCATCATTCGACAATGTTGATTCTACAGGTTTGTTGGTCTCTGTATTAGACTGATTCTTAACTGAATGATATTCAACTTTTTCCACCACCTCCACAGGCTCCTTCACTGCAGCCTCCGCCACAGGAACTTCTCGTACAGATTCTGTTTGGGTCATCATAGGCAATTCAGGCTCCACATCCACTGATACGGATGAGGTCACCTCAGAACAGGATCGCTCGTCACATACGACCTCTTTCTTGATGGAGATTGGCTCCTCAGACGCTTTCACGACAGGCGCTTCCACGGCTGGAGACTTCACCTCCTTTGATACAGACTGCGAATTTTGAAGATTTTCGAGTTGCTCGATTCTCTGCACTAGGATAGCCGCCTTACTCTTGGCAAGGCTCAACACCGCAGATGGAACATATTCCATCTCAGACATTCCTCCGCAAAGCAAAGAAATTTCACTGATCTCTTCCGATATTAGACTCATCAAATCCTTGCTATCCATACGCTCTGTCTATAACTTTTTTCTATTACCTACCCAAAATCCCATTATAATAATGAGAAACTCTGTATATTTGCAAATAATGCGTAAAGGTATAAAAAAACTTTACCAAACTAACAAAATCGCGATTTTTTTTACAATGAGAGCACATTTTTCAAGACCTTTCACTTTAGACCGCACCGTAAGGTTGGTATTGACGATAGCCGCCATACTCTGCGCCATTTTGTTGGTCCAATACCTAAGTCCCGTTCTATTTCCCTTCTGTTTGGCCTGGTTTTTGGCCTATATGATATACCCTTTCGTCAGTTTTCTCCAAAACAAACTAAAGATAAAAAGCAAAGGCGTATCGGCGGGCATCGCAATGGTCGCCATCCTATCCATCATCGGATTGATCATTTATTTCCTAACACCAAGGTTTATCGACGAAGCCATTAAGCTCAAAAACTTCATCGCCAACTACACCCTAGAGGAAGGCGGAGCCCCCCTCTCCCATCGTTGGGAAATATTACTACAAAACATCATCAAAGATTACAACCTCGCGGATCTATTCAGCAACAACAACTTCTTAGATTTCATCAAAAGTGTATCACCACACATCTCTTCCCTACTGACCAGTTCCTTCAATATCACCATGGGTATTTTCACGGTCTTCATCACCCTTATTTATATATTCTTCATTTTAAAGGATTATAAGAAAATCACCCACCACTTCGGCATGCTGATTCCCAATAAATACAGACCATTCGTCTTGACTTTGTACCACGACATGCAGGAGGGCATGAAACAATATTACCGCGGACAAGTTGTGGTGGCGCTCTCCGTTGGCATTTTATACACCATCGGATTTTTGATCATCGACCTACCGATGGCCGTAACCATGGGATTATTGGTGGGCACCCTCAACCTCGTGCCTTACCTACAGGTCGTAGGCATTCCACCCTGCATTCTATTAACACTGGTACATGCGGCGGAAAACGGCACCTCTCCTTGGATCCATTTACTGGCCCTTTTCATCGTGTTCGTCGTGGTTCAAATCATCCAAGACGGCTATCTTGTCCCTAAAATCATGGGCAAACGGATGGGACTTAACGCAGCGGTGATTCTGCTCTCCCTCTCCATATTCGGTATGGTGTTCGGATTCATCGGCGTCATCATCGCCCTACCAACCACCACATTGATATTCTCTTACTATAGACGCTATATTCTCTCACGTTACAACGAACCGGTCAACACGACGCAAGAGGTGCTCGAGGAGGAGGAACAATGAACCATTGGGTAATCGAATTTCAAAAAAAGCTGGATGGAATATACGATTCCCGTGAGGCGAAAAACATCGCCCACTGGGCATTGCAACATGTTTGTGATTGCACCACCACCGATATTTTACTAGGAAGGTGCGACCATCTCAACGAAGAGCAAATTAGAGAGATCGAGAATATATTAGAGCGGCTTTGCCAGGGAGAGCCCATCCAACACATTTTCGGAGAGGGTGAATTCCATGGATACTCCTTCAAAGTGAATGGAGACGTGTTGATTCCCCGTCCTGAGACGGCTGAACTTGTGGATTTGATCGCGGATGATTACCAAGGGAAAGAGGCTTCGTTTTTGGATATCGGAACAGGAAGCGGATGCATCGCCATCACGCTCAAACGCACCATTGAGCGTCTAACGGCACATGCCATGGATATCTCACCCAAAGCCTTAAACGTCGCCAAAGAGAATGCGGAAAGGTTAAATGCGGAGGTGAATTTCATTCTGGATGATATCCTCCACCCCGAAACATCGTTGAAGGAGTTGGACTTCATCGTCAGCAACCCGCCCTATATCACAGAGGAGGAGAAAGCGGAGATGAGCGCCAACGTTTTGAATCACGAGCCCCATCTGGCGCTTTTCGTCAACCACGAGAACCCGCTTCTTTTTTACGAAGCGATCGCGGATTTCAGTCTAAATCGACTCAAAGAGGAGGGAGCTCTCTATTTCGAAATCAATGAACATTTCGGTAAAGAGACAAGCGAGATGCTTAGCCGTAAGGGATTCGACGAGATTATTATCAGGAAAGACCTGCAAGGGAAAGAGAGGATGATCAGATGCAAAAAGAGAAGAAAGAGATAACATACGAACAGGCGAAAAACAAGCTGGAGGCCTTGTGTTCCCAACGGGAACTATGCGCCAAAGAGGTGAGGGACCGTTTAACACGTTGGGGACTCCCAGCCGATGAGCATGACAAACTCGTCAACCACCTCATCGAAGAGCGTTATGTGGACGAAACGCGCTTCGCGAAGTTTTTCGCGAAAGACAAACACAATCTTTCCCACTGGGGCAAGAGCAAAATAACTTTCGAACTTCGGAACCGCCAAATTCCTCCTGAGATCATCATAGAAGCAATCGCCCAAATTCCAGAGGAGGGTTACGAAGACCAATTGGAGGAAATGCTCAAAAAGAAACTCAAAAGCATCAAATCAGGTACCCCATACGACATTTGCGGGAAACTCATCCGCTTCGGACTATCGAGAGGTTACGAGAGCGGATTGGTGATCAAAGCAGCTAAAAAATTAGTAAACACAGACCAAGAGATTGATTATGGAAACGAATAAGATTAGTTTTAAAGGAATGTTTGAGAAGAACCCAGTGTGGCAAAAGATTCTTTTATTCATCTTCAACGCACTTTTTTTCGCCACCTTCTTCACCTATCTTGCCGTACTCATCTGTAAAATAGGGCATGTAGCCCCAGAGAGTGCGACAGGGATACGAATCACCCAACTAATAAGTTCGACAGGTTTGTTCATATTGACACCGCTTTGCACTGTTTTCCTTACACGGAGCACTGACGCCGCCACCTTTTTCAAGGTAAGATTGGTGGATCCTAGAATCATTGGATTAGGGCTACTCGCCATGTTTGTGATCGCACCTTGCATCTCGCAACTCGGATACCTCAACGAGCAGATGCACCTACCCTCTTTTCTACATGGCGTGGAAGAATGGATGAGAAGACTAGAGGACAAAGCGGGTGAGACAACCATAAAAATCCTAACGATGAACTCCATCGCTGATTTGATCGCTAATCTAATCGTCATCGGTCTCATTCCCGCCATCGGAGAAGAATTGACCTTCCGCGGATATCTCCAACAATCGTTTGAGAAGCGCACGAAGAATCCGCACATGGCAATTTGGTTAACCGCCTTTATTTTCAGTGCATTCCACCTTCAGTTTTACGGATTCATTCCCAGATTCCTTCTCGGTGCATTATTGGGTTACCTATTCATCTATGGAAGGAGCATGATCGTGAACATATTCTGCCACTTCATGAACAACGCCGTGGCTATCGTCAGCGCCTACATATATAGTCCCACAGAGGCGCTCAAGTCGGGGGATCTGCACCCTTCCTTAACAACGACGGTCATCATAAGCCTCTTATCACTCATGATGACCGTAGCTGTGGTCCTATTGCTGAAAAACAAATCAGCGGAATGGGAAGGCAAACAATTACCTTCCTAATAGATTCATAAATTCCTCTCTTGTCTTTGAGGTATTAAAGATTCCTGTGAAATCCGAAGTGGTGGTGATGGAGTGCATTTTCTCCACACCGCGCATCTGCATGCACATATGTTGCGCCTCAATGACCACCATCACGCCAAGGGGATCCAAGGTCTCCTGGATGCAATCCTTGATTTGGGTTGTCAAACGCTCCTGGATCTGAAGACGACGGGAAAGGATCTCCACCACTCGGGCGATCTTGCTCAAACCGGTAATCTTCTTATTAGGGATATAAGCCACATGCGCCTTACCGAAGAAAGGCAACAAATGGTGCTCACACAAAGAGTAGAAATCGATATCCTTCACGATGACCATCTGCTTGTACTCCTCTTCAAAGACAGCGGATTCCAAGATGTCACGAGGATTGATCTTATATCCGTAAGTCATGAATTGCATGGCCTTCGCTACCCTTTCAGGCGTTTTCATCAAGCCCTCACGGTTCACATCCTCGCCAATCAAACTAATCGCCTCCGCATAGAGGGGAGCCAACTTCTCGGTCAACTCCTTACTTGGGTATTTGGCTAAATCCCAAGGCTTTATCTGTAAATCTTCGTTCATATCCATGCATTATTCCAAACGGGTGTCACGAATCACGTCGTCCACAACGACAACCTCTCCTGTCATTTCAGGGAAATCAGACAAGATCTTTTGCGCAAATACCATCGCCTCTGTTTGTTGACGGAAATCTCCAATACGTAATTTCCAGAATGGAGAGGCGAATGTCAAATAGGAGGAGACACCCTCATATTTATCCTTGATTTTCTTCTCACGCTCCAAAGCCTCCACCTTGGATTTTTTAGGAAGATTACCCATATAAACTTGAACACGATAGCCGGAGAAGGTGACAAACGCCTTGTCATTATTAGCGGAAATCTTTTCCTTCATCAACGCTTTCATCTTCGCATCTTGCTTGACCACTACCTTTCCGCCATTTTCGGGTTGTTTGGCAAGTGTCTCAAACACATCCGTATAAGGTTTGCCCGCA
>JAKSKY010000116.1 GCA_024401515.1 Paludibacteraceae bacterium | reverse complement strand
ATTGTACTTGGTGAATTGGGACGCATAAAAAAGGACGGCCTGATGAACCGTCCCCATTTTTCTAATCTATCAAAAGATTCATAGAATATCTTCGGAAGGCAACCCGGTTACCGCAGCGATCTCCTTAATAGAATATCCTTTTTCTCGCATCGTATGGGCCACTGCTTTGAGTGCATCCCGTTGACCTCTATCGTACCCATACTTTTCAGGTGTTCCCCAATTGGACAATATCTTCAGCTCCGCTTGGTATTGGGCATACTCCTCCGGAGAGAGAGCCGACACCTTCGCTTTCTCTATCAATTTGAGCAACGCCTCGTCTGCTCGTTCATACACCTTCGGATCCAAACGTTCCATATTGCCTAGATTTTTTATTGTTTCCAACCAAACATCCCTGAAAGAATACTCTGATGAATTCTCGTTCAATTGGAAATTGGGCAAAGATATGAAATACTTACGCATCCTATCCCAGAATTGCGCTCCTGTATCCATATCACATTCTGCCGTTACGGTCACCACATCCATCAAATCATCCAAAGGAACACCCAAAATGAAAATTCCTATCATCCTAGGAATATCATTCCTCATATCACTCCAATTCAATCCTTTGGGAATGAATTCATCCATCAAGTTGTAAAGATAATAATTCGCCCTCGTTTTAAAATAACGATGCGCATAATTTTGCATCTCAACAATCACCTCGTCCCCACTCTCCAGACGACACCGAAGGTCAAACGTGACACCACGCAAATCGGGATGGTCTCTTGTGGGTTCAACGGTCAGAAACTCCAAACTACAAATTTTGCCGTAATCATCTCCGATGATCGCATTCAGGAACGACATCATGCATTTTTCGTTTCCCATGCAATGCTTAAAGCCGAAATCGGTGCGAAGATCCATATAAATGCCCTTCATCTCTTCGTTTTGTACCATAACAATAACAGGTTAAATTATAATAACAGATAGAATCCATGAGTTAGTCATGGATACAACAACAAAGATAGTGATTCTTTCACATCTAGCGGCATGATTCATGTATTTTTTACACTATTATACTGCGCATAAAAAAAGGACGGCCTGATGAACCGTCCCCTTATACAATATGAAGAACTCTTAATTGTCTTCACCGAACTTGATTGTCTCCGACAATCTTTATTTCTTAATTCTCTTCAGCGCCTCCTGAACCACAGGATCCTTCTCGTAATAAATATCATAGAAGGCATTCTCACCATAAATGTTTCGTAGGATATAGGCGCGTGCCATTTGGACAATCCTATCTTGCGTGTTTTGCGGTTGAGGTTTGTCGCACTTCACGTTCTTTCCCTCAGCGAAAGCCAACACCTTTTCATAGAGGCCCTGCTTCTTCAAGAATTCATCCGCCTTCTTATAGTCCGCGAAACCATACAATTGTTCTCTATGGTCATCGGAATACCTAAATGAGAAATCATACAAAGAGCTGGAATTCATCAGTTTATTGTAAAATGGCGTAGTGAAAGTGGTATCGTACGGCACAAAGAAATCAGGCATGATTCCACCACCACCATACACGACGCGATGACCCACCGTGTAATACTTAACCGTATCTTGCGGACTCTTCACACTATCCTTGTTGTAGAGCTCTCCATTCACATAACGCTCATAGACCTCCTTTTGGTACTCGCTCGCATTATCATATGGCTTTTGGATGCAACGTCCCGATGGCGTATAATAACGCGCGATGGTCAATCGGATGGCGCTTCCATCATTCAAAGGAATCTGATTTTGCACCAAACCCTTACCAAACGATCTTCTTCCAACCACGACCGCACGGTCATTATCCTGCATGCAACCCGCAAAAATCTCACTGGCGGAAGCGGACCACTCATCTATCAAAACCGCCAAAGGGAAATCCTGGAACCTTCCGTTACCATCCGCCTTGACATCGTTCCTTCTCTGCGCCTTTCCTTCCGTATAGACAATCAAAGAATTCTCTTCCAAGAACTCATTTATCATATAGACGGCGGCATCTAAAAATCCGCCCGAATTTCCGCGCAAATCGATTACATAACGCTTCGCACCCTCATTGTACAAGCTCATCAATGCGCCGACAAACTCATCAT
Source organism: Paludibacteraceae bacterium (assembly GCA_024401515.1). Lineage (GTDB taxonomy): Bacteria > Bacteroidota > Bacteroidia > Bacteroidales > Paludibacteraceae > UBA1181. The sequence goes on along the minus strand of JAKSKY010000116.1, from coordinate 5,477 downwards.
AAGTCTTGGCTCCAAATTTTCCGACCTTGACATAACCGGTGTTCTTCTGGAGCATAAAGAAGGCATCCACACTATTCACAGGCACATCACCACGCTTCACATCAAAATTGATGAGTTCTTTATTGTTACGTCTTTTAATGCCCAATTTCACATGGGTACCCTTCGGACCACGCAATTTGTGCATCACCTTGTTGTTATTGATCGATTCACCGACAAAGAGGGTGTCATTGACCTTTACGATACGGTCGCCTGGCAAAATGCCCAATTTCTCCGAAGGTCCACCACTGATCACATCAACAATCATTACCGTATCATTTTGGATGTTGAATTGGACGCCAATACCGGAAAAACTGCCTCCCAACTCATCATTGACCATCTGCAAATCCTTCGCCTCGATATAGGCGGTATGGGGATCCAACTCCTCCATGATCTTCGGAATAGCCTTCTCCACCAAGGAATCGATGTCCACCTCATCCACATATTGTAGATTTACGAGGTTGAGCAACATGTCAATTTTACTATCCATCTTGCGATGGGTCTGTGTGATACGCTCGTTGGAACGCTCCGTAATGACACTTCCCACGATAACGCCTAGAATGGCGGCAATCGTGACGATCAATGGGTTAAATATTTTGTTCATTCTTTTTACTTATCTTCAGTTTCCAAATGTTCCACCTCGACACCCGCGCGTTTCAAGAGGTCGACACCATCCAATGTGTGATACTCCTCCGCATAAACGACACGACGGATACCCGCTTGGATAATCAATTTAGCGCACTCGATACAAGGAGAAGAGGTCACATACAACGTGGAATCCTCACTACTATTGGAAGACCTCGCCACCTTGGTGATCGCATTAGCCTCAGCATGCAACACATAGGGCTTGGTACGGTTATTTTCATCCTCACACACATTTTCAAAGCCGGAAGGAGTTCCGTTGTATCCGTCAGAGATGATCATCTTATTCTTTACGATGAGGGCACCCACCTTACGACGCTCACAATAGGAGTTCTCCGCCCATATCTGAGCCATACGCATATAGCGAAGGTCGAACTGTCTTGTCTTTTCCAATTTATTTTCCATATCCAAATTTTTCAAAGGCGTATGCAATACGCCCCTACGTCACGCAAAAATACAACTAAAATGCATAATAACACACATTTAGATAAAAAGAAAGGGCGAACCTATCAAGATCCGCCCTTCCGTCTCTAGCATCTTCAGAATTACTTACGAAGATCCAAAGCCTTAACGATGGCACGATATCTTTCGATATCGATCTCCTTCAAGTAGTCGAGCAAGCGACGACGCTTACCTACCAAGGCCTTCAATGATCTTTGTGTACTATAATCCTTCTTATTTGACTTCATGTGCTCAGTCAAATGGGTAATACGGTATGAAAATAGCGCTATCTGAGCCTCAGGTGAGCCAGTATCGGTATTCGACTTTCCGTATTGTCCGAAGATTTCTTGCTTTTTAGCAGCATCTAAATACATAACGTTTAAATTTTAGTTGTTAAAATCGGACGCAAAGGTAATGATTATTTTCTAACGCCCACCATTTTACAATGAATTTTATCATAAAAAAATTATCTTCGCGTATATAAATAAGTAAAAGACTAAAATTCATGAAACAATATTTGGACCTATTGCAACGCGTGTTGGACGAGGGAACCCAGAAGGGCGACCGCACCGGAACGGGCACTATCAGTCTCTTCGGTCATCAGATGCGCTTCAACTTGGAAGAGGGTTTTCCACTCCTCACCACCAAGAAACTACACTTGAAATCCATCATCTACGAGTTGCTATGGTTCCTACAGGGCGACACCAATGTGAAGTATCTCCAAGAGCATGGAGTACGCATCTGGAACGAATGGGCGGATGAGAACGGCGAGTTGGGTCCTGTTTACGGACACCAATGGAGATCGTGGCCTGACTACAACGGTGGCACCATCGACCAAATCACCAACTTGGTGGATATGATCAAGAACAACCCTAACTCCAGAAGACTGCTCGTCTCCGCTTGGAACGTGGCGGAAGTGGACAGCATGGCTTTGCCCCCTTGCCACACCCTATTCCAGTTCTATGTGGCGGATGGCCGACTCAGCCTTCAATTGTACCAACGCAGCGCGGACATCTTCCTCGGCGTGCCCTTCAACATCGCCTCTTACGCTTTGTTGCTCCAAATGATGGCGCAAGTCACAGGACTTAAGGCAGGTGATTTCGTCCACACATTCGGCGACGCGCACATCTACAACAACCACTTGGAGCAGGTGAAACTACAACTCACGAGAGAGCCCCGCGCATTGCCTAAGATGATCATCAATCCAGAGAAGAAGGACATCTTCTCCTTCGATTACGAAGATTTCACCTTGGAGGGATACGATCCTCATCCGCACATCGCAGGTAAGGTTTCCGTATAGAACATTGGAACTAACAGAACATAAGAAAGCCCAGGAGACCATCTCTTGGGCTTTCTTTTTCAAAAATTTGTCACATTCCGTCCGCATAGGGCTTGCGCACCTATGTTTGTCACATTTCGGTCGCGTAGGGCTTGCGCACCTACGCTGAGGATTTCACTACTCAATGTCCTTGTCAAAGAGGATCTCCATCGACTTATATTTTTTGCTGCGTGGATTATCCATCTCACCCCCTTTGATCAGCAATGTATCATTCCTAAAGATCGTGTCATTCCTGAAAAAGATGGTGTCTTTCCTGCGTGAATAGGGGAAGACTTCCCGCACCCTTCCGTTCGCATCTCTATAAGCCAAGCGATACTCCACCATACTGTCGCTACGGAATACAAAGGCTTCCCCGCCACGCCAAGCCTCCAAATCGGCCACATAAGCGACCATACGGACCTTGGGATTGCACCAACACACCTGATAGTTTGTGGGTTTGACAGGCGAAAAATTCGCTAAAAAGATCACTAAAAACAGAGGAATCAATATCTTTTCCCACAAAACGACCTCTTTCTTGGCGAAAAGCTTGTAAAAAAAGTGGATAGACTTGCCTATCGACCAAAGGAGGAAGGGGAAGGTAAGCATACAGAGCAAAAAGATACCCAAATCATCCTCTACAAAAGCGACTCCGTAAACCAATATGGTCACTATCAAAGATAGGATGCTTAAGAATTCTATGACTACGTTTCTATTGCTCATGTTTTATACTCTCTTCTAAATATTAAATGCAAATTTACAAATCTCATTATTAAAAAGATTTTACATATCACAATGTTATTTCTTTGAGGAATTTTCCTATATTTGCATAGAATTAGATCCTATTAAGATGAAAGTGGGCCACGTGCCATGCGTTTCTAACGAAACCTAGTCTTATACAGGGTCTATTTTTTTTGCCTCTAACGGATTATTTGGCGTATAGTAGGTGTTCGGGTATTTCTCTGCGTCAAACACATCGTGTACCAGAGAAATCTTATCCTTCATAAAATTATAGTACCGAAAATCGCCTCTTTCATAAGCTCTTTGCACCGTCCAAAGGACATAGTCAGCTGCTTGAAGAAGCGGCATCTCGCTATTTTGCTGGATGAACACTCTGATTGTTGAATCATTTTCTTTATTCCATTTTGTTTTGAAAAGAGCAATTGCTCCATTTATGGCCTCCTGCATAGTATCTTGTCTTACAATGTTACCCATAGACGAGAAATAACAATCAATTTCTGAGTATAAATGCAACCTATCCTTAAGCAACTGAGAAACAAGATATTTGTAAATATTGACAGGTTTCATGTCGAACTTTTTCCTATACAAATCCTCATTTTTTCTAGCTACAATACAATAGAATTTAAAATTTTGATCTTTCAACAACTTAAAGAACGCTTGCCTAACTTCAGCGCAATCCTTATTTGCATGAAATGCCTTGTTAGTACTACTCATTGACGGTATTGAAGCTAGATATTCATCTACCTTTAATTTCTCGTGCAGTTCTCTAATCGCTTTGCTGAATTCTTTGTGATTGGTAGTTTCCAAATAACCTACCATAAATGTTTTACTGGCTGTGCCTTTCTCTAGTAAATTAACACCTTTTCTGGCGAGAATTTGAGTATCACCAGCCTCATCAAAGAAATAATATGCTTTTATTGGTTGAGAATCTTTCATCTTTCTTAGTTTTGTATCCCAAAATTAACAAATCATTTTCAATATAAAACTAAATTTATATAATAAAATCAAACATATATTCATCTCATAAACCAAGACAGCATCTAGATTAAACTCATAAAGGTACAATCTATTGGGCTTACTGTCCCCATAAAAAGCGACGGGGACAACCTCATCGGTCATCCCCGTCACCCATCAAATCAAAACTTAAATTAACATGAAAAATTGCGTTGTCTATCTGATTCTTAGACTTACTTGGCGATCTTCAATTTCACATCGTTCAATACGACGATGTAGGCGCCACTAGGCAATGCGCTCAAATCAACCACGGTATTGTTCTCCACCTCTACCGTCGAGAAGGGAACCCCACCCAGGTTGACTACCTGCAACTTGCCACCATTTTGGGAAGAGACATACAAAGACTCCTCGGATGACGCATAATAGACCATATCCTTTTTGTCATAAGAAACGTTCTCGTTTGCTTGAACTGATGAACACTCGTCTAGTTGAGGCATCTTCGCCTCTGCCTTCCAAGCATCCACAATCTTCTTTCCCCACTCGCAAGATTGTCCCTCCGCAGATTGCTCCGCCAATACTGGACTAGCAGATGCATCCTTCACAAGATCCAAATATTGCACTGGGCTGCCGTTACCATACCAAGACCACGCCAACCAGCCGACCTTCTTCTCTTGGCAGTAAGAGAGAATCAAATCCTCATCCACATCACCATCACTATGGTACCAACCGAACTCTCCGATACAGAGAGCCAAATCTTGGTTGATCACACCATCGATATTGGATTTCACCTTACTGCTATTTCCAGCCGTTCCATACATGTGGATGGAGAAGAGTACGTTATTCTCCTCGTCAGCCGCCAAGACTTCCTTGCCATAGGTGTGGATGGTGGCTGCACTTTGTCCATATCCACCTGCATCCACCATGATACAGTGACGAAGCCCCGCTTTACGGATCATCGGAATGGCTGATTTGTATCCATCACGCCAGTTGGTAGGTGCGGAAGAGTTGTGCCACTCATTGGCTATATTAATCATTACATAAGGTTCAGTTCCTTTCAATACGGAGGCGATGTCCACAAAATATTGTGCGGCGCTCTCCAAATCACTTATCTTATCACTACCAGTCACATCGTGTACCTCGATGATCGCCAACATACCGTACTCTTTACAAGCGTCGATCAACTTCTTTACAGCCGAAGCCTCATCCGCAGGAGAACCATATGCCTTTCCGTTGGTCAAAACGATACGTACCGCATTGGCGCCACTGTTGTGGATAGCCTTCAATTGATCGTATGCGGAAGATTTGTACCAAGTATAGGCCATGTTGACACCACGCATCACAAACTCAT
>JAKSKY010000115.1 GCA_024401515.1 Paludibacteraceae bacterium | reverse complement strand
ATCTCTTTTAGGACAACATCCAAATTATCCATGCCATCCAATCCCACACAATTGCACGACAACATCTCTTCCCCCTTCACATCATAAAGCAGTAGTTTGTAGTCGGCTCCCACACTATCTATCGGAACGGCTTTCACGAAGGAGATATCCTTGTACGCCACCTCTTTTTTAACATGGCGGTAGAAGCCGTAATGGAGATCCACCTTAACACCCTGAGACGAAATAGTGACAAAATCGTTCCCCCTGATAAGACAATGAAAGGCCCCCCATATGGCTGCCAACCATACCACAACGGAAATTGCGGGCATCTTAACACAGAAACCAACCACAAACAGACATAGGGGAAAATAAAGCATTGATTTCTTTAATTTCATCTTAAAGGATATCTCACGACACCTCTTCCAATCAAAAAGAGTTTTATGCATGAGATGCTGGGAAAGCACTTCACGAAACGCTTGGATTTCTTCTAAGTCAAAGTATCCCACCGATGTGCTGGTCTCAATTTCATCTCCATATTTATCATACAAGGAGATAGAGAAAGGGTATTGGATAGAATATTCATTCTGAAGCTCCTCGACATGGAGAAGAAATGATTCCAAATCACGCCATACGTAGTGCCACTCATTGGTACGAGGCCATGGAGTGTTTTTGTGCCCTCTGAAATGGAGGCCATTGGAATCAACCTGTACGAAATCTTTTCTACAAACAAAAGCTAATACTACGAGGTATACGCCCATACATACCATTGCAATCCATACAAGGTTCATCCAATCATAATCCCCCTCTCGATTGGAGATGATAATACCAGAGGTGGCCAAAAGAATACAGCATACGCCTAGAACAAAGAATATTATGGATATCGGACCTTTCGGTTTAAATAAAATTGTATTGCTTTCCGCTTTGTTTTCCATAGATAACCCGGGATTCATTATTGTTTTAACAAATAGAGTTCCATCAACCTCGACACCGCATACTCACCCAACTGCTCTCTCTTCAACTCAATATAGTCGGATGCTCCACGATGCAAGAAGTGTCCCTCCGCACGGAAGAAGGCGGCATGGATGTTTTGGTGAGTCAAAATATGCTTTTTCATCACGGGTTGGCCGATCAGGCGAAGATCTGTGAAATCCGACGCCAAGGGGGCCAGCCAATCCTCATCACCCATTTCAGTCAACGAACGGGGCAACTCCACCATCGGATACTCATATAGTCCTTTCCAAATATCCTTTCCCTCGCGACGACGCAAGTAGGTGTATTCACCATCCTCCACCGCCAAATAGACAAAATAACGGTCGCGAGAGACAATCTTCTTCCCTTTTTTCGGATATTCCAACGCTTCGGGAGAACCACTGAGCGCACAACCCTCTTTCAAGGGACACATTTCACAATTGGGTGCGGCAGGCAAACAGACGGTCGCACCCAAATCCATCATCGCCTGGTTGTACAAGGCGGGACGTTCAGGGTCCATCACCTCCATGGAGAGTTCCGTAAAAGCACGTTTCCCCAGAGGTGTATCTATGCAATCGTCGACCTGGAAAACGCGTGACAAGACACGGTAGGCATTACCATCCACGGCTGGATAAGGCAAATCATAAGCAAAAGAACATATCGCGGCGGCTGTGTAATCCCCCACCCCTTTCAGGGCACGCACATCCGTATACTCCTTAGGGAACACACCACCGAATTTCTCCACCACGCTCTTCGCCGCCTCACGCATATTGCGGGCACGGCTATAATAGCCCAACCCTTGCCACAGCTTCAAAACCTCATCTTCCGAAGCCTCCGCCAAGGTCGTCACATCAGGGAATCGTTCAATAAAACGCTTGTAGTAATCCATACCCTGCACCACACGGGTCTGCTGCAGGATAATCTCCGAAACCCAAATCTTATAGGGATCCTTGGTCATGCGCCAAGGTAATTCTCGACCATTTTTCAGGTACCAACCGATCAATTCACGGGCAAACTCCATAGTTTACATTTTCAAGTAAAAATCCCTGGTTAGAGCGATATAATCGGCTGAATATTGGTGACGGCCAGCCGCCTCGATGATCAATTCATCACACTTCGTATCCAAATCCTCCGCCATGGAGAACTCCGCCAATACCCGCTTGGACAAAGTGGTTGGCGTAGGCAACACATCGGTGCGTCGCACACAATGCAACCCTACCGTCGAAGCCTGGCGCTCCATGTCCGCAAACTCAGTTGTCGGCACGATGACGGAAAAGGTTCCCCCGGGATTCAAGAGAGCCGCCACCGCTTTCACCAACTCCCCATAGGAGAGAGAATCGGTATGGCGCGCCCAGCTACGCTCCTCCTTCGGAGATTTCAGCGAATCCTGGAAATAGGGCGGATTACTCACGATTCGGTCAAAACCTCTCCCCGCCTGCTCCGCATAAGATTGAATCGGGGAACAAACCACTTTGATTCGATCTTGCCAAGGAGATTCCTTCACATTCTCAGCCGCCTGACAAGCCGCCGATTCATCCAACTCCACCGCCACGATTTCGGCTTCTGAACGTTGGGCCGTCATTAGGGCCACCAACCCGGTGCCAGTGCCAATATCCAGGATGGAGGCGGCATCCTCCACCCCACACCAAGCGCCCAACAAGACACCATCCGTACCGACCTTCATCGCACAGCGGTCTTGTCTTACCGTAAAACGCTTGAACTGGAAATAGGGATTGGGCATACGCTATTTTTATCGGATACCGTATTTCAACTTCACATTGGTCAAGACACGCTTGGTGTCCAAGGTGAAATCGCTCTGCATCATCCAACCGTAATAACCTTGGTCGGTCAACAAAACCTCCGCCAACTTTCTTCCCTTGTATTTACCGAAGTTAATGATCTCCTCGTTCTTTTCATTGTAAATGAATCGTCCCGCAAAGTCCACATTGCTGTTGTGGGCGGAATACTCGGAAAGGAACTCGATGTCGTTCTGCAAATCAGGATAGCGGTCCAATTGCGCCTTAAGCACCTCATAAGTGGCCAAAATATCAGCCTGCGCGCCATGGGCACCCTCCAACTCCTTGTCGCAGTAGAAGCGGTAAGCGGCGGTCAAGGTACGCTGCTCCTTCTTGTTGAAGATCACCTGCGCATCGACAAACTTGCTCTTACGGAGGTCAATGTCGGCATCCGCGCGTAAGAACTCCTCCGCCAAGAGGGGCACATCGAAACGGTTGGAATTATAACCACCCAAATCACATCCCTTCATCCACTCCGCCAAAGATTTCGCGATTTGCTTGAAGGTGGGTTGGTCCGCCAAATCCTCATCGGTGATGTGGGTCAAATCACTCACCTCTTTAGGCAAAGGAATTTGGTTGCCATAATCATCCACAGGCTTCAATCGACGGGTCTTAATCTCTTGGTCACCGTTCGGCATAATCTTAATGGCGGATATCTCTATGATTCTATCCTTCGCGATATTTAGTCCAGTAGTCTCCAAATCGAAGAAGACAATCGGTTTCTTTAAATTCAATTCCATAATAATTCATTTTATTATAAAGAAAGACGTGACCCTTTCGGGCACGCCTTCCGTAAGATACAATATCTAAGCGACCATTAGTCGTTCAGCATCATTGGCATCACAAGCATACGGGTCTCCGCATTCTCGTCTTGTGTCAAAGGCACTACCAAACCAGCTCTAGAAGGATCCGCCAACTCAAGCACCACCTCACTGCATGGAAGGTTGGAAAGAATTTCCACCAAAAGGGTTGAGTTGAAACCGATCTTCATCGGATCTCCATCATATGAGCAGACCAAATCCTCAGTCGCGGAGATAGAGAAGTCGATATCCTGAGCCGAAACGGTCATTTTGTTAGATTGCAACTCCACCTTCACAAGGTTCAACGCCTGGTTGGAGAAGATAGAGATACGACGCAATGTGTTCAACAAAGAGAGACGGTCCACAGTCACCTTGTATGGGTTGTTTTGCGGAATGACCGTCTTATAATTAGGGTACTTACCCTCCTGCAAGCGGCAAACCATCACATAATTCTCAAATGTGAAGACCGCATTCTTATCATCAAACTTGATTTGTAGGTTACCACTCACCTTTGGAGAGATAGCACGCAACAAATTGGTTGGCTTTTTAGGCAAAATGAAACTGCAATCCTTCTCGCCACGTGCGGCGATGGTCTTCACACAGGATAACTTCTGCGCGTCGGAACCTACGAAAGTCACATCATTCATAGTGATATCGAAGTAGATACCATTCATAGATGGACGGTTCTCATCGTCAGCTGTCGCGAAAACAGTTCTGTTCAAGCCCATGTTCAATACATCTGTGGCGATGTTCAACTCGCTGGCGCCATCGGCCAATGTACGCATCTTAGGATATTCAGCACCATCCTCAGCCACCAAATTATAGACACCGGACTCAGACTTGATGCTAGTGGCAAGGGTACCCTCCTCCACATTGAACTCCAAAGGCATATCACCGAACTCCTTCAAAGTATCCAAAAGAAGCTTGGAACCCAATGCGACACTTCCTGCTCCCTCCACCATATCCAAATCGATGAAGGTCTGCATCATGGTCTCCATGTCAGCGGCAGTCAAGGTAAGACGCTTTCCCTCCAATGTGAAAAGGAATTTATCTAGGATCGGCAATGGACTTTTAGGGTTGATCACACGGCTAATCATCTGAAGATGAGCCGACAAAACTGAACTTGAAACAGTAAATTTCATATAAATATGTTTTTATTATTCTTTTTTAGATTTTGGCAAAGATAACAAAAAATTAAGAGTTAAGAATTAAGAATTAAGAAAGTTTGAGCAGTCGTGGTTATTTATCATCCATCTTCGTCAAAATCAAATATTTGTGTATTTTTTATACATTTTGCTTTAGAATTAAAATTTAATCACTACATTTGCATTGTGATTATTCTCGAGAAAATTTAATTTAATCTTTAATTAAACATTAATCTATGTCTGTTAACAAAGTAATCCTTATTGGAAATGTGGGCAAAGACCCAGAAGTACGTTACGTGGATAAAGACGTGGCGGTAGCAAACTTCACACTCGCCACCACAGAACGTGGTTACACCACCGCATCGGGACAAACCGTACCCGATAAAACAGAGTGGCACAACATTGTCGCTTGGAGAGGCCTCGCTAAGGTGGCCGAAGGATATATCCGCAAGGGAACATCCCTCTACGTGGAGGGAAAACTCAGAACCCGCACTTGGGTGGATGAAAAAAACGGCGGTATCACCCGATACACCACGGAAATCTATGCGGACAATATCGAACTACTAGGCAAAAAACCAGAGGGCGGTGTCGCACCATTGGCTACCACCTCGGCTCCGACTGCGGCCAATACCGCCATCGAGACTCCTCCACCTCCCGTGGATGATTCCAATGCCTTCCCTTTTTAAACAGGTCGGCATTCTTTCATATGCACAAACAGGTAAATTGATTTTCAAACTGGGGCGGTTTTTCCGCCCTTTTTTTTAGCCTCATCTAACCTAAGACCTAGCCTATTCCATAAATGTCTCCATAGAGAGACTCTCCCCCTTCCCTTTCATGGATTACACTTCGTCGAACTCATTTACTCCGTCGATTTCGCCTATCAACTCTTAATTCTTAACTCTTAAATCTTAATTCTTAATTAAATTTGTATTATCTTCGTGGCAGATTTACAAATGAATATAAATGTTTCAATCCTTATGTTAAAGAAAATCAGAATCGCCTTTGCGATTATATTCTTCACACTCATCACACTGCTGTTTTTGGATTTCACAGGTGTTATTTCCAACTACTTCGGTTGGATGGCTAAGATTCAGTTCTTACCCGCAGTATTAGCGCTTAACTTAGTGATTGTCTTTGCGTTAATCGTCCTTACACTTTTATTCGGCAGACTATACTGTTCGGTCATCTGCCCACTTGGCGTGATGCAGGATATCTTCACATGGATGGGTAACAAAACGAAAAAGAACCGTTTCGCTTTTAAAGAGAACCATCCGAAATTACGCATCGGCGCATTGGTGGTATTCATCATTTTGCTGATCATTCCAGTAGGTTCATTCATTGCCCATTTGGTGGCCCCTTACAGCGCCTTCGGACGCATCGCGACCAACCTCTTCGCACCACTTTACCGATTGGCCAACAATGGCCTGGCCTCTGTCGCGGAGAGCCACAACAGTTACCTTTTCCACAACGTAAACACAATTATCCCCGACAAGCTCTCCATCATCATAGCGCTCGTCACCTTAATCGGTTTGGGTATTTTAGCATGGAAATCCGGCAGAACCTGGTGCAACAACATCTGTCCAGTGGGAACCATCTTGGGATGGATGTCCCAATTCTCTGTTTTCAAACCAATCATCAACACCGAGAAGTGTAACGGATGCGGCAAATGCGCCCGCAACTGCAAAGCCTCTTGCATCAATCCGAAGGAGCACCGTATCGACCACAGCCGTTGTGTCAGCTGTTTCGACTGCATCGAGAACTGCCGTCAAGGGGCTATCCAATATGTGAAGCGACCACGCTTGCAAAAGCAAGAGAACACAAATAACGAGAGCGTCGACAACTCCAAGAGAAATTTCATGGCTACTAGCGCCCTCTTCGTCGCGGGAGCCGCCATGGAGGCGAAAGCGAAGAAGGTCGATGGCGGTTTGGCAGTGATCGAAGATAAAAAGATCCCTGTCCGCAACCTCTCTCCGAAACCCGCCGGTTCAATTAGCGTCAAGCATTTCACCAACCATTGTACCGCTTGCCAACTTTGCATCTCGGCATGTCCGAACCAAGTGTTGCGACCTTCCACCAATTTGGAACACCTGATGCAACCTGAGATGTCTTTTGAACTAGGATATTGCCGTTCAGAATGTAACAAGTGCGCCTCCGTTTGTCCGGCTGGTGCCATCCAACCTATCAGCATAGAGGAGAAGAGCTCCATCCAGATCGGTTACGCGGTGTTTGACAAGACGAACTGCGTAGTGACCACAGACGGTGTTCCTTGCGGCAACTGTGCTAGACATTGCCCTGTAGGCGCAATCTTAATGGTAGAGCAAGCGGACGGCAAGAAATATCCAACCGTCAATACCGAAATTTGCATCGGTTGCGGCGCTTGCGAGAATCTTTGTCCGGCACGTCCGTTCAGCGCGATCCATGTGGAGGGCGTTGAGGTTCAAAGGGTGAGATAATTAAGAATTAAGAGTTAAGAATTAAGAGTTAAGAATTAAGAGTTATGGATTTACAATACTTTTGAGGGGTCTGGGGTACCATCGTTCGGGTTCCACGCCTGCATTAAAAGTTAATAAATCCGCAATAATTTGCGACACCACAACTCAAGGGCATCCGAAAAGGATGCCTTTTTTTTCGATAAACACTTCGTTTTAACACTCCAATCAAAATTCTTAATTCATCATTCCCAATTCTTAATTCTTTTTGTATCTTTGTGGACGAGAAAATTTTTTAATTTCAAAATAAAAATAGAATGGTTAATTACAAAGAGTTAGGCTTGGTAAACACTAAGGATATGTTTGCTAAGGCACTTAAGGGCGGTTACGCTGTCCCTGCTTTCAACTTCAACAACCTTGAGCAACTTCAAGCAATCGTAACTGCTGCAGCTACTGAGAAGTCTCCAGTTATCCTTCAAGTTTCTAAGGGTGCTCGTAACTACGCTAACGGTACTATCCTTCGTTACTTGGGTATGGCCGCTGTAGAGTACGCTAAGGAGCTAGGTTGGGAGAAGCCACAAATCGTTCTTCACCTCGACCACGGTGATTCTTTCGAGCTTTGCAAGGATTGTATCGACAACGGATTCTCTTCAG
>JAKSKY010000114.1 GCA_024401515.1 Paludibacteraceae bacterium | reverse complement strand
TTAATTCTTAACTCTTAACTCTTAATTCTTAATTCCTTTAGGCAACCAAACCAAGAAGGTCTCAGGCTCAGATTCCTTGCCATAACGGTTCACTGAGGTTACCACAACATTATAAATTGAGGCATTCAATCCATATCGAGAAAGGATCACCTCCGGCTCCGCCGTTAGACACACAATGTTCTTCGGATTATCAAAATCGCAGTCATCACTATCCGCAAAGGCATAGACGACATAGTAGGAAATCGCCTCCCCTCCCTCCGCGACGACAGGGGACCAACTCAATGTGTCGCTGTCCAAACGAACATTGAGCGGATAGAACGATTCAGGACCATTGCCATGTACTGGTGTCAAGGCAGGATAACGATGAAAATCAGTTTTCAAACTATCTAACAAACCTTGAGGATTTTTCAAGAAATAGGAGGTGCTGTAATAAATCACACCCTCCACATCGACGCACTCGCGATTATACCTCAATTGACGGGACAATTCGTTCGGTGTCTTCCAAACTTTAGGTTTGTTCACCACCAATCCGGATGCATACAATCCAAAGTATAAATTACAGTTTTTATTCACATTTTCACGCCACCAAGGAGCTAACACCGCATAATCCGCCACGGTTTTTCCAATCTCCCAATAGAGTTGTGGCGCAATGTAATCGATCCATCCCTTGTTGGCCCAAAGAATCACATCCGCATAGAGGTCATCATAATTGGTACAACCAGCCTTGGTGTCCGATCCCTTCGAATCCTGCGATTTATTTCGCCATACTCCAAACGGACTGATACCGAATTGAACCCATGGTTTGGTCTCCAACAACATTTGATGGATACGTTGAACGATTTGATTCACATTGTCACGGCGCCAATCCCCTTTGTTTTTAAAACCTCGTGGATTAGCTTTGTAAGTCGCCTCGTCTGGGAAATCTTTTCCCTTGATTGGATATGGATAAAAATAGTCGTCCAAATGGAGTCCATCCACATCGTAGCGGGTCACCATATCCTTCAACACCTTCAAAAGGAATTCCGCGGTCTCACTTCTTCCCGGATCAAAATAGATCTTCTCACCATATTGAAGGAAGAGTTCCGGTTTCTTGAAATAGAGATGGTTGGAAGCCAATTTAGCGTTAGGTGTATTGGTCACACGGTATGGATTGATCCATGCATGAAGTTCCATGCAACGCTTATGACACTCCTCCACAGCGGTCTGAAGCGGATCAAACTCGGAAGATGGGGCTTTACCCTGCTCTCCCGTCAACCACTCGGACCATGGTTCAATATCAGATTTATATAGCGCGTCAGCGGTAGGCCTTACCTGAAACATGATAGCGTTGACACCATTTAAGTGTAACGAATCTATGATACGGACCAACTCCGCCTTTTGTGTCTGCGCATCAGCTAGACGATCGGTGGGCCAATCGATATTAGCGACCGTCGCTACCCAAGCGCCCCTCATCTCTCTCTTCTTTTGCGCATGGGCAACTGATAGGGAGCATGATACGAATATTACAAGCAATAATAATTCTGATAAAAACCTCTTACTTTTCATGTAGTTTTTTGAAAATATATTTACCCGATTCGGTCAGGATCTTGTTGCGGTCGCATTGGCGGATATTACCTTCGTTCCACTTCAAAGCGGCGCTCATACCACCCTCCGCACTGAAACTCCAGTTACACCAACTTACCTTTTGTCCACCCAAATTTCCACCATTGAGGATTTGCATCCAACGATCTGTCAAATCAGGTCTGAAATTCTGCCAACCGCTGGCGTCAGTGGTACCGAATTCAGTCACAAAGATAGGCAAAGTTGCCAATATACAAGGCACGTGGGCTGTAGAATCTCCCTCACGCATAGGTTTCATATAATCATGTCCCTGATATGGGTTGGAAGGATCCACACCATCATAATGGGAGGCTGCGTAGAAGTGGTAAGAATACATCAAATTCTCATAAACATTGCCATTCTCATCCTGAGGCTCATTACCGATCACCACATGGGCGTCTTGGCTCCAGTTCGGTGTTCCGCAGATGCAAACCACATCCTTGTCATAGCTTCTGATGATCTTTAACATATCCTCGCAATATGGTTTGATATGGTTAGGCCAAGTTGTCGCGCCTGAACTAGGGTTAGGCTCGTTGCACAACTCATACAAAACGTGCTTCTGATTTTGGAAACGACGGGCGCAATAGGAGAAGAAATCTCCCGCCAAATCAACACCATTGGTTGGATGTTTACGATATTGCTTAGCCTCTGGGTTACCTGGTTTATGCACGTGCCAATCGACCAAAACATACATACCCTGTTCACCACACCATTTCACCACATTCTCCAAGTGGCGTGTCCTATGGGTTTGGTTATAAGCATATCCACCCTCCTCGTCCACGTAGAAAACGAGACGGAAAACGGAACAGTTCCAATCTTGACGCAAAGCCTTGATATTATCTTCAGTGATTTGAGCCACACCTGCCCATTGCAAACCGTGGGAACTCATACCCTTCAACTGAACAGGATTTCCTTTCTCGTCGCATAGGCAACGAACACCCTTCTCATTCGGTGCGACCTTCAATTTTCCCCACTTCGCGACAGGCGAATTGGCTGGATAGGTAGTTTCGGGCAAAATCTCCACATTGAGAGCCTCCTCTGTTATGATACCAATTCCAGAAGTGGTCTTGGGTTTTACCTCCGTCTTCGTATCGGCCTTTTTAGTTGTTTCTACCTCTTTTTGTACACTTTCACTATTACTCCCGCAAGCTATCATCACAGACGCCAAACATGGTATTATCAATCGTTTCATCATAAGCGTTTGCCTTTAGTTAATGATTATACACAAACTTAAACAATTTTTTTCATTTCATGCACTATAAAGGGACAAAATGAGACCGAGAAATGACGAAAATAGATTCGAAATAATTGCTAAAACGCCCTTTTATTTCTTCTTGTCAATTTTGACAGGACCTAATTGTCTCATCAGTTTCATAATTTTAGTTTGACGCTTCTGCAAGTAGGCAGTAGGATTAGAAGGGTTATATTTGCGAGGAGCTGGCAAACATGCGGCAATCATGGCGGATTGCGCGGCATTCAATTGATCCGCCCTTTTTTTATAATAGAATTGGGAAGCCCCCTCTATGCCGTAGACACGGTCGCCCATCTCCGCGACATTCAGATAGACCTCCATGATTCTTTCTTTGCTCCATAAAAGCTCTATCAAGCAGGTGAAGTAACACTCTAAACCCTTTCTGACCCAAGAACGATTGGGCCATAGGAAGACATTCTTTGCCGTTTGTTGGGAAATGGTACTGGCCCCATAGATTTTCTTACCACTCTGATTCATCTTTCGTGCGGCTTCAATCGCTTCAAAATCAAAGCCCCAATGGGTCATGAACTTATTATCCTCCGAGGCGACCACCGCATTGACCACATTCGGAGAAATCTTATCAATGGAGACCCATTGTTTTTTCATCTCAGGAAGTTTGGAATCACCCCTATCCTCAAAATATCGTATAACCATCAAGGGTGTATAGTAAACAGGAAGAAAACGATAGATGATCGTAGCCGCTACGGAGGAGATAAAAAACGCCCAAATCGAATATTTGACAATCCGCAATAATTTTCGCCAAATATTTAAAAGACTTTGTTTTGCTGTCCAATATGTCACAGCATTAACATTTTTTTTAATTCTTACCATTTTTTTCTCGTAATCCGCTTTTTAATTTCATGAAAATATTAGAAATTTACGATGCATAAACATATTATATTTTCTTAGTTATGGTTTAGGTTAAATAAAGTAGAAAAGGGGAGTCTGTGAAGATTCCCCTTTTTTTGCACCGTAAAATCACACAATACCTTCTAATATTGCTCATTCTCATTCGGGAAGTCACCCGATTTCACATCAGAGATATAATGCTGCAAAGCCTCGGTCATGACGTCGAACAGATTGGCGTATCTACGTAAGAACTTAGGGGAGAACCCCTTGTTTAGACCTAACATATCGTGCATCACAAGCACTTGTCCGTCAACACCACTACCCGCTCCGATTCCAATCACAGGAATATGGATACTCTCAGCCACCTTTTTAGCCAATGCCGCAGGAATCTTCTCCAAAACCAACGCATAGCATCCTGCCTCCTCCAACAACTTCGCGTCATGGATCAACTTTTGCGCCTCAGCATCTTCCTTCGCGCGCAATGCGTATGAACCATATTGATTAATGGATTGAGGCATCAATCCAAGGTGACCCATCACAGGAACACCGGCATTGATAATACCTCTTACGGATTCTATAATCTCTTCGCCACCCTCCATCTTCACGGAGTCGGCTCCTGATTCCTTCATAATACGGACAGCTGAACGGATGGCATCCTCCCTACCGCATTGATAACTGCCAAAAGGCAAATCCACCACCACGTGCGCACGTTTCGCTCCACGAACCACACATTGCGCATGATAGATCATCTGATCCAAGGTAATCGGCAATGTGGTTTGGTTTCCAGCCATCACATTGGATGCGGAATCACCAACCAAAATAATTTCCATACCCGCTTGATCTATGATAGACGCCATGGTATAGTCATAGGCGGTCAACATAGATATCTTCTCCCCACTGGCCTTCATATCCAACAAGACCTTGGTGGTCACTTTCTTAATTTCGCTATGTACCGACATTTTCTTGAAATATTAAAAAGACAAATTATCCCAAATAGGAATTCAAAGGTAATAAATATTTAGGAAATTAGTCCAAAGAAAAATGGTCAGCGTCTTTATAAACCGGGAATTTTTCGCGCAAACGGGTTAAACGATCTTTGGAGAGATCCTCAGAAATAAACAAACCCTCTTCTTTCCCACAGTTAATCAATGCATTACCCAACGGATCCAATAAAACGGAAGATCCGCCTTGCAAACCATAAATGTCAGAGCCTACACGGTTCACGCCGCATACATAGGCCATATTCTCAACCGCACGGGCTGGCAACAAACGTTCCCAAGATGAGATACGGGACTCCGCCCAGTTAGCCACATAAAGAATCACATCATACTCGTTCTCCACATTACGTACAAAGACTGGAAAACGAAGGTCATAACAGATCTGCAGACAAAAGTTCCATCCCTTGTATGGGACCACTACCCGCTCCTTGCCTGCCGTATAGGTATTTCCCTCTGTTCCTGGAGAGAAAAGATGACGCTTATCATATGGGTAAACCTTTCCGTCCGGACAGATAAAAAGGCCTCGGTTATAATAATGGCCCTCCTCCTCCACCATGAGGCTACCATAAATCGCCAAGTCATAACGGGCGCATAGACTCTTCAAATAAGCGATCGTAGCGCCATCCATTTTTACGGAATATTGCGCAGCATCCATACAAAATCCCGTGGTGAACATCTCCGGAAATACCAACAAATCAGCATCTGCCGATTGCGCCATCAATTTCTCCACCTTTTCTAGATTTCTAGCCTCGTCACACCAGGCCAAATCCATCTGAGCTATCGCTATTCTCATAACTTATACGACGAATTTATCAGGATATTTAGCGGTAAAATTCGCGAAGTAATCCTTTACAAATTGGATATCGGCCTCTTCGTCACCTGTAGGGACAAATACCTTTTCGATACCAGCCTCCTTTTTGCCATAATCCAAATAGACCAAAAGGATCGGAACATTGGCCATCCTTGAGATATGATAGAATCCTCTCTTCCATTTTGAATTGGCCTTACGGGTACCTTCCGGTGTAATGGCCAAACGCATCACATCACGCTTTTCGTACTCAGCCACCATTTGGTTCACCAACGAGTTACTATGACCTCGATCCACAGCGACACCTCCTAGCGGTCCAATAATATACTTGAAAGGGAACTTAAGCCACTCTTTCTTGATTAAGAAATTCACATTTCCATCCGCACTGATGGATTGATACATCAATTCACCGACAATAAAGTCCCAATTACTTGTATGTGGGGCTACAACTAAAACGCATTTTTTAGGTATTTCCACATTCAGATTGGCTTTCCATCCAATGCATTTCAATATAAAACGACTAATTCTCTGTGCTACTCTCATAATCTATTTATTAATAACGCAACCACCACGGGGCTTGCGTTGAATTTAATTGCAAAATTAACTATTATAACCGTCCCGACAAATAATTTCAAAAGAAACTATTCGATCAAAGTCACCTTAGACAATTGCATCTGTTGGTTATAACGTCCTCCCAAAGCATCAACACGTAACGCGATCCAATACATTTGACCATTCTCGACGGAAACATCCCAGCATTCACGAATCTCCCCAATAGCAGGATCCTCTCTACGCAAAGCCATCCAATTACCATCAACGACATAATTGGCACTCTTGTCAGGATTCGCCATCCATGCGCCACTTTCAACATCAAGATTATAGAATACAAAAGTTCCATCCGCACGGAATTCCCAACGATGGTCGGTAGAATCAGGAATGCCAGGCGTTGCTTGCTTACCTTCCCAAAGGCCAATGACATCAGAAGAGAAATCTTTCTCAACCCTACGATAAACATAGAGATGGCTTGAAGCGCTTTGTTCACCATTCGACTCTGCCACCAGGGCATGTATCTCTCGTGGAGCAATCTCTTTGACCGTTGTCAGATAAGTCAGATTACCAGACTTTTCTGTGATCTGATTGTCATAAACAGAACAACTGAAAGGCGCCTTATTCATCCAATTCATAGAAGATGATGGGATAGACTGAGAACGGTATGATTTCCACGACTTCTCATAGGTGACGATGAATTTATCATTCGTCGGAACAGGAGCGGCATCTTTACTAGCAACCGACCACTTGCCTTCCATATTTTGTTCCACCTCATATTGGATAGGCGGAATCTCTTCCACTTCATCTAATTGTTTGTAGCAGGAGCTATTGATCAATAGAGCGACACAACCCGCCAAACAAAAAGCATATTTCTTATTCATGCTAACATATTTCAAAAACCTTTCAAAATTACCCTAAAATTATGAGTTCCGCAAACATTGTAAGTTAAGAAGAATTAAGAAGGAGATGTTCCCGCACCAATAGAAATAAAAAAAGGCGTGACTTAACGCCACGCCTCTCCTATCTAACAATATTATTTCTTAATAAATAGCGTGGAGAAACGCTTCTTACCTGAAACAGCTGTCATAATGTAAGTGCCTGACTTCAAATCACCTACATAAAGATGTTCCCCATCTTTCAACGAAATCGTCCTCATCATTGTACCCTTCTGATCATATACAGAGACATCCGCTGATTTCACGCTTCTGAATGTTAACCAGATATAATCCTCAACCAAATTCACCACTCTGAACATTGGTTCCTCTAAATCAACAAATTTAGCCAAGGCACTCTTGTTGAAAATGATTTTTGATCCACCTTGTTGGTCGGAGAAGACCACATTGACCTCTCGATTATACTCTCCATAATTCCAATGACCCGAAGGATTCTCAAAAGTAAGCTCCTCCTTAATTATCGTGGTATCCAACATGGTATTGGGATCTTTTGTAAAGGAAATGGTCAGATCACACCAAGGTGTCTCCTCAAATGATATGTTGTACTCTCCATTCTCATCGGTTTTCACGCTCGAATTCATCGGTTCATAACCACACATGTTCACCACAACATCCACACCAGGAATTGGGTTTTCCGCACCATCTGTCACTTTTCCCCTGAATTTGAAAGTGGCGTAGGGACAACCATACTCCGCCATTGGAGGTTCTTCATTCGGATCAAACTTATCCCTATTGTCAAAATCCTTATTTGAATTGTCATCCTCCACTAAACCGCCAGCTTGTGCAGGCATAGAGGTAAATCCCAATGCGGAAAGCAAGGAAAATATTCCCTTGTTCAC
>JAKSKY010000113.1 GCA_024401515.1 Paludibacteraceae bacterium | reverse complement strand
TCTCCATCCACTATGTGAACGAAAACTTGGATGCGGGTCAAATCATCTTCCAGGCGAAGGTGAAGGTGACTCCTACTGATACCCCGGACGATGTGGCGCACAACGTCCACGCTTTGGAGTATGAGTATTTCCCAATGGTGATTGCGCAGGTGATTGGGGAGTAAGAATAGAATAATAAGATTTAGAGAGGCGTCTAATGGACGCCTCTTTTTTTTTATATAGTATTCTTGTGCGATTAGTTAGTATGTAAATACTATAATTGGTAAATATGTAAATATTCTTCGTGTAAAATTTGTAAATCAAATATCTGTTTCCTATTTTTGCAACCAAAATATCATATTCTTATTCTTATGAGAGATGAAATTCATGGCAGTTGGCCTGCTAAAGTAAGTTTTATCAATCAATTCAAGGTTAGAATTGAATTGCCCGATAATGTATATGTCGCTGGATTTCCATCTAACATTAATTATTTGTCGACAATTAATGGTGACGATCATTTTTTTAGATTAATGGCGGCTTCTTTTACATCGAATTTTTATACAGCTAATCGTCCAGACTTTAGTACTGCTGTCAAAAATGTCAATATAGAGTTGTATAGAAATGAGTATGAAATGGCTTCTTTCATTACATCAGAACAAGATATAAACGGGGAGCGAGTTCGAATTGGCGCACGTATTAAGGAATTGAGGCAAAAACAAAAGATAGATGCGAAAACGTTAGCAGTTCGTGCGGGAATAGATGCATCAAATTTGAGTCGTATCGAACAGGGGCATTATTCAGTTGGATTTGATATCCTTTCAAAAATTGCTTATGCGTTGAATGCTTCTGTGGAAATCGTTGAAAAGAAAGAGGACAAATAATTTAATATTATGATACAACATTTAGTCACATTTGGCAAAGATAAAAATTCGAGTGAACTTCGAAATATTAAGGATGTTTCAAGTGGTCTTGCTTGTAATTGTGTATGTCCTTGCTGTGGCAGTGATTTGGAAGCTCATAAAGGGAATATCAAGCGTCATCATTTTCAACACCATTCATCTGCAGAGTGCAAGGGCGCATTTGAAAGCCAAATTCATTTATTATCTAAATCGATAATAGAAAAGAATAAATCTTTAATGCTCCCTCAATATATTGGCCAATATTCTTTTATTCCTGAGAAAAAACAGGTTTTCTCAGAAGTAATCCAGGAGGTTTCTCAGGATGACTTGCGACCTGATTGTTTGTGCAAATATTTGGATGAGTATGGGAATGAACAAGAGTTGTGGGTAGAGATACTATTTTCTCATGCTGTTGATGAAAATAAGGTGAAAAAAATTCGAGAGAGGCATATTGCGTGTATTGAAATAGATGTAAGTCAGTTGTTTTATGATAAAGAAACTATAGAAGAAGATGTATTGACAGATTTTTTACTTAGTTCTATAGAGAATCGCATGTGGATTAATAATCCGTTAGAAGATGAAAGAATACTTAAAAAAGCTAACGAAGTACGAATGTTAGGTAGTATGGTAGATTTTCTCATAAATAATTACGAAGAAAATTCCATGGGTGATTTTTACTGGGTAATGTATTGTTTGTTTTTGACGGGTTATCGATTATCATCTAAAGATTATTCTGTATTTTATAATTTTGTTAAATCTCACAAGATTGATTATCAGAAGTTTGACAAAGAGAAGCAATGGAGATATATTAGTGCTGTCCAGATATTGCTTTGTCATCTTACTGTGATAGGGAGAATCAATGACGGGAGATATTCAAGAGAGCAGCAACTATTCCTTATATGTCTCAAATTGAATAAATCGACTCCCAATTTATCAGAATTGGTTAATGTTGTTATTCAACAGTCTTTTTTAGTGCAACAACTTCGATTCAACATAAAAGGACCTGTCAGGAGGCGTAGGTTTTGAGGGTTCCCTCAGGTGATTGCGCAGGTGATTGGGGAGTAAGATACCGCGGTAAGTATATGGAAGTGGGCGAATCGTCGAAAAATGATTCGTCCACTTCTTTTTTTTGTAGTAGTTTTGTTGCGTGAATAACGGTAAAGATCGTATGAGAAAGATTATATTTTTATGCTGTGTGTTATCTCTTGCCTTCATCTTAACGCACAGAAGTATGAGGTGACAATGGATTGTCCTGATAGTGTGAAGGCGGTGATGGATTTTGTGGCGTATCAACTCAAATCCGATGAGAAACTCTTAAATTTTGGGAATTAGCTTCGCCAAACATCGTTTCTTAACCCTTAATTCTTAACTCTTAATTCTTAACTATCACTTCGCCTCCTCAAAGATCGTCTTCATACCCTTGATCTTCTCCCCTCGGATTTTAGCGAGCAAGCTGTTCAGTTTGGATCGTTTCACGGTGGCGAAGGAGGATTGCTCCTTAACCTCTATTCTGCCCAGATCCTCTTTCTCCAACTCTCCCTTCTTGATGAGGAAGCCCGCGATGTCTCCCTTGCTCAACTTATCACGCTTACCCTTTCCGATGTAGATGGAGGCCCACTCGGAGGGTTGAGGCTTGGCGCACACCTCTGGTAGTTCGAAATCTGCCAATGTTTCATCCGCGAGGAAATCTGGCAGACGCTCTTCTCCGTGGAGAATGATATAGGCGTTTCCCTCTGCGTACATTCTGGCGGTACGGCCGTTGCGGTGGGTATAAGACTCTTTATTAATAGGCAAGTGGTAGTGAACCACATTCTGGATCTCTGGAATATCGAGCCCCCTGGATGCCAAATCAGTAGATACCAAGAGGTAGGAGGTTCCATTCCTGAATTGGAAGAGCGATTTCTCTCTGTCCACCTGCTCCATGCCGCCGTGGAACATTTTGCAGTCCAGCTTGTTCTTTTTTAAGTAGGTGGCGATACGTTCCACAGACTCCCTGTAGTTGCAGAAAATAAGGGTAGGTTGGTTGCCGATGGTGCAGACCAGTTTTTGCAAAGTCTCCAGTTTATCCTTGATAGGGGATTGTACCTTATATACGGTCAACTCTCGTAACGTCTCCTTGTTCCCTAAGAAATCGAGGGACATCGGATGGTGTATCTTGGTGAAGGCGGGGATCTCCTCCATCTTGGTGGCGGAGAGCAACATACGTTTCTTAATGCCTGATAATTTAGAGATGACCGCCTCCATTTCCGCTTGGAAACCTAATTCGAGGGATTTGTCGAATTCGTCTAGTATGAGGAATTTGATCGTGGATGGGTCAAAACTTCCTTGGTTGATGTGGTCAAGGATTCTTCCTGGTGTGCCCACAACTAAGGCGGGGCGGGTGGCTAAGGCATTCTTCTCCATGTCAAATGCGTGACCTCCATAGCAGCAGGTGGCTCTCAATTCGCTTTTTAGGGAACGGAATACCTCCTCAATCTGCAAGGCCAACTCACGGGATGGTGCGATCACCATCGCTTGGATACCATTGTACTCCTGCTTCATCTGCTTCAACAAAGGGAGCAAAAAGGCCAACGTCTTACCGGAACCGGTAGGGGAGAGGAGTATCACGTCACGGCCTGATTCATTGGCGCGTAGAGAGGCTTGTTGCATCTCGTTGAGTTCGTTGATACCGATGGCTTGAAGTGCGGATGTGATGATATCTGACATATGCTATAAAATTTGTTTGTATACTGACATGATGTTTCGGGCGATCGACTCGTCCGAGAATTTTTGTGCGTGGGCAAGTCCCGCCGCTACCATTTCCTTTTGTATCTCTTCGTGTTGCAAAACTTGGAGAAGTGTCTCCGCCAGTTGATCCGAATTGTTGCAATCCACATATTTCGCGGCCTCACCGCCTGTCTCTCGGAAACAACTGCCTTCACTGGTTACGACGGGTGTGCCCATGGTGAGTGATTCCAGAATTGGAATGCCAAATCCTTCGAAAAGGGAGGGATAGACAAAGACCGTGGCCAGTTTATAGAGAGCTGGTAGGGCGCTGGTAGGCATGGCATCCAGGAAAATCACGCGGTTTTCCAACCCATACTCGTGGATGAGTTCATCCAAATGTTTCTTGTAATCGGAAGGTCTTCCTACTATCACCAAAGGAAGATCCAGCTGAGGATGGCGCATCGCTTTTAGGATCAACTCATGGTTTTTTCTGCGTTCGATGGCGCAAATGATGAGCATAAAATCTTTGGGGAGCGCATATTGGTTGCGGATCTCTTCCAATGTCTGTTCACTGACAGGTTGATGGAAGACGGGATTGCAGCCTTGGTAAACCACTTCGATGCGAGATTCCTCCTCGTGCATGTATTCGATTAGGTCGCGCTTGGTCTCTTCGCTGATGGCGATGACTTTGTCCGCTGTTTTACAACCGTGGGTGTACTTCTTTTTGAAGGAATAACGGTCGAAAAGCGGAAAGAGCTCCGGATTTTTGAGGAAGATTAAATCGTGCATCGTGACGACCCTTTTTGTCCTTGTTTTTTCTATGCCGTAGGGCAATTCGTGGCTTAATCCGTGGTAAATATCTAAATCTAAACGCTTTATATCATCGCAAATATTCCATGTGCGCCAAATGGATGAGAATATCTTTTTTGCGAATAGTCCTTGCGGTTTTACAACAGATGTGCATTCGCAATTATAGGACCATTTAATATTGTCATTGATCTTGGGGGTGAAAAGGGTATAGTCGTGCTCAGGACATTGTTGGGAGAGGAGACGGATGGTGTCCCGGCTGTAATTGCCCAGTCCACGGCTGTTGCAGAATGCCCTTTTGGCGTCGAATCCTATTTTCATGCCATTGGTTTAATGGTGACTTCACGTTCACCGTTCGCCTTCTCTTGGATGGAGACGGTAACCGCATCTTCTGGAATCAACTCTTCAATCATTTCAGGCCACTCCACGAAACAGACGTGGCCGCTGTAGAAATAATCTTCGTAACCGAAGTCGTAAGCCTCCTCCACTTTGTTGATACGGTAAAAGTCGAAATGGTAGATTGGTTCCCCTTTCCCGTCGGTGTATTCATTCACGATCGCGAAGGTTGGACTGTTGATCACATCCTTTACTCCTAATTCCTCGCAGATGGCGCGGATAAAGGTTGTTTTCCCAGCTCCCATTGAGCCGTAGAAGAGATAAATTTTGTGATCGTCCATTTGGGCGACAAACTCTTTCGCTGCCTCACGAATAGAGGCTAAATCCTTAATTATCATTGCCAAACCCTATTTGTTTTTATCTATAGGTGAGTCCTGGTTTCACCGTTATTATTTAATGAAAGCTATCTTCGTAACCATTTTCGAACTTCCGTCGTCTTGGCTAGCGTAGATGAAATAAACGCCCGTATCCACACGTTTCCCACTAATGGTTCTTCCGTTCCATACGAAGGTTCCGCCATTGGAGTGTCCTTGGTGGATGATTCTTCCCTCAGAATCGGAGATGCGTACCAAACTATTCTCCATCAAACCATTGATGGTAACGTCACCCTCAAAGTTCTCTTTTACTGGATTAGGGTAAACGAATACCTCTTTGTAGGTCTCCGCACTGACTGTCGCATCTGTTTTGTAGAGGAATAATGCGTTGGATGTCACAATGTAGAGTTCTCCGCTTTTATTGTTAATGGCCAAATCCATGATGGCATTGGAGGTGAACGGAGAATTTTCTGTGGTGAAGTGGTGGATGGTCTCTTTTCCGTCAGCGGATAATAAATAGAGTCCGTCGGTGTTGGTCGCAATCCATTTCCTGTTGCTTCCGTCGATGGCGATCGCATTGATTTGTACGTTTTCGAGGAGATAATCGGCATAGTTGGCATTGTCCTCGCGCGTGATTTTGATGCGGTCGATGATGAAATTACTGTTGAACACCTTGGTTCTATCTGTGATGAGCATTGGTCCGAGGTCGGTGCCGATCCAGATGACGCCATCTTGATCTTCCGTTATGCATCTAAAGGTGGTTGGCGATAATGAGTGTCCATCCTTATCATGGAGGGTGGATAAGAAGGTCGTCTTGTCGTCACGGTAGTTGAGGATCGTGTTGTTGAGATCTGCGCAGAAAACGCCTTGTCCCTTACGTGGGAGCAGTACCCAAAGATATCCCTTGCTATCGATCATGACCTCTTTGATGGACTCCTTGTCTTGAAGTTCAGGATAGCTGAGACCCACCCATTTCTTATCGGTTGTGTAGATGTTGATCGGGTTAGGGGAGAGCATGTTAGCCACCCAAAGATTCCCCTCTTTATCGAAATGTAATCCGTCAGTGATGACCATGACCCAATAATCGGAAAGGGAACTGTTCTTGTGTGAGTGGTGGTTCACCAATTCTGTTCCTTGGAATTCGAAAATACCTTTCCAAGAGGCCACGAAGAAGTGGTTACTGTCTTTGGGATCGGTGGCGATGTCCAATACATCCGTAAATGGGAAGTCTGCGATGATGGTGGAGTCCATACCCACCTCGGTGATGATGGACCAATCGTTGTTTTCGTAGATTTGTACCACGCCCGGAGAGTTCATCGGCATATCGAAAGGTCCGCCGCTACCTGTGAAGAGTTTTCCTCCTTCATATTTCGCGAAGGCCATTGTGCTGGAGAATGGTCCCTTGGGAATATAGTAGTTTTTGACAACACCTTTTTGATTGTATTTGTGTAGCAACTTTTGGCCATCCGCTTGCGCATTGCTGGTCCAGTAGTTCTTGTTTTGCTTGTCATATACGACTTGTGTGATGGATTCCGCCGGCATGGATAGGACAAGATTATAATTGTTGTCGTAGGCACACATGGAATCATTTAAAAGCAGCAATTGTTGGTTGGAGACGATCAAATCTCCGTTGTTGGTGTCAAATAGGAACTCGAATTCGCCTACATTCCTTTTATAGGCTTTCTCAGTGGTGAGTAGGATAAGCGAATTGTCGAAAGAGAGAATCTTTTTGATATCCTCTGTTTTAGTTTCGCTTGGAATATCCATGATGTTCCAGTGTGAGAAATCCGCTAGGTTGTTGTCTTTTCTGCTTGCGTAGCGGATATCATTTGTCGTGTGGGCGTAGATGGAATCGTTGGTAAAGGCTATCTCGCTGACAGTGAGGTATTCACCTTTATTTCCGATGATATAGGTATCCGTCACCTCTTCTCGTTCCACATCCAAGATCATGATACCGAATCCGCAGGCGAAATAGGCATATTTACCTTCGACAGTGATGCTGTTCACCTTTTTACTACCCATATCGGAGAGCTTAAGGGCAGGGACATTGACCACCTGATAACCTTTCAGAATATCGATGTTGCAGTTGTCGTAAACAATGACAAGGGCATCTTGATTGGCGCAATAGCTGATCAAGGTGATGTTACCGTCTGAAAGTCCGTTGAGCTTCGTGTAGGTCTCAATACTCTCAAAATCTTTGTCGACTGAGAAGAGGTTTCCGTCACTGAGGGCGAAAATCTTTTCCTTTGAATCAACAATCTGAGAGACATTATTATAGTTAAAGAAGGTTTGCCATCCTCCCATCTGTAATTGGGCGAATGTTCCTGTCGCGCAGCAAAATGCGCAGAGAAGCAGCAATGTCTTTAATTTATTTACCATAACATAAAAGGTTGCAAATATGGTTATTTAGTTCCGTTTAGGAATTTAATCAACTCTTCCACAGCTCTTCCTCTATGGCTGATGCTATTCTTCTCCTCCATGGAAAGTTCAGAGAAAGAGCGGTCGTAGCCATCTGGTTGAAAGACAGGGTCGTAACCGAATCCGCCATTTCCGTGGCGTTCCGTTAGGATGGTTCCAGTGACGATCCCCTCGAAGAAATACTCTTTGTCCTCTAAGAATAACGAAATAACTGTCCTAAATCTTGCGCGACGGTTCGATTTATTTTTCAATTCAGCCAATAATTTATCGATATTGGCCTCGGAATCCTTGGCAGGGCCCGCATATCTGGCGGAAAAGACGCCTGGTGCGCCATCCAAAGCCTCCACTTCCAAGCCTGTATCGTCCGCGAAGCAGTTGCAGTGATATTTATCGTGGAGATAGTGAGATTTTTGGCTGGCGTTGCCTTGAAGCGTGTCGGAGGTCTCAGGGATATCCTCTGTGCATCCGATTTCGGCCAAGGAACGGATTTCGAAGATTCCGTTCAACTTATTTCTCACCTCATCCACCTTGTGGGCATTATTGGTCGCAAAGATTAATTCTTTCATCTCTTTCTCTATTTTATGCTACAAATCTAATCAAAAAAGCACAAAAATCGGCGATTTCACCGCAGA
>JAKSKY010000112.1 GCA_024401515.1 Paludibacteraceae bacterium | reverse complement strand
TTGGATATCAAGGACGGACAGACCGTCAAGGGTATCAACTTCGTCAATATACGAAACGTGGGCGACCCTGTGGAGTTGGGTGCGGAGTATAGTCGCCAGGGAGCCGATGAGTTGGTATTCTTGGACATTACCGCTTCCCATGAGGGTAGAAAGACCTTCGTGGATTTGGTGAAGCGCATCGCGCAGAACATCAGCATCCCTTTCACGGTGGGTGGTGGTATCCACGAGTTGAGTGATGTGGATAAACTTTTGGCCGCTGGTGCGGACAAGGTATCCATCAATTCCGCCGCCATCAAGAACCCTGATTTGATCAGTGAGGTGGCCAAGAACTTCGGTTCACAGGTTTGTACCGTGGCCATCGACGCGAAGTTGGACGAGAGTGGCGAATGGACCTGTTACTTGAATGGTGGACGTATCGCCACGGAGAAGAAACTCTTCGCTTGGGCGAAGGAGGCACAGGAGCGTGGTGCGGGTGAGATTCTTTTCACCAGTATGAACCACGATGGTGTGAAGCAGGGTTTCGCGAACGATGCCTTGGCGGTGCTTTCCGAATCATTGTCCATCCCTGTCATCGCCTCTGGTGGTGCAGGTAACATGGAGCATTTCAAGGATGTCTTTGAGACTGGTAAGGCGGATGCGGCGTTGGCTGCCTCCATCTTCCATTTCCACGAAATCGCTATCCCTGATTTGAAGAAATACCTTGCAGACGAGGGTATTCCAATGCGCTTAATATAATTAAGAGTTAAGAATTAAGAGTTAAGAATTAAGAGTTAAGAATTTTTAGTCCTACAGCAACTGCGGATTTCCTTTGGGGAACGTGTATAGTTATGAATTTATTATGGTAGAATATTTTCCAGTCATAGACGAAGAGGGTAACGTGATAGACCGCGCCACCCGTCAAGAGTGCCACAACGGTTCCAAGATTTTGCATGCGGCCGTGCATCTGCATATCTTCAACTCCAACGGTGATTTGTATTTACAGAAGAGAGCCGATTGGAAGGATATCCAACCAGGCAAGTGGGACACTGCAGTCGGTGGACACATTGATTTTGGCGAGGGTGTGGAGATGGCGATGCTTCGAGAGGCGCGCGAGGAGTTAGGCCTTACCGACATCAAGCCGGAGCGTATCTTCAACTACATCTGGGAGAGTCCTGTGGAGCGTGAGATGATTTACGCGCACAAGATTGTCTATGACCAGGAGCCACAACCCGACCACTCCGAGGTGGTGGATGGTCGTTTCTGGAAGATCTCCGAAATTGAGGAGAATCTAGGCAAGGAGGTCTTTACCCCTAATTTCGAATTGGATTTCAAGAAATTGAAGGAGGCGGGTGTGATCGCCTCCAAATAATATGGATCGATAAATATTCCCTGACATGGCATATAAGGTTTTGGTGTTGGACATAGACGGAACATTGACCAACTCGAAAAAGGAGATTACGAAGGAGACTAAGAAGGCATTGCGTGCGGCGCAGGAGAATGGCGTGGTGGTGGTGCTTGCCTCTGGACGACCTACCCCTGGAATCGTGCCTCTTGCGGATGAATTGGAATTGGATAAGTTTGGTGGTTATATCCTCTCCTTTAATGGAGCGGTGATCACCGATTATCAAAATAAAGAGATTGTCTATGAGACGGTCCTTCCCGATGGAGAGGTGGAGAAGCTCTACCAATCCTCCAAGGATCATGGCGTGACGATTGTCTCCTACAAAGACGGAGCGATTGTTACGGAGGATGATGCTGACCAATATGTGGCCATCGAGGCGCGTATCAATAAGATGCCCGTCCGCAAGGTGGAGAATTTTGTGGCGCATCTCACCGAGCCTGTCACCAAATGTCTGATGGTGGGCGATGGTGATTACTTGGCCAAGGTGGAGGTGGATATGAGGGCGGCCTATGGTGACCACCTGAATGTTTATCGTTCAGAGCCTTTCTTCTTGGAAATCATGCCACAAAATATCGACAAGGCCTATTCGCTTGGTAAACTATTGGAGCATATCGGTCTTACCAAGGAGGAGATGATTGCGTGTGGCGATGGGTTCAATGACCTTTCCATGATCAAATATGCTGGATTGGGCGTGGCTATGGGCAATGCGCAACCAGTGGTGAAGGAGTCCGCCAACTATATCGCCCCAACGAATGACGAGGATGGCGTGGCCCACGTCGTAAATGAATTTATCTTGATATGAAGATTTTTGTAAAGGCATATGTTTCCATCTCGGACGACCAAGTCTTGGTGAATGGAGAACCCCTGACGATTCAATCGGAGGAGGGGAAATCTTGGTTGGCGAATATCTACTATTCGGCAGGATTTCAGGTGCCCAAATTCTTCAAGATGGATAACCTCTGTAAGGCGGGCTTCCTCGGAGCGGAGCTATTGATGTCCCAATTGGGCATGGTGCCGGAGGAGCCTAAAAAAGATTGGTCGGTGATCCTGATGTCCCATTCGGGCTCTTTGGATGATGACACCATCTATCAGCAGACGATTCAGACGGCGGACAACTACTTTCCAAGTCCTGCGGTCTTTGTTTATACCCTGTCGAATATCGTGACGGGCGAGATTGCGATTCGCCACAAAATCATGGGCGAATCCTCCTGTTTTATTGCAGAAAAATATACCCCAGCAACAGCTTGCGACTTAGCGACAAATGGCTTTTTGCCAGAGAAGGGCATCCGTAACCAAATATTCGGTTGGTGCGAGTACATGGATGGTCATGTGGATGTACGCCTTTTCGCACTCTCTTTGGACGAACAGAATTCTTTGGGCGAGTGGAAGGGTGACTTCCGCCTATAAGTAATTTGAATGGATAGTCTCAAATTGCGGAGAGTCCACTCGGTTAAGTGTTGCTTTTTATCTTCAATTTTGTATCTTTGTATTTTCGAATGTTATGCGCCATTTTAAGGCGATTATTTGTTGAATGGAAGAGTCGGGAAAGACTTTCATAAAAGCAATTTAGAATGAGTGAATTGATAGAAAATTTGAAGAATGAGGTGATCGAGGCGTTGAACCTTGAGGGTATGTCAGCAGCGGAAATCGATGAGAACGCGCCACTTTTCAATGGCGGTGATCCTACTGCGCCAGGTTTGGGTTTGGATTCCATCGACGCTTTGGAGTTGATCGTCTTGATGGAGCGCAACTATGGTATTAAGTTGAAGAACGCCAGCGAAGGAAAGGATATCTTCAAATCCATCGCCACCATGGCTGAGTATATCTCAAAAAATAGAACTAAATAAATACGCATGAGTAGGATTGTCGTGACCGGAATGGGTATCGTTTGTAGCATGGGCTGCGGAACCGATCAGGTTTTCTCGGCGTTGCAAGCAGGTGTGCCTTGCGTTGGGACAGTCCGCCATCTCCAAACTTCCCATACTGAATTGCCGGTTGGCGAGGTGGCCATGAGCAATGAGGAGATGATATTGATGCTCGATCTTCCTTCCGACATGGTGATTACCCGTACGCCATTGCTGGGTATGGTGGCCTTCCAACAGGCTATCAAGCAGGCTGGATTGACCGATGCAACACGAACTGTCTTTGTCAATGGTACGACGGTGGGCGGCATGGAGAAGAGCGAGCAATATTACCTCGAGTTCTTCGAGGGCAAACATACTGAATATATCGGAGCCCATGATTGTGGTGCGGGCACGGAGCAGATCGGTCGTCTCTTCGGACATTTGGATTCGATGTTGACCATCTCCACCGCCTGTTCATCCGCCACGAACTCCATTATTGTGGGTGCAAATATGATACGAAGCGGGCGTGCGAAGGCTGCCATCGTGGGTGGTACGGAGTCGCTCAGCAAATTCCACTTGAACGGTTTTAATTCATTGATGATATTGGACGGCGCGCCATGCAAGCCATTCGACAGGGATCGTAATGGACTCAACTTAGGCGAAGGCGCCGCTTATTTAGTCATCGAAGAGGAGGAGAGTGCCTTGGAGAGAGGAGCCAGACCGATTTGTCTTTTGTCCGGTTACGGAAACGCTTGCGACGCATTCCACCAAACGGCTACTTCGCCCGAAGGTGAGGGTGCCTATTTGGCGATGACGGGAGCTTTGAAGCAGGCTGGAATTGCTCCTTCCGATATTGATTACATCAATGCGCATGGAACAGGAACCGGAAACAACGACCAATGCGAGAGCGTGGCGATCAAACGAGTCTTCGGGTCGGATGTGCCTTGTTTCTCATCAACCAAAGCCTTTACAGGCCACACGACCAGTGCGGCGGGATCGGTGGAGGCGGTGATCTCCATATTATCTTTGATGAACAATTACATTCCGGCGAATCTGAATTTCTCTAACCCTATCGAGGAGACGGGTTTATTGCCTGTCACAAAGGGAAGGAACGATGTGCGATTAAATCATGTGATGAGCAATTCGTTCGGTTTCGGTGGTAATGATTCCTCTTGTATTTTTTCTAAATTAAAAATATAATCATGGCGGTATATATCCAGTCAGCGGCGCAGATCTCCATCCAATCGCCTTTGTGCGACGATTGGTTCACGAACCCTATTCTTCGTGAGGGACGCTACTTCCGTTGCGAGGAGCCGGACTTTAAGCAGTTCGTGGATCCGATGAGCGCCCGTAGAATGGGTAGGCTGCTGAAACGTGCCTTGGCGAGTGCGAAAAGTGCGTTGGTCGGATATGACGCGCCTTTGGACGCTATTGTGACAGGTACGGGTTTGGGTTGCATTGAGACAACCGAGAAGTTCCTACTGGCCATGTTGAAGGAGGGTGAACAGGCTTTGCCGCCTTCCCATTTCATGCAATCGACCCACAATACGATTGGCTCTTTGGTGGCCCAACACTTGAAGTGCCATGGCTATAACAATACCTTTACCCATCGTGGCGCCTCTTTTGACTGCGCTTTGCAGGATGCCTTGATGCAGTTTGATTTGGGTAACATCTCCTCCGCATTGGTTTGCGCCAACGATGAGATGACTGAACTCTACTTCCAACTCTTCGATCAGATTGGCTATTGGAAGCGGGAGGAGGTGAAGGCCGAAATGTTCCACAACGCCCAGACGGAAGGTAGTTTCGCAGGTGAAGTGTCGGCCACGTTTTTATTGGGAAAAGAAAAAACAAACAATACTTTGTGTCGTCTTGATGGACAGGTCTTGATGTATGAGCCTGGCGAGGCGAGGGTGCGTGAGGCCATTGACCAACTCTTGAAACAAGGAGGTATTGGATGGTCGGATATCGATGCGGTGGTGTGTGGATACAACGCCGCGAAATCCAATGATGAGGTTTATGGCCGTATGGTGAACAGCCTCTTCCCAGATGTCGCCCAAATTTATTATAAGCATCTCTTTGGAGAGTCTTTCGCCGCTTCCGCCATGGGCTATTATGTGGCGGCTGTTTGCTTGAAGCGAGGCGAGATACCAGCCCATCTGCTATTCAAGGGCCAACCGGTAACGCCTAAGCATATCTTGGTATATAACCATTTTCAAAATAAAGACCATTCTGTGGCACTATTGTCATGCTAAAATTATTGATTCTCTCCGCTGTGCAATCCTTTTGTCTCGCAATGGGGCAGGTCTGCATGAAATTGGCGGTCGTGAAGATGCAGAAGTTCGCCTTCACTTGGGAGTGGTTCAAGGATTTGGCGCTCAATTATTGGTTGGCGTTGACAGGCGTGACGATGGGTTTGGCAACCATTTTGTGGTTCTATATTCTTAGACATTACCCTTTGTCCGAGGCCCATCCGTTGACTTGCCTTAGCTTCGTCTTTGGTCTATTGGCCTCCGCTTGGTTCTTGCACGAACCGATTCCGGTGACCCGTTGGATGGGTGTGGGAATCATCATGGTGGGTGTCTATTTTGTGGCAAAATAATCGTAAGAATGTATCAGATTCAATCCTATCAAACAGAGACGGGGCAACAAGCTCACTATCTGCGTTTCAATGCTTCGCATGAGGTTTTCGGGGCCCATTTCCCTGGCAGTCCGATTGTGCCGGGTGCGGTTTTGATTGATGTGATCCGTCATGTGGCTGCCGATATGCTAGGTCGGAATGTACAGGTTTCCGAGGTGAAGAATGTGAAGTTCATCACGGTGATTGTGCCTGATTCCAGTGTGACTTTGAATATTTCTTCCCAATATGCGGAAGTGGAGACTGGCTATCTTTTCAAATCGGTGATTTCCGATAGTGAACGCATCTACGCTAAGTTTGATATAATCGTTAAGGAGGCATGAGCATGACAGCGGAAGAGACCAAACAATTATTTTCCGAGAGAAGGGTGGGCGTCTTGATTCCCGCCTACAACAATGAGAAGACGGTTCTCCAAGTGGTGGAGTCCGTATTGCCCTACTGTGCGGATGTGATTGTGGTGAACGATGGTTCCACCGATCAATCAAGTGAATTACTGGCTAACCTTCCATCGTCGGTGACGGTAGTCTCCTATTCGCCGAACCGTGGCAAGGGACATGCTTTGAAAATGGGTTTCAAAAAGGCGGTGGAGTTGGGGCTTCATGCGGTTGTTACCATGGATTCCGACGGTCAACACTTTGCGACGGATTTGCCGCTCTTCGCCGAGGCTTGCAAGGAGAATGAGGGTGCCTTGATTGTGGGCAGCCGCTCCTTCCTCAATCCGAATATGCCGCAGAAAAATAGTTTCGCCAATAAGTTCTCCAACTTCTGGTTCGCTTTGCAGACGGGGCACCGTTTGCCGGATACCCAGACGGGTTATCGTCTCTACCCATTGAAGCAGATGAAGGGGATGACGCCGATTTGTCCACGTTACGAGGGTGAGTTGGAACTTTTGGTTCGCTGCGCTTGGCGCGCGATTCCTTTGAAGAGCATCTCCATCAATGTATTCTATCCAGCGCCAGAGGAGCGTGTGACCCACTTCCGTCCGACCGTTGATTTTGCGCGTATCAGCCTGTTGAATACGGTGTTGTGCTTTCTAGCGGTGGTCTATGGTTATCCTTCCATGTTGATCCGAAAGGCTTTGGGTATTAAGAACTAAGTTGCTTTTACGTTGTTTTAATCGTTTTCTAACATGAGCCGTAATTTTCGTGTTTTATATTGGTTTTGTCTCTCCATCTCTCTGGGTTATCTTTTGTGTCTATTGTTTTTCCCTGAAAGTGAAATAACAAAGCTCAATGAGAATATCAAGGATTATGAATATGTGGGTCAGTTCAATGAGGGACTCGCAGTCGTGAAGAAAGAGGGCAAGATAGGGTTTGTCGACAAGTCTGGCGAATTGGTGATCCCTTTGAAATGGGATTATGAAGGGAATGAGTATTCGTTAGAAGAGATTAAATTTTCTGATGGACGGTGCTGTATTCCGAGTACTCGAAATACCCAAGCGTATTTGATAGACAAAGAGGGTCGTGAAATCTATTCCGGGAAGTCCATTAGTATCCAGCACATGGATGATAGGGATGTCATGTATGTTCACCATGAAGATGGGGGACATAGTGTCTATTCTATGGACAAAGAGTCTATCCAAAAGATGGATGCGTTAGAAAATGATTTTGTGGTAATCGCGAGAAGTTGGAACTATAATTATCCAGGAGAGAGGGAGACCTATTGCACACTTGAGAACTTGTGTGAGGGTAACATTGTGGGTGTGGAAAAATTGCGAAACCAGTATGGATATGAGTATAAGCCATATATAAATATCTCATTGAATGGGGTCGGCTTGGTTACCCTTCTAGATACCAAAACCAACAAGTATGGAATTGTAGATGAGAAGGGAAATATTGTTGTTCCGTTCCAGTACGATAATAGTGTGTGTATGTGTTACGGGATATTGATTGAAGGTATTTGTCTAACACTGGACTCTGATATAGGACAACAGAAATACCCTATTGGTTGTAATATTTACAAAGATGGACGTTTGTTGTACGAAAATTTACCATACTTTGATGAATTTAGCGCACATATGGGAATGTTTTTGTTTTGGGGTACTCCTATTAGCGATTTACGTGAAAATTTTATGCTTTCAGAAACTGATTATCAGTTCCCAGCTTCTGTTGAGAAGACTATGTTCGTTGATGTAGATGGCAAAGAGGTATCTAGATTTCCTTTTGGGAAGAATTACTTACGTCCTGTGAATGTCAGGAGTTGGCAACTGGAAGACAAAGATGGAAGGCTTGTTTATCCGAAGAAATTTAACATATATAACCGCTATAAAAACAGTGTTTCGGTGGACTTGACAGAGGAAGTGTCAAGTCTGTATATTACTGATACAGGAGACACTATCGGTGGTTGGTTTGGTGGTTTTGTGAATGCGGGAATCATTGGCGTAAGCGAGAGTTTTCCTGCTGATTTCTATCCGCTAAGAGAGTATGATAAAAAACTGAGCGATGAGGATAATTATCAGAATTGCCATATGGGTGAAAAATCAATCAGTGAGAGCTTCCGTGATGAGAACGGTGTAATGCGTTCGAAGGAAAGACACGCTGTCGTTACTTCGAAAGGGGAGCGATTACTACCTTCTCTTGTCGA
>JAKSKY010000111.1 GCA_024401515.1 Paludibacteraceae bacterium | reverse complement strand
GTTTTCAAAAAAAAGAGGAGCATTCATTCAGAATGTTCCTCTTTTAATTTCTAGCAAAACGTCGCCTACTTTTTGACCTTCTCAAACAACCAATCCATCAAATCCGTGGAACTGGTAGCCATCTCCCAAGCATCATCATGCTTGGTATCTTGGTATTCAATCACACCGGACTCACCGCCCACCGATTTAATGATAGGATCCAATTCGCGGACACTTTGAATCGGAACAATCGGATCTTCCACACCATTAAAGATACGGCAGAATACCTTTTTCTTCTTCATACGGTTAGGATCGATGTATCCGGAAACGGCAGCCACAGCCGTATAAAGTTTGGGGTTACGGGCCGCAAGATCCAAGACACCGAAAGCGCCCATATCCTTACCTACCAGATAAACGCGCGTGTCGTCAATCTTGTCTTGTTTCTTCAAGTAAAATTGGACAATCTGCTCCACAATCTTACTAGGAACAGTTTGCTCTGGATTCTCACGGACAACAATGGATTGGTCCGCCATTCTATCGTATACCGCCCAAAACTCATCTTCCGGGCATTGAGGCATGATCACCACAGCGGATTGGTAATTACGGGCAACCTCACTCATATAGAGGGTCGCTCCATACTTCAACTGCATCAAATTGTCATCCCCCCTCTCCTCTTCGCCATGCAAATAGACAAGCAACGGGAAGCGTAATCCCTCTACACCATATCCTTTCGGGAACATCACTCTATACTGAAGCCTTTCGCCTTGATAACGGTATTCCCTTCCATAAAACTTCTCTGGTATAATCTCCTCCTCCGCATAAATTCCCATGCAAAAGGAGGTCAAAAGAATCGTAATTATAAAGCGTAATTTTGCCATATTTCCTCTCTTTTTTCACAAAGATAGAAAATAATATCGTGTGGAAGGTCTATTTGATGGATTATTTAAATTGGAATCAAAGGAGCAGCGATCCATCAGAGTTTCAAATTCTCTAATTTTAGGATATTACGCTTCAATGAGGATTTTCCATAGGGATAGATATAGAGACCAAACAAACGGGAGACAGGGTCGCTCATGGCATAATCCAAACTTTCATCGATACGATAGGCGTCCCTCTTCAAGAAATCACTCAGCAAAACGAAACGATCGGATGGTTCTTGGAATTTCTTCAACACATTTTGATAGGTGGAAGGACGCATCATATTGATGTGCCACCAGAAGAAACCGACAGGAATCGCCTTCGCATTACATACAAATATCTCGATCAAAGTGTAGGAATCACTTCTATACAATGAATAGCTAGGCAAATCAATCACCTCATATCGGCACTCAGGCGTGACTTTAAAGATCGCATGGTCACCAATTCCATTGAAAGGAGGTAAGAGATTAAAACGATCGCCACTCTCCCCTAATGTGGTATACCATTGGTTATCAATAGAGACGACATTTTGTCCGGACAACATAATATTCCACCCCTTTTCCTTGAACATATATTTTGAAAAATGGGTGTAATTATCAATCTTTTTTTCTGACATGTCATGGCCAAACAAAGATTTACCCAAGAACTTATTCTTGAATCGTGAAAGTCCGCACATGACACCAAAAAGACGATGCCTTATATAGTAATAGCAATCACTGAAACGCAAATTCACCCTCTCCTGGGAACGGGCCACATCACACCAATACTTAAGCTGTTCCGTAAAATAGATCTGATCGGCATCGATTTTGACGGCATACTGACATGACACCATCGAGAGACAGAAATTATAGTAATTACATAACAAATGCGGAGAATCCTTAGGAAGGGATTTGGCATATTCATACTCCTCCTTCGTCAGATTCACCGAATAGATTTTGTATTTGTACTCGAATGTTTTTATTTTATCGGGATAGCGCAGACGCATCTTTTCAATCTCCTCCGCACTATTATCGGTACAGTCATTCCAAACAATAATCAATTCGTCCAAAGCGTCAATGCAAGATTCAACGCAGGCCTCAATGAACTGTCCTTCATTTTTCACCCGCATCATTCCCGACACTCCTAAGCGAAGATTATTTTGTTTAGTAAACTCCATCTGAAAAGTTTTCCAGCGTTATAAAAACATTCAAAAGTTAATAATGGAAGACGTCGAAACATCTCATCTTAAAAAATCAGCAAAGCAGATTCCCAACTGGGCTTATCACTACAATCTCCTAAATTTTAAAGACATAACAATTATATCGCGAAATCTTGACGTCCATAATAATATATAGCAAAAGTACATAAGAATTTTGAATTATGAGCATCTATCTGAGATATTTTTTTTATAAATTCGCGGTTTGAGAAATATATGGAGGCGAGTCGCCACCGAAAAAAGATAAGTAGTAATGAATATTTCATACAATTGGCTTAAAAAGTATATCAATTTGGATATCGAGCCAGAGGAAGTCTCAAAAGTGTTGACCTCTATCGGTCTCGAAGTCGGAGGTGTAGAAGAAGTTCAATCCATCAAAGGTGGATTAGAAGGTTTAGTGATTGGTGAGGTATTGGATTGCGTAGCGCATCCTGACTCCGACCACCTTCACGTGACAAAAGTGAACGTGGGTGAAGGCGAGCCTTTGCAAATTGTATGCGGCGCCGCAAACTGCCGCACCGGTTTGAAGACCATCGTGGCTACGATCGGAACAAAGCTTTACAGCGGCGACGAGTGCTTTACAATCAAAAGATCAAAACTTCGCGGTGTGGAGTCTTTCGGTATGCTCTGCGCAGAGGATGAAATAGGTGTTGGAACCAGCCACGCCGGCATCATCGAATTGCCTGCAGACGCCAAGGTCGGCACACCAGCCAAAGAATATTACGGCATCGAAAACGATTATGTCATCGAGGTGGATATCACCCCTAACCGTATCGACGCCACTTCCCACTACGGTGTGGCTCGTGACTTGGCCGCATATTTCCAATTCCATGCGAACGGCAAATACAAATTGACCAAGCCAGACGTAAGCGCATTCAAAGTGGACAACCACGATTGCCCTGTCCAGGTAACCGTAGAAAACACCACCGCATGTCCTCGTTATTCAGGTGTCGCTATCACAGGCGTCACCATCAAGGAGTCTCCGGAATGGATGCAGAACGCATTGAAGGTGATCGGTCTTAGACCAATCAACAACGTAGTGGATGCGACCAACTATATGTTGCATGCACTAGGACAACCTCTCCACGCATTCGACTTGGACAAGATGGCCGGACAAAAAATCATCGTGAAAACGTTAGCCGAAGGAACAAAATTTACCACACTTGACGGTGTGGAGAGAAGCCTGAACGCCAACGACTTGATGATTTGCGATGAAAAGGGAGGCGCTTGTATCGCCGGCGTATTCGGAGGTTTGGAGTCTGGCGTATCAGACACGACCAAGAACATTTTCCTAGAAAGCGCATATTTCAACCCTGTATATGTAAGAAAGACTGCTCGCCGCTTCGGTCTTAACACCGACGCCTCTTTCCGTTATGAGAGAGGTTGCGACCCTAACAACACCATATACATCTTGAAGTGCGCCGCATTGTTGATTCAAGAGGTGGCAGGCGGAAAGATCTCAAGCGAGATCTTCGACAACTACCCTAACCCAGTCGATCCATTCCCTGTAGAGTTATCATACAACAAGGTGAACTCTTTGATTGGTAAAGAGATCAAGAAGGATGAGGTGAAGACCATCCTAAACGGTTTGGAAATCGAAGTGAAAAGCGAAAAGGACGACCAACTTTCATTGGCGGTTCCTACCTACAGAGTAGATGTCACCAGAGACGTGGATGTCATCGAGGATATTCTTCGTATTTATGGTTACGATAACATTGAAGAGGGATTGTCACTCTCCTCTTCCATCTCATACTCTCCAAATCCAAACAGTTTGAAGTTGCAGAACCTCATCTCCGAGCAATTGACCGGATGTGGATTCAACGAGATACTAAACAACTCACTCACAAAGGTTTCATACTATACAGACGGCGAGGCTTACCCAGCACAAAAGTCAGTCATGGTCATGAATCCATTGAGTGCGGATTTAGGTTGCATGCGCCAAACCTTGCTTTTCGGCGGTTTGGAAAGCGTGGCATACAACGTAAATAGAAAGAATGGAGACATCAAATTCTACGAGTTCGGTAATTGCTACCATTACGATGCGACTAAGTCATCCACAGAGGAGGCTCCGCTCAAGCCATTCAGCGAGGACTTCCACTTGGGTATTTGGTTGACTGGTAACAAGACAGCCCAAAGCTGGGTCATGAAGCAAGAGAAGACCTCTTTCTTCCAATTGAGAGCATACGTGGACAACATATTGTTGAGACTAGGCTTCAACTTGAAGAAGTTGGTTTACGGCATCTACGAGGACGATTTGATTTCCGACGGTTTAGGCATCTACACCAATACCGGAAAATTGCTAGGCACACTTGGTATCGTATCCAAGAAGGCGCTTAACATCTTCGGTTTGGACAACAATGTATACTTCGCTGATTTGAATTGGAACAACATCCTTTCCGAGTTGAAGAACCACAAGGTAACCTATTCAGACATCTCTAAGTTCCCAGAGGCAAAGAGAGACCTCGCTTTGTTGATCGACAAGAAGGTAAGTTTCTCCGACATCGAGAAGGTAGCCTTGGAGAGCGAGAAAAAGTTGATCAAGAACATCTATTTGTTCGATGTTTACGAAGGAAAGAATTTGGAGTCAGGCAAGAAATCATATGCCGTAAGCTTCATCCTTCAAGACGAGGCGAAGACCATGACAGACGCGCAAATCGACGCTATCATGAACAAGTTGATTAAAAACTTCGACACTAAATTAGGCGCAAAAATCCGTTAAAAATAAAGTGTTTGTGGGTATCAAAAAAAAGATTAACTTTGCAGACCGAAAAAAAAAGATATTTCAAATAATAATAACAATATGAATATTGCTAGAAAAGACATCGACGCAACTAGCGCGATCATCACAATGAATATTGTGAAAGCAGATTACGAGGAGGCAGTAGAGAAGACTCTTCGCAAATACAGACAAAAGGCTAACGTTCCAGGTTTCCGTCCAGGTAACGTACCAATGGGAATGGTAAAGAAGATGTTCGGCAAGGCTGCGATGGCTGACGAGATCAACAACATCATCTCAGAGAACTTGATGAACTACATCAAGGAGAACAAGATTCAAATCCTAGGTGAGCCACTTCCTAACAAGACAGAGCAAAAAGAGGTTAATTTCGATACAGAAGAGGAGTTCGAGTTCAAGTTCGATATCGCTATCGCACCAGAGAACAAGTTGAACTTGAACGACAAGATCAGCGCACCTTACTACGAGATCCAAGCAAGCGAGGAGATGGTAAACAACGCTGTGAAGTCATTCCAAGATCGTTTTGGTTCTTACGACGAGGCTCAAGATGTTGTTGAGTCAGACGTTGTTAAGGGTGACATCGTTGAGATGCGCACTAAGACCAAGGAGAAAGAGGATGGCATCAAGGTTGAAGAGGCTGTTCTTTGCCCTAAGTATATGAAGGACGATGATCAAAAGGCATTGTTCGTAGGCGCAAAAGTAGGTGCATCCGTATCATTCAACCCTAAGAAGGCTTTCGGTAACGAAGGCGAAATCGCTTCCCTATTGAAAATCAAGAAGGAAGAGGCCGCTAACGTTGACGCAGACTTCAAGTTCACTATCAAGAGCGTGACCCGTTTCAAGGCAGCGGAGTTGAACCAAGAGTTGTTCGACAAGGCATTGGGCGAAGGTGCCGTTAAGAGCGAGGCTGAGTTCAAGGCTCGTTTGGAAGAGGACATCAAGAAGCAACTTGCAATGGACAGCGACTACAAGTTGATGTTGGACGCTCAAAAGATTTTGGCAAAAGAGGCATTCGGCGAGGTTGCATTCCCAGACGCATTCTTGAAGCGTTGGGTTGCTGAGACCAACGAGAAGATCTCCGCAGAGGATCTTGAGGCTCAATATCCAATGATGTTGGATGATTTGAAGTGGCAATTGACCAAGAACAAAATAGCTACAGACAACAACGTTAAGATCGAAGAGGGTGACATGTTGAGCTTCGCGAAGAAGACCGCACAAGCACAATTCGCTCAATACGGTATGTCAACTGTTCCTGAGGACGTTTTGGAGAACTACGCTAAGGAGATGTTGAAGAAGAAGGAGTCCGCTCAACAAATCGTAGAGCGTGTATTGGATGAGAAGGTTCTTGAGGTAGTTAAGTCTAAGATTAAGCTTGACGTCAAGAAAGTTTCTATCGAGGAGTTCAACAAGCTATTCGAAGAGCAAGGAAAATAATTTAACTTTCCATAATTTGAATCCCGGCAATGAAAATTGTCGGGATTTTTTTTGGAAATAATTGAAGAATTTATATTATCTTTATAGACAAATAAGA
The DNA here is from genome assembly GCA_024401515.1 of Paludibacteraceae bacterium. Classification (GTDB taxonomy): domain Bacteria; phylum Bacteroidota; class Bacteroidia; order Bacteroidales; family Paludibacteraceae; genus UBA1181. Next base: position 2,148 of record JAKSKY010000111.1, on the reverse strand, counting down.
GAAGATTATAGATTGACAAAATTGATTGAAATATGATGAACAAAAACGACTTTAGAAAATATGCGGTTGGTCACCTAGGAATGAACGGATTAGCATTGGACCAATACACATCCAGCATACAAGATAATTACATCTCACCTAGCATCTTGGAGGAGCGTCAATTGAACGTAACCCAAATGGATGTATTCTCCAGACTTATGATGGACCGTATCATTTTCTTGGGTACACAAGTGGACGAATATACCGCCAATGTCATCCAAGCGCAACTTCTATACTTGGATTCAGCGGATCCCGGCAAAGATATCTCCATCTATTTGAACACACCTGGAGGTTCCGTATACGCTGGTTTAGGCATCTACGACACCATGCAATACATCGGTTGCGACGTAGCCACTATTTGTACAGGAATGGCGGCCTCTATGGGCGCAGTCCTTTTGGTGGCCGGTGCGAAGGGAAAACGTTCCGCTTTGAAGCATTCACGAGTAATGATCCACCAACCAATGGGTGGCGCTCAAGGACAAGCTTCCGATATCGAAATCACCGCAAGAGAAATCCAAAAGTTGAAGCAGGAATTATACACCATCATCGCTGACCATTCAGGAAACAGCTACGATAAGATATATCAAGATTCCGACAGAGACTACTGGATGACTGCTGAGGAGGCTAAAGCCTATGGTATGATCGACGAGGTATTAGTAAGGAATAAATAAGGCGAAAGATGGCAACAAAAAGCACAAATAGATGCAGTTTTTGCGGCAGAAGCCAGAATGAGGTGAATATGCTCATTACAGGCCCATCTGTAAACATCTGTGACGAATGCGTCAAGATGGCCTACGAGATCGTCATGAGCAACCACAAGGAGGCCAAAGATGATTTCGACACCAAAGATCTTCCCAAGCCATTGGAGATCAAACAATTCCTCGACCAATACATCATCGGACAAGACCAAGCGAAGAAGACACTATCCGTAGCGGTCTATAACCACTACAAAAGACTCTCCCAAAAGAAGAGTGTCGACGACGTTGAGATCGAAAAATCCAACATCATCATGGTAGGTTCAACCGGTACAGGTAAGACCTTATTGGCAAAGACAGTCGCCAAGTTGTTGAAGGTTCCTTTCGCAATCGTAGACGCTACCGTCTTGACAGAAGCCGGATATGTGGGAGAGGATATCGAAAGCATCCTCACTCGCCTACTCCAAGCATCCGATTACGATGTGAAAGCGGCGGAAAGAGGCATCGTCTTTATCGATGAGATTGATAAGATCGCCAGAAAGGGTGATAACCCATCCATCACACGTGACGTGAGCGGAGAAGGCGTTCAACAAGGTTTATTGAAATTATTGGAAGGTTCCATCGTAAACGTTCCACCACAGGGAGGAAGAAAGCATCCAGACCAAAAGATGATTCCGGTGGACACCAAGAATATTTTGTTCATCTGCGGAGGCGCATTCGATGGTATAGAGCATAAAATCGCCCACCGTCTCAACACTAAGGTCGTTGGATATGCTGCAGCGAAGAAACAAGGCGTTGTGGATATGGAGAATATTCTCCAATACGTTTCACCACAAGATTTGAAGTCTTTCGGACTTATTCCTGAGATTATCGGTCGTTTGCCTTTGCTTTGCCACTTGAACCAACTAGACAGGACTGCGTTGCGCTCCATATTGACAGAACCAAAGAATTCCATCATCAAGCAATATATCAAAATGTTTAAGATGGATCATGTAAAACTCACATTCGACGACGACCTTTTGGAATACATCGTTGACAAAGCGATTGAATTCAAATTAGGCGCCAGAGGTCTTCGATCCATCGTCGAGACCATCATGTTGGATGTCATGTTTGAGACCCCTTCCTCTGAAAAGAAAGAGATTCGCATGACAAAAGCTTATGCGGAAACCAAAATTCAGAGTGCCAACTTAGAAAAATTACGTGTGGCATAAAAAATTTGCATTTTTTATGACGTGAATTAACAGACTGTAATTACATTCGCGTCTGCAATTCCGTGCCACGTCATAGATACCGGTTGGGTAGCAAAAACCGGTGGATTTATAACGATTAATTGTGTTCCGATTATGAAAGACAATGAATTGGCAAAACAACTGAAATTGCATTTTGGCTTTGATACCTTCAAAGGAAACCAAGA
>JAKSKY010000110.1 GCA_024401515.1 Paludibacteraceae bacterium | reverse complement strand
ATTGTGGTGTTTGCCCTTGGCGCTTGTAATCTCTCCGCGAATTCGGTGGAGTATGGTTTCTTTGACCATTATACCACAAGAAATGGATTGGTTTCCAATCGGGTTTTTTCCATGGATCAGGATGCCAATGGATTCTTTTGGATTGGTACCGATTTCGGATTGGAACGTTTCGACGGAAAATCCTTTGCCCATCATCGGAAACATGATTATGACCATGTCTCCGGTGAGGATTTCCTTTTTGTGCGTTCGTTGCCCAATGGAAGGGTGGCGGCGGGTGGATATTCCGGCCTATTGGTCGCCTATAGTCCCAATCAGGACCTATTCATGGATATGAAACCCGTGGAAGACGGCAAATCTTTCTTCCAGGAATCCATGAATATTTATTTGCATAAGGGCAATCAATATTTGTATACCAGTTCAGGCGTATATACGTATGATTCCAATCGAGATTGTTTCGCCGGAGATAATCTGCTTTATAAAGTGACGGAGAAATTGTTTGTCCGCGCGATGCACATAGATGCAAAGAATCGTTATTGGTTAGGCTCTATGGATTCCATGGTGGTTTATAGTGACCAAGGGAAACGTCTTTATGGTTATATCCCGGAAGGGGATGCCTGCAGTTTCGTGCGCACGATGATCCCATTGAACGACTCGCTTCTTTTGGTGGCTGGCCAGACTGATGAGGTGTGGGTCTTCAATTTGAAGGAGGAAAATATCTCCGCACCTAAAGTGGTGAAGACTCCGTTTGATTGTATCACGAATATGGTTTGTGATGAACAGGGCCGTTTCTGGATTGCCACCGATGCGCATGGTTTGTGGTATTGTGACAATTTTATGGCTGACCAACCTTCCTTTACTCATGTCATACCTTTTAATGCTTCGGAGGATGAGGTGAGGAAGATTTATTGCATCACCAAAGATGACAAGGGGGATATTTGGTTCGGAACGCAAAGTTCCGGCGTGTGGCGTTATCGTAAACATAATGCCACAGGTATCACCTGCTCGTGGAATTTCGGCTTCCCATCTGTGGTCTGTTCCGCCTTTATGGAGGATGCGTCCGATAATATGGTGGTGAGTGTGGATGGCGGCGGTCTCTATGGGGTGGATGGTCATTACAAGGTCGAACCGTTGGCGAAATTCCCGAACAATAATGTTTCCGGCATCGCACCGCTCTCCTCGCTTTGCTATGTGGCGACTTGGGGAGGTGGCGTTTATCGTTATGACTTAGCTTCAGGAGAATATCAGCGTGAGAAATTTGAGGGTATCCATGCCCCTTCCAACTGCTTCTTTACCATCAAGACGCTCAATGGAAAGGATGTGGTGGCCTGCTCGTCGGGAGATGGTATCTATCGAAAAAGAGCTTCCCAAAACCAGTGGGAACGTATTTTGTTGCATGATGCTAAAACCAACAATGACGACAACTGGATCTTGTCCGTTTGCGAAGGGGGTGCGGATGCGATGTGGATTCTCACCTCCAAAGGTTTGTGGCGTGAGGAGAAGGGAACATTGACCTGCTACTTGCAGAGTACGGATTCTGTGAATGCGAAGGGACCAATGGGTATCATTGATATGGTGCCGGATGAGAAGGGTGGTCTTGTGGCCGCGACGAATCGAGGAATATTCCACTTCTCTTCCCAAAGTTTACAGCCAGAATCGCTACCGTGTGTCCCTGAATCCTATTTCCGAATCATTACTAGGGATAATCAGGGCATCTATTGGGCTGCGGGCGATGAGGGCATTTTGTCGTTTGACATCAATCGGGGTGAGTGTCGTCGTTTGCCGGAAAATTACATCGATATGCAGTCGTTCCTCTTCCATCCGAGATCTGGGTATAAGGCCAAGGATGGCAAGCTCTATTTCGGAACCAATGAGGGATTCATCTCTATTGATCCTAACAAATTGTCCTTTGACACGGAGATCCCTTATTTGGCTCTTTCTCATTTATACGTCAAGGGGGAGAAGGTCCCTGTCGCGGATGCTCCGTTGTCTGGCACACCGTTGTCCCAAAGCTCTGTCTTAAAACTGAAACATGGAGAGACGGATATTGCCATAGATGTCGATGTGATCGATTACACCGATGCGGATCGTGTCCAATGCCAATATCGGTTGTGTGGTTTGCGCGAGGAGTGGCAGATGCTTCCGGTGGATAAGCAATTGAAGTTCTCCCATATTCCTACGGGAGAGTATAAGTTGGAGGTGATGGCTTATCGAAGCAACGACGCTTGTGAGCCTAAAGTCATCTCCTTGTCTGTGGTTGTGTTGCCACCTTGGTGGAATACTTGGTGGTTCTATGGCTTGATGACCGTTCTGTTGCTATTACTGATTCTTGCCATCTTCAAGTGGCGGATGAAGCAATTGGTGGCTCAAAAGAATTTCTTGAATGAGCAGGTTTCTCTTCGTACCTTGGAGTTGCAGAATGCTTTGAAGGACAAGGATAGTTTGATTTCCGTGATTGGCCACGATTTGAAGAATCCGATGTTCGCCATTGTGGTGGCATTGGAGAATTGGTTGAACAAGGAGCAATCGATGGCGCCTGAGAATAAACGTTCTCTGATCGTGGAAGTCCATGATTCCGCCAAGACCTTGCAGGGCGAAATGTTGAAGCTTTTGGATTGGGCGCAATCCAAGAATGATGATTTGATTTGTAAGCCGCAGGATTTCGATGTGGCGCCATTGGTGGATGATGCGATCCAGTTGACCGCCGGTTTGTTGAAACGTAAGGAGATTGCCTGTGAGAAAAATATCAGGTTGGAGCATAAGGCCTATGCGGATGCCCGTATGATCAGTGCTGTGGTTCGTAATCTCTTGGGCAATGCGGTGAAATTCACCGAAGCGGGCGGAAAGATTACAATAGGCGCTACGCAAGAGGGAAATATTATATCCTTGTATGTGCAGGATTCCGGTGTCGGTATGACCCAAGAGGCCATCCAACGTCTGCTTTCTGGCGAGAAGTTGGAGAGTACCGATGGAACGGATCATGAGCGGGGTACCGGTTTGGGTCTCTCCATGTGTAAGAAATATGTCCAGTTGAACAATGGAACCTTCTCCGTCGCTAGCAAGGAGGGGGAGGGAACCTGTATCACCATCACGATGCCGGCTTCCGAATCGAAGGTGGTTATGGAGAGTGAAGTGAAACAAAATGCGGTGGACAAGAGTGCGGAGACGCGTGAATGTCTGGCGGATAATGTAATCTTGATGGTGGATGATAATCCGCTTATCTGTGAGAATATGAAGACCTTGTTGAGCGACTTCTGTGAAGTTTTGGTGGCCCACAATGGTCAAGAGGCTTTGGATATCGTCAAAGAGAAGGATATAGATTTGATATTGAGTGATGTGGAGATGCCGGTGATGAATGGTATCGAGATGTGTTGCCAATTACAGAACGATGAGATGTTCTCCCATATTCCAATACTATTCTTGTCGGGTAGAAATGACGAACACGACCGTTTGCTGGGCCTCACCAATGGTGCGATCGATTATATCTCGAAACCATTTAGCCATGAGGAACTCTTGGCAAAGTTGCGCAGCATATTCAAATTACGTAAGCAGGAGCGAGCTTTCTTGTTGGCGCAATTGATGAAACCGAAGTCCGTGGAGGAGGCGAGTCTGGAGGAGACGGAGGAGACTCCACCTGTCGTAAAGGAGGATCCTTTTGTGGCGAAGTTTATGGAGTTGGTTCGTGAACGCTATACGGATACGGAATTATCTGTGGATGATTTGGCGGATGTGTTGTGCGTCAGCCGTTCCACCATGTTCCGCCGTGTGAAGATGTTGGTGGGTAAGTCTCCATTGGAGTTGCTGAACGATTACCGCTTGAACGAGGCGATGCGTTTGCTCAAAGCGCACGAATTCGAGTCCATCTCTGATGTGGCTTACTCGGTGGGATTCTCTGATCCTTCCTATTTCAGCAAACGATTCAAATCCTATTTTGGGGTTTCTCCGACACAGGTGGACGGAAATTAAGAGTTAAGAATTAAGAGTTAAGAAACGAAATCGACTGGGGCGATGAGTTCGGCGAAGCCAATTAAGAGTTGGGGGTGATCCGTTAGGGTTGCCCCTTATTGTTTGTGTGTGAACCTTAATGCTTTATATGGTCTTATGGAAAAATCGTTCACCTCCGCTGGTAATTTTGTCTCAATCCGCCATTTGCGATAATATTCCATTGATTATGAACAAAAAATACCTGACCACCCTGATGCCTCACTCTACATTTGCAGTGTTCGAAACGCAGATGCGATGTTGAACACAGTGAATGTTAGTTGAATATTTAAAAGTTTTTATCATGAATACCATTAATCGTTTGTCATTGACCCTTTGTATGATGGCGCTTCCATTCTACGGGCATTCGGCTACCACCTTGTCAGTGGATTTGTCCGACAGTATCAGAACGGCTACGCATGTGGCGTCAGGTTCATTGTATGGTTTGACCGAGACACTCCCTTCTAATATAGAGGCGGATGTGGCTCCTTTGAAACCCAATGTTTTTGTATGCCCTGCCCGTAGTGGAAGCGGCCGTCAGCAACCCATCGGAGGTGCGTTCCTTGTATCTCCTCGTATTGCCAATACGACAGGTAAGATCCAAATCCGTTTGGCGGATGTCTTGCCAGGTTGGCCTTATAGATGGCAATCTATGGACCACTGGAAGAATGAGGTGAGATCGGTCATTGAGGAGAAAAAGAAATCCAATATACAAAACTTCGATGGCTATGAGATCTGGAACGAGCCTTATGGAACATGGAAGCAGGCGAACAACCAAAACATCTCTTACCACGATATGTGGCGTGAGACTTACAAACTTATCCGTTCCCTAGATCCCAATGAGAAGATCATCGGACCATCCTTCGCTTACTATAGCTCATCCAATATGGATAAGTTCTTGCAATATTGTAAGGCGAATAACTGTTTGCCTGATGTGATTTGTTGGCACCAATGGGGCTCTGGTGGTTTTGTGGATGCGATGAACAATTTGCGAAGCCTTGAGGATAAGTATGGTATCCAACATCGTCCCATCTGTATCAATGAGTATTGTGCAGGCTCAGGTTCCGACAAGCAGAAGTTTGAGGGATGCCCTGGCTATTCAGTGCCTTTCATCGCCAAGTTTGAGCGCCACGGTGTGCAGAGTGCGATGATCTCTTGGTGGTTTGTAGGCCTACCTGGTCGTTTGGGTAGTTTGTTGACAGCCAAGAATCAGCACGGTGGTGGCTGGTGGCTTTACAAATGGTATGGTGAGATGAGTGGTTATATGGCTCGTGTTACCCCTCCAAACGATAGAAGTGAAGGCGTGGATGGTTTCGCCGCAGTGGATAAACGCAAGAAGGTGGCTAGCATCATCTTGGGTGGTAATACCCTTGGTCAAGTCAATGTGCCTATCAAAGGTATCCCAGCTTGCTTGGGCAACCGTGTGAATGTGAAGGTGGAGTGCGTCACTTGGAGCGACAAGGATTCTCCAGTCACTGGAACCAATGTGATCTCTAATCAAGAGTATGATGTGAACAATGGACAGATTAATCTTTCCGTAAATGTGACTAGTATTTTATATGCCTATAGAATTTATATCACTTCCGCAGCGCCTCAAACCCCTTATCTCAGTGGCATGAATAGCTTGCCAGGTAAATTGGAGGCGGAACATTTCGATGAAGGTGGAGAAGGAAAGGCTTACCACGATGCTGAAGAGGAGAACCAAGGCGATGGCTCTTTTAGAGTGGATGATGGGGTGGATGTTGTGAAATCGGATGATGGCAAGGCGCTTGGTTATACTATTGCTGGCGAGTGGTTGGAATATACTGTGAATGTGGCGAAGAGTGGTGCGTATGATTTGATTGCGAAGGTCTCTTCTGGTTCTGACAAATCCTCTTTCTTGCTCTCTATGGATGGACAAGCTTTGATGGATACGGTCAAAGTACCGAATGGCGGTGATTGGGACACCTATGTGGAACTAAACGCTGGTAAGGTGAATTTGACGGAGGGTAAACATGAACTTCGTTTGACGATCACTGGTAGTTATGTGAATGTGGATTGGTTGAAATTCAGTGAGCCGGAGGAGAGTACGGGCATCTTCGCTTCAGTTGCGGATGAACAACTTCAGTCCTATAGTATCTTCGATGTGGCAGGTGTTCAATTGATGGAGATTGAGGCGACCTCGCCAACTGAGGTGGCTGAAATACTAAACAATAGGGTGAATAAACAAGGCGTTTACCTTGTGAAGTCTGCCGATGGAAAAGTTACAAAGGCGATTGTGGCCAAATAAATAAATGATATTTGATGAGATGTTAGAAGGGTTCGGGGATCGTGAGATTCCCGAACCCTTTTTTGTGGAAAATATGGAGAGAAGTTTTTTATCTCCTTTTACCTCCCTTGGAATTTTGGTTTCTGTCGTTCCCTTTCCCCCTGAAATCCCTGTTGTTTTGTCCTCGATTTTCTCTGTTGAAGTTTCGCTCTTCCCTCCTGTCGTTCCCTTGGAATCCTCCGTTATTCTCTCTTCTACCACGAGGCGCCTGTTTGTCGTAACTTTGCTCACGACTACCATTGGGTTTGTATCCGCTGCTATGACCGTTCCTTTCAAAGGAACTGAATCCTGAAACTTTGCCCGAGAAGAGTTGTTGCACCAAGTCGGGACGTTTCATACGTTGCAATTCACGCATGATTTGGTTGCGGTATTCTGGCTTGTACCAGAAGAAGAATTGCCTTTGCGCTAACTTCTCGTCTTTGTCGTGGGCGGTGAAGACAGGTTCAAGGGTGTATGGATGGTACCCTGTGTAATACATCTCTGTGGAGAGGGTCATCGGAGTAGGTGTGAAGTCCTGAACTTGCTCCAACTGGAAGTTGAGGCGGTGGGTTTCACAGGCCAATTCCGCCATGTTCTCCGCTTTGCAGCCTGGGTGGCTGGAGATGAAGTAGGGAATCAATTGCTGCTTGAGGTTGTATTTCTCATTGACACGGTCGAAAACCTTCTTGAACTCGTAGAAGAGTTTGAAGGTAGGCTTGCGCATCATATTGAGCACCGCATCGCTGGTGTGTTCAGGCGCAACCTTTAATCGTCCGCTCACATGGTTGGCGATCAACTCCTCCATGTAGCGTTGGTGAGTCTCGTTCACCTTCGGATCCGCGTCTTGGTGTAGAAGCAGGTCGTAACGGATACCACTGCCGATGAATGATTTCTTGATGCCTGGGATGCTATCCACAGCCTGATACAAATCAAGCAGTGGCCCTAAATCGGTATTGAGGTTCTTGCAGACATTGGGATGTATGCAGGAGTATCTTTTGCATTTTCCGCAGATGGTTTGATCCTTGCCACGTAATTGGTACATATCCGCGCTAGGTCCGCCCAAGTCACTCAAATAGCCTTTGAAGTCGGGCAATTCCATCACCTTCTTCACCTCACGTAGAATGGATTCTTTGCTGCGTGAGACGATTTGCTTGCCTTGGTGCGCCGAGATGGTGCAGAAGGAGCAGCCGCCGAAACAGCCACGGTGGATATTTACCGAGAACTTGATCATATCGTAGGCCGGTATGGTCTTGTCTTTGTACTTCGGGTGTGGTTGTCTGGTGAAGGGCAATTCGTAGGTGGCGTCCAAATCCGCCGAACTCATAGGCGGGTAGGGTGGATTGATCACCACGGTTTGTTTGTTGTCCAATTTTTGCAAGAGACGGTTGGCGTGGACCTTGTTGGATTCCTCCTCCACCACCTTAAAATTCTTCGCTTGGCAAAGTTTGTCCTTCAGACATTGTTGGTGGCTGAAGAGTTCGACCGTATCCGCCCCTTCGTAGGCTGGGATTTTATCATTATCCACCAAGTAGACACTCTGTGGAATATCATGCATTTCACTGATTGGAATACCCGCCTTGGCTTGTCTGACCAACTCCTTTAGCGGAAGTTCGCCCATACCATAGGTGAGTAGGTCCGCTCCGCAATCTTTGAGGATGCAAGGCTTTAACTCATCGTCCCAATAATCGTAGTGGGTGACACGGCGAAGGGATGCTTCGATGCCACCGATGACTACAGGCACATCTGGCCATAATTGTTTTAGAATCTTTGTGTAGACGATGGTGGCGCGGTCGGGACGGAAGCCCGCCTGTCCATTGGGAGAGTAGGCGTCATCACTGCGTAGACGTCTGTTGGCGGTGTAATGGTTCACCATACTGTCCATACAACCAGCCGATACGGCGAAGAAGAGGCGAGGTCGTCCCAATTTCTTGAAGTCCCGCAAGTCATCCCGCCAGTTGGGTTGTGGCACGATGGCCACTCGCAACCCGTAACTCTCTAAAATACGTCCCACCACGGCACCTGCGAAAGAGGGGTGGTCCACATAGGCGTCGCCTGAAAATAGGATCACATCCACCTCGTCCCACTGACGAAGTTCCAACTCTTTCTTGGTGGTTGGTAGAAAATCGGAGAGTCTGTATTCTTTCATGGATGCGAAGGTAAGACCTCTTGGGCGAAATCCCTAAAAAAAATGGGGTTTTTATTATGCGCTTAGGAAAAAAGTAGGTAGATGTTTTTGTGGGTGGGGGAAATGTACTATATTCGCGGTCGTTATGCGATTGCCTTATGGTGTAATGGTAGCACATCAGTTTCTGGCACTGCTTGTCCGGGTTCGAATCCTGGTAAGGCAACAAAATGAGCGGTTAAGGTCTTGGATTCCAAGACCTTAATTTTTTTTGTTCTTCCCTGTCGTTGAAAAAGACAATTCGTGATTCGGATTTTCTGTTTGTGGTCTTTAGCACACCTACAATAAGGT
>JAKSKY010000011.1 GCA_024401515.1 Paludibacteraceae bacterium | reverse complement strand
GTGATGTTTGGAAGAGACATGACACCGGAGCGTTTGGAGGAGGTGAAGCAACTCATCATCAAAGAACCTCGCCGCTGGATCGCACAAGAGGTGATCGACTTCATCGATCTGGATATCATCGACGAGACAGGAAATCCTTCCCCTCGCAAATGCGACCTCCGCGCCTTTGTCATCACAGGCAAGGAGACCAAGGTTTGGAAATCTGGTCTGACACGATTCAGCCGCAACCCAAACTCCTTCGTGGTGAACAGCAGCCAAGGAGGCGGATTCAAGGATACTTGGGTGATGGAGAAAGATTGAGAATTTAAAAGAGTATAAACTATAGAACCTATTTTTGAGAGTATGAAATCAATATTGAGCGCTAATAAAGCGAACCGATTGTTTTGGTTAGGACGTTATGCGGAACGTGGCTACCTAATGCTTCACCTGATGCGCAAGGCGTATGATGAGGTCATTGATGTGCCGGTAGGCGAAGTGCCTTACAGCGAATTTTTGAAGAAGATGGACGTCTATGTCTCCAACGAAATGACCACCAGCTACCAAATGATGGATCAAATCTACAACCCGGAGACGGTCACTTCACTCAGAAGCATCATAGAGATGATGATGGACAACGCCATCGTGCTTCGTTCGGAGATTCTTTCAGAGTCCTTCTCCTACATTGAGTTGTGCCGTGATCTTATCCGTGCCAAGTCCGCCACCAGAGAGACCAATATCACCGAACTACAACCGATCACCGACTGGTTGCTCGCCTTCTGGGGTTGCATCCGAGAGAGGGTCCACGGCGACACCTACGCATTACTGGAGATCGGACGATTGTTGGAACACCTTGATATGTGCATCCGCTTTGACTATAAATACTACCGCATCGAGGAGACTTGGGAAATGATTCAAAAGTATACCCGCTCCTACCCGGATATGTTCGATTCGGTTCAAGCCGCACGCCTACATGCCTTGATCATCGACAAGGAGGCCTTCAAGAAGGATCCGCAAGATTATAAAAACAAAGTGTTGAACGGTATCAACTGCTTGGTGTTGGTCTAGCGACCGGGGAGATCACGCAAAGGATAGAGGAACAATAATGATTAAAATGACAGGAGAGCAACGTAGATATCAATTCCGTTACATGACAGAGGCGAAATTCACCCCTGCCGTCTCCAGCCATTTCTTTAAACTCAGGGCAATCCCATGCTTAAATAGTTGCCAGAGGGTCGAATCGCACCAGTTGGCGGTTCTTCCTTCTGGCTCCATTTTGAACGAATCGACAGACGGATTGGGCAACCTGCTCCAATTCGGCGAATACCATTCACCACACGACTATTTTAGGATGACGAGCGAAGGGATTGTATGTTGCGGGAAATACCGTGTCAAAGACGCGACACCTAGCGACATTTACCTCTTCCCCTCCAAACTTACACAGTATGATCTTCCCACCCAATCATGGGCACAGGAAGTCACGAAAGACACCGCTGACATGATTGAGAAAGCCTCTCGACTGATGCTAGCCGTCCATCAACGCCTCCACTACCAAAAACAGACAACCGACAACAACACCACCGCCATGGAGGTGTTTCAAAGCGGGTTAGGTGTTTGCCAAGATTATGCGCACCTAATGATCGCACTCTGCAGGAGTATGGGGATCCGCAGCCGATATGTAAATGGATTGGTTCTAGGCGAGGGAGAAACGCACGCTTGGGTGGAGGTATACGACGGAGAGGCTTGGCTAGGGTTCGACCCCACCTACAACAAGACCATCGATTGGGGCTACATCAAAATCGCGCACGGAAGGGATGTATCCGACTGTCCTTCCAACCGTGGGCAATTCTTCGCCCGCACAAACATAACGGAACAACTTACGATTAAATGTGAAATGAAAGAGATATGATACAGAATGTTACTAGTCTTGAAATGCCAGTGGACGAAGAGTTCCGCATTGTCAAGAACCATTTTACGAATGGCAAAGGAAAAAGAATTTGCATCGTCACCGGCACACATGGCGATGAATTGGAGGGACAATATGTCTGCTATTTAATCGCCAAGATGGTGAAGGAGAATATGCACCTACTGCAAGGTACCGTGGACATCTATCCAGCCTTGAATCCCCTTGGTATAGACTCCATGCAACGAGGCGTTCCCGCCTTCGATTTGGATATGAACCGTATCTTCCCGGGTAACTCACGCGGATCGATGATCGAGAAGGTGGCGCACGACATCTACACAGACCTTTCGGGCGCTGACATGGTCATTGACATCCACGCCTCCAATATTTTCCTCCGTGAGATGCCTCAAGTGCGCATCTCGGAACAGACTGCCGAACTATTGGTCCCTTACGCCAAATTAATGGGCATCGACTTCATCTGGATCCACCAAGCCGCTACCGTGTTGGAATCCACCCTGGCTCACTCGCTGAACTCAACAGGAACACCATGCCTCGTGGCGGAGATGGGCGTCGGCGGAAGAATCAGCCATTCCATGTGCCACCAATTGGTGGATGGCATCCAAAATATGATGTTCCACATGGGTATCTGGCAAGAGGAACCCGACAAGAGCAGCCTCAAAGAGAGTATCGTCAGCCAAGGAAACGACGCGGTGGCCTTCTTGAATGCCACCACCAGCGGTGTCTTCATCACCGAACTACACAATGATGTCACCGTCAAAAAGGGACAAACCGTCGGCCAAATCATCTCACCATTGACAGGTGATGTGTTGTGCGACGTGAAGGCGCCATGCGACGGATTGCTCTTCACCCTCCGCGCCTACCCAATGGTTTACGAGGGCTCCCTATTGGGAAGAATTCATCGTCTATAACAAAGGAAAATTACGGAATCATGAAAGTACAAACTATATTCAGCATGTCATCCCCTTACCGTGATGACTTCCGCATCAAAGCCTACACCTTCGGCGAAGGCGAGAAGACTTTATGCATCGTCGGCTCCATGCGAGGCGACGAAATCCAGCAACAATATGTGGCGAGCCGATTGGTGGCGCTACTCAAATTCGCGGAGGAGAGCAACCGCATCCAACCAGGTGTCTCCATCTCCGTCATTCCATCGGTCAACCCCTTCTCCATCAATATCGAGAAGCGTTTCTGGGCCTTGGATAACACCGATATCAACCGTATGTTCCCTGGCTACAACCAGGGAGAGACGACCCAACGCATCGCGGCGGGACTCTTCGAGTTCATCAAGGACTTCAAGTTCGGCATCCAATTGGCCTCCTACTATTTGCCCGGCAACTTCTTGCCACACGTCCGCATGATCCACACCGGATTCGAGGATGTGGAGGATGCGAAATATTTCGGCTTCCCCTACATCGCCATCCGTGACCCGGAACCATTCGACACAGTGTTGTTGAACTACAACTGGCAGATCTGGGAGACCCAAGCATTCTCCCTCTACGCGGGCACCACCGATACCATCGACCACGAAATGGCCCGCATCTCCATCGATGCGGTATGCCGCTTCATGACCTACAAAGGAATGGCCTCCTTGAGTATGAGCGGTAGTGGCACTCAGACGCCTACCATCGTGGAGGGCAGCCAACTCATCTCCATCCAAGCGCCCCATGCGGGTATCCTCATCGTGGAACGGGAGGCTGGACAAGAGGTAAAACAAGGCAATGTGCTTGCACGCATCATGCACCCTTACGAGGGCTATCAAGTGTGTGAAATCAAGAGCCCTGTTTCAGGAACGGTATTCTTTGCCAGAAACAAATCCATCACCTTCCAAAACACTTTGTTGTTTAGAATTATTGAGGAAGGTAAGGATGATTAGATTGTATAGTGTTGTAGAGATGGTGCGCACACCGTCTCTACAATTCATCGAACCCACATGCCATTTTTGGAAATCATCCGACAACCCATTATCTTTGCAGACACCTGCAAAGAAGGTTGCCAAGTGGAAGCCATCAAAAGGTTTGGTTGACTAATTAAACAACGACTAATATTAAAGACTCTTGGGAGCAGAGGCTTATAGGCTTCTGTTCTTTTCTTTATTTTCGTCAGAAAGAGATATGAAAAGAATCTTATATACACTAATCGGGTTACTAACAATAGTTTGTGGAATGGAATGTTCCGCACAGACTGTTAGCGGGCAAATGGAAGGACACGACTATGTGGATCTTGGCTTGCCAAGTGGCACTAAGTGGGCAACCTGCAATGTGGGAGCAAACACGCCAACCGAATACGGAGAATATTTTGCTTGGGGAGAAACAAAGCCGAAGAGTTATTACAAAACTCAGAAAAACAGTACATGGATGGCTGTTGAAGCAAGTGATATTAAAGCGAAGCACGTAATAGATGGTATTAAGGATACTATAAGACCTTCTGTTGGACATCTCAATGCAAAATATGACGCTGCAACCGCAAACTGGGGTGAAGCATGGCGTATGCCTACCGTTGATGAACTGAATGAGTTGAAGATTCATTGCCAATGGGATTGGACAATACTTAAAGGAATAAATGGCTTCAAGGTTACCGGTTCCAATGGGAATTCGATATTTCTGCCTGCAGCAGGCTACCTTTCCCCAGATCCTTTATCTGTAGGTGAAGTTTGTAGCTATTGGAGTTCTTCCCTTTCGGATGGTAACCTCACATCGTTCTGCATTTACGTCCACACACGTTGTTTCAACCTATTTGCAGTAAATCGCAATACTGGTAGTTCTATACGTCCCGTCACAAGGTAAAGACATTGCCATATAGTAGATACAACAGAGCAATAGTCAAATAATATTCAAACCAATAGGTCTTTTCAAGAAAGAGCTATTGGCCATCAATCGAATAAAGTAGCATTAAGGCTGATTGACAAAAATTCACAAATAAGGAAGCTGCTCCATGACTCTGATGATAAGGTATCCAAGTCTTTAGTTTTAGTTTACCTTTTTCTACAAATGCAATAATGTCCCATGGATGACGGTTATCGGGGTGCCTCATGATTCCAACTTCGCTTAAATGGGAAAAAATGTCTTTGTTATAGTAAATTGATGCATACATAGAGTCTGTTTTGAATGAATAATCAGGGTTAACCTCTTGTATGACCACGATTTCATTGGTTTTTAGGGCGTCGTAGACTTTTAGAGCATTTAGCGTGTCGTTGATTCGCTCATATTCGTTTGTTATAATTAGGTAATGTGTTCCTGTATGTGTCGAATCATATTTCTGGCCGAGAACTTCTGTTATTTTGTTTACGTTCCTTCGCTTCTGCCTGCAGGATAAGCCATTCAACATATTCCGCATAAGGTACGTTTTAGCCGTAACTTATTTAGAATAAAAGTGTTACGGCACTACGACATAATCGTTCTGGAAATCGTAAGTTATCTTTCTGCCATTTTTTTCCTGCATGGTCACCTGACCGTTGTAGGTCTGCTTTCCGAGTTGATTGCATGGTAGGGTGATGGCTTTTGAATCGAGTTTCCTGCCGTTAACGGTAATTTCTAACATTTTGGTAGTATCGAACCCAACGAGGTAGATGTCGGCCTCATAATCTTGCCCCAATGCAACCACATTCGACTTTGGAACCACAACTGGCCTTACGGCGCTAATACGGAAATCGTAGTCATCAACTTGTCCAGCAACAAGTTCACCTGCACTTAAAGTCATATTCAAGATGTCGTTCTGGGTTTTCGACAACATAGCCAGGCACTCAATAGCCGTTTTGTCTTTGAATATCAGGTTTTCCCAACCTTCACTTGCCAATTCGGTTTGAAAGAAAGCCTTCTGCTCATCGGTTAAATAACGGAAAACGCCAATCTTTTCAAGTTCAGACTTAACGTCGGAAATGAAGCTCTTATACTTGTCGTAGAGCATGCCTTTCTGCCAAACCTTTGAGACGATTTTCTTGTCATAAAGATTGTCGGTGGAAAAATCTAATTTATTGTCATTGTTCACGTCAACGTTCTTCACGATGTCATTCTTAATGTTATCAATGAGGTAGTCCACCTCATTTTTCTTCGCATTAAGAGAACGGAACAACATACACACGTTTTCGTATTCGTTCGGATGGATACTATATCCATTTTCTATCTTTCCATAAAGTCGATTCCAAGCGGAAACTAAATTGTCCTTACTTTGCTGGAATGTCGTATTCATAGTTAGACAGTTGTCGAGATTCGAACTGTTTTTCTTTTCTTCTATAAATGAACATTCAAGGAGTAGAACTAGCACTGCCATTACAGCATATAATATCTTATTCACCATAGTTCAAGTTTTTTTGCAAATTTAGTAAAGTTATGCTTCGCTAACGCCAATTGCTAATGTAATTACACGTGAATTACATTAAATTGGATGTAAACATCTAATTTATTAATTATATCTGCAAATATAGCTATAAAACAATAAAATCAGCCCGAAGGTTGCATGGATGCTTACCAACAAATATTTGCTTCCACATATACACAACAAAGGCCACCCACAACCGTGCGGATGGCCTTTGCTATTTATGACACGTAAGTAATAATTACGCCTTCTTCACCTCGATATTTACCTTGAAATCGTCGAAGTCCAACTCGGTTGGGTTAGCCACCTTATCGACTAACGTGATGTTGTTGGCCAACACTTGAGAAGAGATATACTCCTTGAACTCCTCTACAGCCGCATTGACATTCTCCGACTTCTCAATCTCGATCATGATCTTATCGGTAATCTCGAATCCGCTTGACTTACGGATATTTTGGATACGATTGATGAATTCACGGGCGATACCCTCCTTTTGTAACTCTGGTGTGATGGTCACATCGAGCGCGATGGTGATGGTACCGTTGTTAGCCACCAACCAGCCTGGAATATCCTCGGAAAGAATCTCGACATCCGCCTTATCCACGATGACACAAACGCCATCGCAGCAAATCTCGTAGCTGCCGTTCTTCTCCAACTTAGCGATCTCCTCTTGTGGCAACGCTTGCAATTGAGCAGCCACTGTCTTCATGCTCTTACCACACTTAGGGCCGAGTTTCTTGAAGTCTGGCTTGATCTTCTTCACCAAGATACCAGCTGAATCATCCACGAAGTTGATCTCCTTCACGTTGACCTCGTTCATGATCAAATCCTTCACAGCCTCGATATTCTCTTGCTCGTGCTCCGCCAAGATAGGCACCATGATTTGCTTCAATGGTTGACGAACCTTGATGTTCTCCTTCTTACGAAGTGACAAGGTCATGGAAGAGATATCCTGAGCCACTTGCATGCGCTCCTCCAAAGTCTTGTTAATCAATGACTCGTCGCATTTAGGGAAGTCTGCCAAGTGAACGGATTCGCTCTTGTCGCAACCAGTCGCACCATTCAAGTCCAAGAACAATTGGTCAGCGTAGAATGGAGAGATTGGCGCCATCAAACGAGCGATGGTATCCAAACAAGTGTACAATGTTTGGTAAGCCGCCAACTTATCCTCTGTGAGTGTTCCACCCCAGAAACGTTTACGGTTCAAACGAACATACCAGTTACTCAAGTGATCGTTCACGAAGTTGGAGATCGCACGACCCGCCTTGGTAGGCTCATAGTCGTTGTAGCTCTCGTCCACCTCCTTGATCAAGGAGTTGAGCAAAGAGATGATCCAACGGTCGATCTCCGGACGCTTCTCCATAGGAACCTGTGGTTGGCTATTGGTGAAGTTGTCCACATTCGCGTACAATGCGAAGAATGAGTAGGTATTGTAGAGTGTACCGAAGAACTTACGACGAACCTCCTCGATACCATCTGTGTCAAATTTCAAGTTATCCCAAGGGGATGCGTTGGTGATCATATACCAACGAAGTGGGTCTGAACCATACTTTTCGATCGCTCCGAATGGATCCACCGCATTGCCCAAACGCTTGGACATCTTGTTACCATTCTTATCAAGCACCAAACCATTGGAGATAACCGCCTTGAAGGCTACGCTATCCTTGATCATGGTGGAGATGGCGTGCAAAGTGAAGAACCAACCACGGGTTTGGTCCACACCCTCCGCAATGAAGTCAGCTGGGTAGAACTCACCGTTATCAACCACCTCCTTGTTCTCGAACGGATAGTGTTGTTGAGCGAAAGGCATCGCACCAGAATCAAACCAAACGTCGATCAAGTCTGTCTCACGCTTCATTGGCTTGCCGCTGTCGGAAACCAAGATGACGCTATCGATATATGGACGGTGAAGGTCAATCACCTTAGGATCGTAGTTCTCCTTTGAGTAATCACCCACCTTGAAGTTCTTCCAAGGATTCTCCTTCATGAAGCCAGCCTTGATAGACTTCTCGATCTCCTCGAACAACTCAGCTATAGAACCGATACACTTCTCCTCGGTACCCTCTTCGGTACGCCAAATTGGCAATGGAGTACCCCAGTAACGAGAGCGGGAAAGGTTCCAATCGTTCAAGTTCTCCAACCACTTACCGAAACGGCCTGTACCAGTTGACTCAGGCTTCCATTGGATGGTTTTGTTCAACTCCATCATACGCTCGCGAGCGGCGGTAGAACGGATGAACCAGCTGTCCAAAGGATAGTAGAGCACTGGCTTGTCCGTACGCCAGCAGTGTGGATAGTTGTGGACGTGCTTCTCAATCTTGAAGGCTTGGTTATTGGCCTTCATATCCATACAGATGGAGATATCAAGTGTCTCGTCCTTATCAGTCAAGGTAGCGTCGTAAGCGTTCTTCACGAAGCGTCCCTCGAACTTCTTGTAAGCCTCCACATTGATGTGAGACTTCACATAATCAGGGTCCAAATCACTCAACAAGTAGAACTTACCTGTCAAGTCCACTGATGGACGAAGGTTGCCGTTCTTGTCAACCAATTGCAATGGAGGAATGCCGGCAGCCTTAGCCACCTTGGCATCGTCCGCACCAAAGGTAGGTGCGATATGTACAATACCAGTACCATCCTCAGTGGTAACATAGTCACCAGGTATGACACGGAAGGCTTGATCAGCGTTCTCTGGCGTGATCCAGTTCATCAACTGCTCATACTTCATGCCGACAAGGTCAGTACCCTTGTACTCGGCGATCACCTTGAATGGAACCAACTTGTCGCCTGGCTTGTAATCCTCAAATGCCACCTCAGCGGCCTTAGGATTGAAGTGCGCGTTCAACAAATCCTTAGCCACCACATAAGTGGATGGTTGTCCCGTGTAAGGGTTGAAGGATTGTACAGCGACATATTGGATATTTGGACCCACACAAAGTGCGGTGTTGGAAGACAAGGTCCAAGGAGTTGTGGTCCATGCCAAGAAGTAAGGCGTACCGAATTGCGCCATCTCAGGCTTAGGATCCAACATCTTGAATTGAGCCACCACCGTCGTATCCTTCACGTCACGGTAGCAACCAGGTTGGTTCAACTCGTGTGAGCTAAGACCTGTACCAGCGGCTGGCGAGTAAGGTTGGATGGTGTACCCCTTGTATAGATAACCCTTCTTGTATAGTTCCTTCAACAAGTACCAAAGGGTCTCAATGAATTTGTTATCGTATGTGATGTATGGATTCTCAAGATCCACCCAGTAACCCATCTTCTTGGTAAGGTCGGTCCACTCTTTGGTGAATTTCATCACATTGGTGCGGCAAGCGTTGTTGTAGTCATCCACGGAGATCTTCTTTCCGATATCCTCCTTGGTGATGCCCAATTCCTTTTCAACGCCCAATTCCACAGGAAGTCCGTGGGTATCCCAACCTGCCTTACGCTTTACGTGGAATCCCTTCATGGTCTTATAACGGCAGAAGATATCCTTGATGGAACGTGCCATCACGTGGTGGATACCAGGCATACCGTTAGCAGATGGTGGTCCCTCGAAGAATACGAAAGAAGGCGCACCCTCTCTGATTTCTATACTCTTGTGAAACAAATCTTTCTCTTCCCATTGTTTCAAAACCTCTTTGTTGATATCTGAGAGGTTGAAATTGGAATGTTCTGCGAATTTCTTAGCCATCGTATATATCTATAAATACTATCTATTCATTATTAGAGAATCAACATCGCGTCTCCGTAAGGACCGAACTTGTAACCCTCTTTCAAAGCCTCGTTGTAGGCGTTCATGACACAATCATAATCACCGAACGCGCAAACCATCATCAAGAAGGTTGAGTATGGCGTATGGAAGTTGGTGATCAATCTATCCGCTACGGTGAAGTTATATGGCGGGAAGATGAACTTATTGGTCCAGCCCTCGAAAGGCTTGATCAAGCCATCGGTTCCCACACTGCTCTCCACAGCGCGAAGGACAGTGGTACCCACCGCACAAATATGTTTTTTCGCCAAATGGGCTTGGTTCACGATCTTTGTGCAATCCTCATTGATATACATCTCCTCGGAATCCATCTTATGTTTGGTCAAATCCTCCACATCGATCTCACGGAAGTTACCCAATCCAGCGTGCAAAGTCAAGTAAGCGAAATCACAACCCTTGATCTCCAAACGCTTCATCAACTCGCGGCTGAAGTGCATGCCGGCAGTCGGAGCGACTACGGCACCCTCGTTCTTCGCGAAGATGGTTTGGTAACGTTCCGCATCCTCAGGCTCCACCGGACGGTCAATGAACTTCGGCAATGGGGTCTCACCCAACTTGTACAAAGTCTCACGGAACTCCTCGTATGAACCCTCATACAAGAAACGGAGGGTACGTCCGCGTGAAGTGGTGTTATCGATCACCTCGGCCACCAAAGACTCATCCTCTCCGAAATACAATTTGTTACCGATACGGATCTTTCTGGCGGGATCCACCAAAACATCCCAAAACTTCAATTCATGGTTCAACTCACGAAGCAAGAAAACCTCGATCTTAGCACCGTTCTTCTCCTTGATACCATAGAGTCTAGCAGGGAATACCTTTGTGTCGTTGAAGATGAAAACATCCTTGTCATCGAAATATTGAAGGAGATCCTTGAATATCTTATGCTCTATTTCTCCGGTTTTACGATTGAGTACCAACAATCTAGCCTCATCTCTGTTATGCGCAGGGTAGAGAGCGACTTGCTCCGTAGGCAAGTTGAATTTAAATTTTGATAATTTCATGCTATATCGGAATTTTTCTGTTCTTGTTCATTCATAATCGCTTGGAACTGCTCGATGGAGAGGCAATCCTCCACACGGATATCGCCAATCCTCGTACGCCTCAACGCAGTCAAATGCGCGCCGCTGTTGAGCGCCAAGCCAATATCACGGGCCAAAGCCCTGATGTAGGTACCCTTGCTGCAAACCACACGGATGGTGATTTCCGGCAAGTGGCAATCCAATAATTCTATTTCGTCGATAACGAGCAATTTCGGCTTGAGTTCCACCTCCGCACCCTTTCGCGCATAGTCGTAAGCGCGCTTGCCATTCACCTTCACGGCGGAATAGGTCGGTGGCACTTGCCAAATCTCACCCTTGAAACGAGTCAGTGCCTCCTCCACCCTCTCACGGGTGATATGCTCCGTAGGGAATAGAGCGTCAATCTCTTTCTCCAAATCAAAGGAGGGCGTCGTGGCGCCTAGTTTCAGTGTGGCCACATACTCCTTGGTCTTATATTGCAGCTCCTCGATACGCTTGGTCGCCTTGCCCGTACAAACAATCAAGACGCCGGTCGCCAAAGGATCCAACGTACCCGCATGGCCAATCTTGAACTTCTTGACGTTCAGCTGGCGCTTGATGAGGTAACGCACCTTATTGACGATATCGAAAGAGGTCCATGTCAACGGTTTGTCAAAACACAATATCTCGCCGTCTATGAAATTCATCCTCTTACGCTAAAAATGTATAAGCCAAACAGCCCGCACCGATCACGGCGCAATAGATGGCGAAATAAATCAGTTTCATTCTCTTCACAAGGGCAATCATCCACTTGCAAGCGAAACATCCGCTGACAAATGCGGCGATAAAACCGACGATCAACGGCAAGGTGCCAATCGGTTCATCTATACCGTGCTCGGCTAAATATTCAGCGGAAGGAGCGACAATATGCTTAAAGTCCAGCAAAGCCTCTCCCAATATAGGTGGGATTACCATCAAGAAGGAGAACTGAGCCAACGACTCTTTCTTATTACCCAACAACAAACCTGTCGCGATGGTCGAACCTGAACGGGACAAACCAGGCAACACCGCAACCGCTTGCGCGACACCAATGACAAAGGCATGGATCGGAGACAAATTCTCCTTGGGTTGAGGTTTGTAGTAGTGGGTCAAAGCCAATAAAGCGCCCGTGATCAAAAGACAACCGCCCACTACCGGAAGGATGTTATCCGCGTAGAGCGCCTCGATCCTATCCTTGAAACAGAGTCCTACGATACCCACAGGAATCATAGAAACTAGGATATTCACCACATACTTCTGCTCATCATTCATCTTACCCTCCTTCAAAGGTTTGAACATCCCCTTGAAGATCCATGCCACCTCTTTCCATAAAATGAATAAAGTAGCCAATACCGTAGCGACGTGCACCACGATATCAAAGGTCAAGCCACCTGCCTCGGCACCTTCGCCTAGCAAGACTTTACCAATCTCAAGATGTCCACTGGATGAAACGGGAAGATATTCGGTCAAGCCTTGGACAAGGCCTAGAATTAACGCCTGTAACCAATCCATTATCGAACCTCCCTGCTATTTTTATCAGCGACAATCAACCCCTCCTCTTGCTTAGAGTCCTTGGATGGACGGATCCACAAAATGGCGAACACTTCAAAAAAGAATCCTATCATCACAATGATCGGAGCCACCGTAATTCTCATCGGGCTAAAAATTTCAGGATTAAAGGATACGCCATCCTCGCTTCCGCCACCGATCATGCAAACAAAACCAATAATGATGATAACAAATCCAACGGCCATAAGGTACAAATTTTCCTTTGGCATCGCATAATTTCCTTGCTTGTTCATTTATGTATAAATTAATTATTCACAGATTATCATATGTAATACAAATCATCTACTTGGTGCTTCAAATACTTAGTTACCGCACGATGGGTCGCCACACTGGTGATAAGTATGCTGAACACGAAGATACTACCCAACACAACGATGTAAAGCATTGGATTGCTGGTCATACCCTCCAAACTAGGAGGGAGATCATCCTTCAAGAAATAGCCCAAGCACAACAGATAACACGAAGCCATCAAGAAGGCCACAAAGGCAATGACAAGGCTCTCAAGGATATATGGACGACGAATGAATGAACTCGTCGCACCCACCAACGACATGGTATGTATCAAAAAGCGATCCGAATGGATCAGCAGTTGTATTGTATTACTAATCAAGACATAAGAGATAAGCAGCAATACCGCCGCCACACACACTAACACAGAGACCAGCTTTTGGATATTATTGCCGATACGGTCCACCATATCGTCCTGATAATCCACATGGTCCACACAATCGAAGAGTTCTATGCTCTCCGCGATCGGGACGATGCTGTCATTGTTGGCGTATTGCGCCTTCATACGCACCTCCACCATATCCAAAATACGGTTGATATCCTTATAATCTTCCGGATCCTCACCTATCTCTTCGCAAAGTTCACGGATAGCTGTATCCTTGTCTATGTATTTAGCCTTGGTCGTATAGGTCTGCCCCGCCAAATAATTCTCAAGGTTCATCTTGGCCTCATCCGAGGTATTCTCCTTGATGAAAACCGTTAAGGTCACATTCTCTAAAACGTAGGTAGTCAGCATGTTAGACATGAATCCTACAAATATGATACATCCTAAAAGGAAGAGAACAATCGAGATACTGATTGCCGAAGTGAGCTTCGAATTAAAAAATCTATGTTTAGCCTTTTTTTTCATCAGATACTATATACCCAAATTTTTCGCAAAAAAAGCAACAATTATACTCTTTTAAAAATATTGTGTGTTAAAGAATGTTAATAAAATAACAGGCGTAGGAAAACAAAAAACTCCGACGGGAAAAACCATCGGAGCGGGATTATGATCTTATTTTATTTCAAATCCTCCAAAGAGACATTAGGCGGCAAGAACTCCTTGATATCCTTCCCATAACGAATCAAATCGCGGACTACCGTTGAACTCACAAAGGAGTGTTGTGGTTCTGTAAAAAGAAGCATCGTGTCGATTCCCGACAAGCTACGGTTCGCATCCGCGATCGTCTTCTCGTACTCGAAATCCTGGATGGAACGAATACCTCTCAATATAACATTCGCCCCTTCGTTTTGGGCGAAATCCACAGTCAAGCAATCGTAACATTTCGCGATCACGCGAGGATCGTCATGAAAAGCCTTGGTAATAATCTTCATGCGTTGGTCTACGGAGAAAAGACTCTTTTTGGCATCATTCACACCGATGGAAACCACCACCTCATCCACAAAATTCAAAGCTCTCTTCACGATGGAATAGTGTCCAATGGTGAACGGATCGAAACTACCTGGAAATATTGCTCTTGTCATTATATTCTAAATAATGTGTCCTGAAATTGTTTGCGCAAAGTTATAAATAAAATCATTTAGAAACTGTCTAAATATGATTATTGAAGATTTTATACAACGTTCTACACCCACAATAGCCGCTCCATAATTGCGTCGGAGAGGAACAATCCCTTCTCCGTCAAAGCCAAACGCTCCTCCTTAATGTAGGCCTCTCCATCCGCCACACAAGGAGCCACTTGTTTCAGACAGTAGGAATAATAGGGTTCCCCGAAATGTTCAGCAAGACGTTTCAGATCCATACCGGCAATCGTACGCAAAGAGGTGATGACATAATCATTATAAGAGGAGGCCACATCCAACTCCTCTACCTCATAATAAGGTCGCCCCTCCTTCATATATTGTAAATATCGCCTCGTATCCGCCAGGTTCCATCGGCGGTCTTTCCCGTCAAACGAATGGGCAGAGGGTCCCACGCCCAAGTAGGGTGTTCCATCCCAATAGGAGGAATTATGTCGGGCATGCATACCCGGTTTGGCGAAATTAGAGATCTCATACTGGACTATACCCGCCTCGTTCAGGCGATGGCGCAACAAACGGAACATCTCCACACTCAGCTCCTCATCGGCCTCCTTCACCTCCCCCCGTTGCAACATACGGTAAATCCTCGTACCCTCTTCGTAGGTAAGGTGGTAAGCGGATATGTGAGGAACATCCAAGGCGATCGCCTGCTCAATATTATCTATCCAAGCCTCCAACGTCTGGTTGGGCAACGCATAGATCAGGTCAATACTCATATTGGCATACCCCATCGTCTGACATCGCTTCACGGCCTCCTTCGCCTCTAGGGCCGTGTGTCTACGGTTGAGCAACCGCAAATCATCGTCATGAAAACTTTGGACACCCAGACTTAAACGATTGATAGGCAAAATGCGGAGAGATCGCAAATAATCCTCGGAAAGGTCATCGGGGTTCGCCTCCAAAGTCACCTCCTCGAAATCACAAACATAATGTTCCGCCACCGTCTCGAAAATATCCGACAACTCCTCAATCCGCAACAAAGAGGGCGTTCCTCCTCCCAAGTAGAGCGTCCGTATCGTCTCACCATGGAGATACGCTTTCCGATCCACCAACTCCCGACAAATCGCTTGGACCAACTCCTTGCGGTTTCCGTCGTAGGTGGAGGAGTAGAAATCGCAGTAGACACAACGATTCTTACAGAGGGGAATATGGATATAGATACCGGCCATGACGCGAAGATAATCAAGAAACGTTAGTTCAACGTAGTCAATTAAGAATTAAGAATGATATCGACGAAGTCGATGAGTTCGGCGAAGCCAATTAGAGATTGAAAAAGTAGCGTAGATGCGCAAGCCTTATGCCAATCATTGTTTGCGTAATATTTAAACAATTTTTATATTTGCACAAAAATTAACCTGTTAATCATCATTTTATTATGGCAGATCACAATGAATTAGGCGAACTCGGAGAAGAGAGGGCCGTCGAGTATCTATCTGGGAAGGGATATAAAATTAGACACCGTAATTGGCGCAGCGGCAAATTGGAACTGGACATTGTCGCCGAAATCAACAACACCCTGGTCGTTGTGGAGGTGAGAACCCGTAGGGATAGCTTCCTACTCCACCCCGCCGAGACAGTGAATAAGACCAAGATGCGGAACACCATCCAAGCGGCGGAGGCTTACATCTTCAAGAACAATATCATGATGCCCACGCAGTTCGACATCATCTCCGTGGTGGTAGGTTCGCAAGAGAGCGGTTGCAAAATTGAGCACATAGAGGACGCTTTTTTACCATAACCTTTTATTTTTTCGTAAATTCGCGAAAAAGTGAAAGGAGATGAGTTTCGACATCAATAAAATAAGAGCGGATTTCCCTATATTAGAGAAGGAGATCTACGGTAAGCCACTGGTTTATTTAGACAATGCGGCGACCACACAGAAACCCTTGTGCGTGGTCAACAAAATCAGAGAGAATTACCTCAACAACAACGCGAACATCCACCGTGGCGTACACTTCCTTAGCCAAGTGGCGACGGAGGCGCACGAAGCGGCACGCGAAACCGTCAGAAAATTCATCAACGCCCAACATGCCCGTGAAATCATCTTCACCAGAGGCACCACCGAGGCCATCAACCTAGTCGCCTCCTCTTTCGGAAGAAGCCAATGCAAAGAGGGGGACGAAATCATCGTCTCCCACATGGAGCACCACTCCAACATCGTTCCTTGGCAATTGCTGCAAGCGGAAAAAGGAATCGTACTCAAAGTGATTCCATTCGACGAGAACGGGGAATTACAACTTGACAAGTTGGACGAGCTCATCACCGAAAAGACAAAATTGATCTCCATCGCCCACGTCTCCAACACCCTTGGAACAGTGAATCCGGTGGCGGATATCATAAAAAAGGCGCACAGCCACAACATTCCAGTCATGGTGGACGGGGCGCAATCGGTACCTCATATGCCAGTGGACGTGCAGGCATTAGACGCGGACTTCTACGTCTTCTCAGGCCACAAAATCTATGGCCCGACTGGTATCGGCGTACTCTACGGCAAAGAGGCATGGTTGGATCGCATACCACCCTACCAAGGCGGCGGAGAGATGATCCAGAAGGTCACATTTGAGAAGACCACCTTCAATGAATTACCCTTTAAGTTCGAGGCGGGCACGCCAGACTACATCGGGTCCACCGCACTAGCGGAAGCATTGAACTACGTCAGCGCCATTGGCATGGATAATATCGCCGCCCATGAGCAAGAGTTGGTACGCTATACTTTAGAGAAATTAGGAGAAGTGGAGAACATCCGATTCATCGGAAACGCCAAACATAGAAGCGGCCTAGTCTCCTTCTTGGTCGGAAACATCCACCCATACGATTTAGGCTCCATCATCGATAAATTAGGCATCGCCGTCCGCACGGGACACCACTGTGCGGAACCCGTCATGGCAGCCTTCGGCATCGAAGGAACCGTCCGTGCCTCTTTCGGCATCTACAATACCAAAGAGGAGATCGACACCCTCGTGGCAGGCGTCCAAAGAGCCGCCAAAATGTTCAAAAGAAGAAACGGTTAATACTAACGACAATGACAATAGCAGAGAAACAGGAAGAGATCATCGAAGAGTTCGAATTCCTAGAGGATTGGTTGGACAAGTACGAACAGATCATCGACAAGGGATTGGCCAATCCAGGCGTCGACGAAGCATATAAAATAGACAAATACCTCATCGAGGGTTGTCAAAGCAAGGTGTGGGTACATGCCGAATACAAGGATGGCTTGGTCTATTACCAAGGCGAGAGCAACACCGATATCACGGGTGGTATCGTCGCCATGCTCGTCTACATTCTATCGGGCCACACACCACAGGAGATTTTGGACACTGAATTATACTTCATCGACAAAATAGGTTTGAAGGAACACCTCTCCCCAACCCGTTCCAATGGCATGTTGGCCATGGTTAACCAAATGAAAATGTACGCTTTAGCATTTAAAAGCCAAGAGCAAGCATAGGAAGAATTCCCAAATTCCACACATAAGAGGCACCATAAAACGGCTTTAAAGACATTTGTCATAATATTCCGGATTGTTAATAATTCCGCCGTTTTTTTCTTTTGTTTTTCCTCCGCATGTCACTATATTAGCGGAAACGAATTTGAAGTTTAACAAAGGAGTAAACATGGAAAAAGAATTGGAGCCAATGGCCAGGAAAAACGCATCAGACATCACCAAAGAGATCGATGAGCTTTTAGTGAACATGAAGCAAAGATTCAATGTTCTTCAGTTTGAGCAAAAACACATTCAGCTCTTTGTGAATGACATGGCAAGTATCGGAGCGGCAGACGACTCCGAGGAAACCACTGCGGTGACCAAAGACATGGTGTACAGACTCTCCCAAGCGGACAAGTCTTTGAAAGAGGCATTCTACATGATTCAAGAGGCACTCTCTTCCATCTCCACAGGATGCAAAAACCTCAAAGCGAGCACAGAAATGCAGCAACAGAGAGTTGGGTGAAACAATCGAACCAGTTCGACACTAAACGACAAGAGGCGATGGATTTCCACCGCCTCTTTTATTTTATCCACAAAAAAGGAGAATCTTTCGATCCTCCTTTCCCGTTATAAGTTTCATAAATTAAGCCTTAGCCTCTTTTTTCTTCTCTACGAAAGTGTCACGTCCGCTCTCGATCAAGATGTTGTACCAAGTAAGCAACTTCTTGATATCGGAAGAATATACACGGTCACGGTCGAAGTTAGGCAAAACAGAAGCCAAATAAGCGGCCAATTCCTTGCCGTCAGCCTTCTTAGGGTTCACACTAGCCACCTTGCCGTTCTCCTTCTCCTTCATGGATTGCAACACATCAGCCAATGGCACCTCGCCATCCTCTGTGTAAATAGCGATATCACCTAGGGACAATATCTTTTCGTGTGTATATGCTGGCACACGTTTCTTTTCTGTAAGCGACTCCAAGATCAACATGTTCTTTCCTTGAGATACCAACTCAAACAATCCTGGCTTTCCGGAAATCGATAAAATTCTCTTCAACATAATTTTCTATTCTAAAAATCGTTTTACAACTAGTTTTAATTCTTTGTCAATTTTTCAAATGCAAAAGAAATAAAAACATTTTATTTAAAATAGTTAAAAATGAAGGTTTTTCTTTTATCTTTTGAACGTTTTTGCCTACCTTTGCGGTTTAGAGTAAGAATGGAAAAGAGTTTTAGACATATTACGTTGGGTATCATGACGTTGGGACTGCTCTCATGCAGCGGTTACAACAAAGTGGTAAAGAGCTCGGACAACGAGTTCAAGTACCAAAAGGCGATGGAGTATTACGAGAAAGGCGAATACTACAAAGCACATTCCGTACTTGAAACCGTAGGATCCGCCTTCAGAGGTACCGAAAAGGGCGAGAATGTGGTATACACGATCGCCATGTCCTATTATAAAAACAAGGACTACGTATCCGCCAAGGGCTATTTCTCCGCCTACAACCGCAGCTATCCGCAAGGCGCCCACGCCGAGGAGTGCAAATATTTGGCGGGCAAATGCCTCTACATGGACTCACCCGACGTGAAACTCGACCAAGCCAACACCGTCACAGCCATCGACGAACTGCTAGAGTTCACCAACATGTACCCCAAAAGCCAATACCTCCCAGAGGTGGTGAAACTTTTGGAGGAGTTACAGGAGAAGTTGGCGGAGAAGGCATACTTAAGCGCGAAGCTCTACTACGACTTGGGAGACTTCATGGGCAACAACTACCGCTCCGCGGTGGTGACCGCCACAAACGCATTGAAGCTTCACCCAGACAGCAAGCGCAAGGAGGATCTAAGCTTCCTTATACTTGAGGCCAAATACATGCAAGCCGTAAAGAGCGTGGAGAACAAAATGGAGGACCGCTACCGCGACACCGATGACGAGTACTACAACTACATCGGCGAATTTCCGAACGGCAAACACAGGAAAGAGGCGGAGAGAATCCACGAAAAGACAAGAAAATACATTAATGCGATAGATAACAAAAACAAATAAAACATATATAATCATGGACTACAAAAAAGTAACAGCTCCTACCAACACTATCACTCGTGACATGAACTCACTTTGTGCAGACACAGGTAACGTTTACGAGACAGTGAACATCATCGCTCGCCGCTCTAACCAAATCGCAGTGGAGATGAAGTCTGAACTAGACAAGAAATTACAGGAGTTCGCATCTTTCAACGACAACTTGGAAGAGGTTTTCGAGAACCGTGAGCAAATCGAGATCTCCCGTTTCTACGAGAAGCTTCCTAAGCCAACTTTGATCGCCGCTCAAGAGTACACCGACGGAAAGGTGTTCTACAAGAACCCTTCAAAGGATAAGATGAAGTATTAATACCGACTCAAAGCAAAACAAAGGGGATGCGCTAATACGCATTCCCTTTTTTCGTGCCCTTTCGGGGCGCACGCTCCATCCAAGACATTCCCAAATAAGAGATCCACACATGAAAATACTACTTATATACCTAATCGCCATCAACATCACGGCCTATGCGACATACGCCTGGGACAAACACATCTCAAAAAAGAGAAACGCATGGCGTGTCCCAGAGAAAAATCTGCTCCTTTTAGCAGCCATTGGCGGTTCAATCGGCGCACTTTTTGCCATGTACACCCTTCGCCACAAGACCCTCCACAAGAAGTTTTTCCTAGGCGTTCCCGCCATTCTTATCTTACAGCTGATTTTGATGGCTCTTGGGGCCAAAAATTATTTCATTGATTTATAATAAGATAGAAAAAATATCGAAAATTTTGCGAAAAAAAGTGGCTGAAACATTTGGAGGATACCCCAAATGTGCATACCTTTGCATCGCATTTGAGAACGAGGTGTAGCGCAGTCCGGTTAGCGCATCTGGTTTGGGACCAGAGGGTCGGGGGTTCGAATCCCTTCACCTCGACACAAAGCAAGGAAGTGACGAAAGTTACTTCCTTTTTTCATTTGTAAACCTAGGGGTCGGCGTTTATAAAGTTCTTTCAAAAAACTACCGCCCTCTCAACAACAAAATCAGATGAGCCATCTAATCGCCCCATCCGTGCTTTCAGCGGATTTCTCCAATTTGCGAGCAGACATCGAAATGGTGAATAACAGCCAAGCGGACTGGTTCCACTTGGACATCATGGACGGCGTGTTCGTTCCGAATATCTCCTTTGGCATGCCTGTAACCGCAGCCATCCAAAAGTATGCGAAGAAACCGTTGGACGTCCATTTGATGATTGTGGAACCAGATAAATTCATTGACGAATTCCATAAACTAGGTGCTGAGGTGTTGAACGTACACTACGAGGCTTGCACTCACCTTCACAGATCCATCCAACGCATCAAGGCATGCGGAATGAAAGCGGGCGTCACTCTTAATCCACACACACCCGTCTCTGTTTTGGAGGAGATCATCGCGGACGTGGACGTCGCCATGTTGATGTCAGTCAACCCTGGATTCGGCGGCCAAAAATTCATCGAGAACACCATCGACAAGACCGCACGTTTAAAGGAACTGATCCTCAAACGCAACTCAAAAGCCTTGATTGAAATCGACGGTGGCGTGAACTACGAAACTGGCGCGAGATTACTTAAGGCAGGCGCCGACGTATTGGTGGCCGGCAGCTTCGTCTTTGGGGCGGAGAACCCAACCGAGACCATCGCCAATTTGAAGGCCCTATAAAAAACAAAGGCATCGTAGGGATTTCCTGCGATGCCTTTCTCTTCTACCCGGTTACACTGTTTTGTTTCAATCATATTTACCGTCCTTCATTGGACACTACCCGTTTATGAAAAGTTTGCACCAAATTCCCTTCCTTCGCATTTTACTGCTATTTTGTGCTGGCATAGTGACGAATCTTCTATTTCCAGACTTCACACTCCCTCAATGGACTCCCCTCCCCCTCTTCCTATTGGTCGTCGTCACATCTCCCAATCTCGGCTCAAGGCAATATCACCTACGCTGGCTCTTCGGAGCATCATTCGCCCTCTTCCTTCTCTCACTCGGCATCATCCGAACGAAGCAAACCCAAGCCATTCTTTGGGGAAGGGAGAGTATCAGTTCGACTTTCCTACTGGCGGAAATCAACGAGATACCGCAAGAAAAGCCAAACAGTTTCGGCGCCATCGCCCGACTTTGCGGAGAGGGCGTTCCGCAAGGAAGCTCCGTGATGCTCTACATCGCCAAAGACTCCCTCTCAGCGGACCTCTCCTTCGGCGACCTCATCCTCTTTCCCAGCGACATAGTGAAGGAGGAGCGTAACGACGAATTCACCCAATACCTACACAGCATCGGATGTTCCGGCTCCCTATATCTTCCCCGAAACAAATGGAGAAGAATCGGAAAGAGCAACCGCTTCTCCATCACGAACGAGGCTCAAAAGGCAAGGCAAAAAGTGGAAAGAATCTACGAGCGAACCGGTTTGGAGGGAGAGGAATTATCCATCCTATGCGCCCTCACCCTTGGCGACAAAAGGCACCTCTCCCAAGAGCTCAAATCAAGCTATTCCGCCACAGGCGCCAGCCACATCCTCGCGGTAAGTGGTCTTCATGTCGGCATCATTTACCTCGTGTTACTAGCCCTTCTGAGAAGGCTCTTGCCAGGTGAAAGATTGAGGTTCGCACGGATTCCGATCACCCTACTCGCCCTGTGGAGTTACGCCTTCATCGCAGGCCTATCCGCCTCCGTCGTCAGGGCCTCTACCATGCTCTCCTTGGTCGCCATAGGGGAGATGATCGGAAGAAAAAGCGGGACCCTCAACACCGTTTTCGCCAGCGCGTTCTGCATGCTGCTCTACCGTCCGCAATACATCACCGACATTGGCTTTCAACTCAGCTACGCAGCCGTCATTTCCATTCTATTGTTGCAAGAAAAAATATACAAAACCTTCACCACGAAGAACTTCATCATCGACAAAATATGGTCACTCACCAGTGTCTCCATCGCGGCGCAACTGGGGA
Source organism: Paludibacteraceae bacterium (assembly GCA_024401515.1). Classification (GTDB taxonomy): domain Bacteria; phylum Bacteroidota; class Bacteroidia; order Bacteroidales; family Paludibacteraceae; genus UBA1181. Next base: position 16,618 of record JAKSKY010000011.1, on the reverse strand, counting down.
CGCTTCCCATTGTGCTCTACCATTTCCACCAATTCAGCAACCTCTTCTGGCTATCTGGACTCATCGTGATACCAACCGCCACACTGCTCATCTACGCAAGTGCGTTGTTACTGATCACAACGTCCTTCCCGACGATATCCGGTTGGATCGCCCATCTGCTCCAAGCCGTCACATCCTGGATGAATCAATGCATCCGTTGGATGGAACAATTCCCCCACGCGGCCATCAAGGAGATCCCCTACAATGGCACGGACATACTCCTGTTCTACCTGATTTTAGCGGCACTTCTGGCCACCATGAAGTTACGATCCTTTCAACGAATGACGATCACCTTATCGCTTCTTTTGTCTTACACAACTTACCTGACAATTCTCAAATGGATAAATTGCTAAAAATGCACATGATAATACATTGATTATTTGGATTTTACAATAAACCAGCCGAGCTCGTACATCCATACGGAAGCCTTCTCAAGTTTCAATGTTTTTATAAGCGAAATGCCAAACTTTTTTATTAAATTAGCACCGTCTTAAATGTGGAAGTTATGATTTCAAAAATTATTGACGAAGATTTAATCCAAGAGGCAAAATCCTATATCGAGGAGGCCGATAACATTGTGATCACTACACACGTATCTCCCGATGGAGATGCTATCGGTTCATCCTTGGCGTTCTCTATTTTTTTGAGAACAATCGGGAAAAACGCCAACGTCATCGTACCCAACGATTTTCCGGGCTTTCTAAAGTGGATGCCTAGCTCATCCGACATCATCGTGTATGAGAAGAAAAAGAGTTTGGCGGACGAACTGATCGAGCAAGCGGACCTCATCTTCGCATTGGACTTCAACAGTTTGAAACGCATCGACAACGTAGCCATCAGCGTGGCTGATTCTGCGGCCAAGAAGGTAATTGTCGACCACCATTTGGATCCAGGCAACTTCGCCGACCTTGTCATCTCCTATCCGCAATTCGCCTCCACTTCGGAAATGATCTTCCGCATCATCTGCAGAATGGGTTATTTCACCGAAATGGACAAAGCGTGCGCCGAGTGCATCTACACAGGAATGATGACCGACACGGGAAGTTTCACCTACAACTCCAACGGTGCGGAAATCTATGTGATCATCTCCGAATTGATCAAAAAAGGCATCGACAAGGATGCTATCCACGACAAAGTTTACAACAACTACTCGGAGAGCAGATACCGCCTCATGGGCTATATGCTTTACGAGAAGATGAAACTATATCCTGAATATGGCGCCGCCATGATCTCGCTCACCAACGAGGAGTTGTCCAAGTATGACTTCAAAAAGGGAGACACCGAGGGATTCGTCAACATGCCGCTCTCCATCAAGGGCATCATCTTCTCCGCCTTTTTCAAGGAGGAGGGAGGAAAGATCAAGTGCTCTTTCCGTTCTCAAGGAGATGTGGCCACCAATGAATTCGCCGCTAAACATTTCAACGGAGGAGGCCACAAGAACGCTTCCGGAGGCGAATCCTACGAGAGCATGGACAAGGTCATCGCCGCATTCGAGGAGGCTCTCCCATCCATGAAAGAGGAGTTAACCGCAGAATTAAAGAGACGTGGAAATGAATAAATTGTCATTTTGCCTCCCACTCCTCTCATTGACGCTTCTCTGCGCTTGCGGAGACGAAAAGGTGCAAATACCCGTCAACAAAATTGAGATGGAACATACCCAAGAGAATCTGCTTGAGATGAACAAGCAATTCCACGAATTGGAGGAGCAGGAGATCAGCCATTACATCGACTCCCTTCATCTCGACATGGGTAAAACAAGCTCCGGACTACGATACCACATCATAGAACCAGGAAAAGGAGACTCCATATTATCCAACGACGAGGTGACCTACCAATACACCATCGGTCCGTTAGGAGAGGAGCCATGCGACAAAATCACGGATGTCGTGAAGACTGTCAGATTGGGCCATGCCGACATCGAGGTGGGCATCCGCGAATCGATCCGACTACTCCGTGAAGGGGGCAAAGGTGAGTTCATCATTCCATCGGTCATCGCATTCGGCGTCCCAGGAAAGGGAAAGTGTATCAACAGTTGGACCCCTGTCTTCATGAAACTGTCCATCATTGAGGTAAAAAAGAATTAAATTAATAATCACAAGATATGATCCTTAAAAGCAAAATTAAAATAGCCGCTTTCGCGTTAACCAGCCTACTATACGTCACACTTAGCGGATGTGGAAAGACAATGACCTATTCCGACCATTTGGACGAGGAGGACGATCAAATCGAAAATTTCATCAAGGACCACCATGTCACCATAGCCGGTACAATGCCTGCGGACAGCGGCGACTGGGTGGACAGCAATGGCAATGAGATCTACTATCTATACGCTTCAGGAAAGGCGGAGGGTCTTTATTACCACCAAGTGAAATTGGGAGAAGGCACCACCGTTCCACAAAAGAACTGGACCGCCTACGTTCGCTACGCGGGATACACATTGACCGGTACCATGAGATACAATTGCACAGCGCAATACTCTCCCGACCCACAAAGTTTCAAGATCACATCCGATGCCTCCGGATCCACTTTCGGAGAGGGATTCCAACAAGCGGTCAAGAACCTTCGTGTTGGTGGAAAATGCAAGGTGATCATTCCGTTCAAAATCGGTAACGAGAGCAATGTCACCATCACAGGAAGCACCCTTTCCGATGCGGAGGAGTACCGTCCAATGTATTACGAAATCGAGTTGGTAGGTTTGGAATAATCAAACTATGGCACTGAGCAAGAACAAAATACGTACCATCGCATCGTTGGCGAAGAAAAAGGAACGGGACGCACAAGGTCTCTTCCTCGCGGAGGGGAACAAGCTAGTATCCGACCTGCTTCCAGCCTTCCATTGCCGTACATTGATCTGCACAGAACCATTCCTGCAGGAACACCCCTTCCCTTCCGCCGACGAGGTCATCATCGCAGAGAAGGAGGAGATCTGCAAAGCCTCCCTACTTCAATCCCCACAATCCGCCATAGCGATTTTCGACAAACCGAACTACCAGATGGACAAAAAGGTGATGCGCGAACAACTTGTTCTAGCGTTGGACACCATCCAAGATCCAGGCAATCTGGGAACCATCATCCGAGTGGCGGACTGGTTCGGCATCGAAAACATCGTCTGCTCCATGGAGACTGTGGATGTATACAATCCCAAGGTGGTACAAGCTACCATGGGAGCCATCGCCCGCGTAAAAGTCCATTATACGGATTTGGGCCAATTTTTGAGAGAGAACCATGAAACACCCATCTACGGAACATTCCTGGATGGACAAGATATGTACAAACAAGCGCTTTCGTCCAACGGTATCATCGTAATGGGCAACGAAGGAAACGGCATCTCCGAGGAGATTTCCCGACACATCAACCAACGCCTATTCATTCCGAACTACCCGAAGGGAAGGGAAACTTCCGAATCCCTTAACGTAGCCATGGCGACGGGTATCGTTTGTGCAGAATTTAGAAGAAGAGAATTGTAAAATGGACAAAAAAGGTAGTTTAATCAAACGAATCATACGAATCATACGATTCAAATACAAGGTTTCCATCTTGAACGAAAACACCCTTGAAGAGGTCTTTCACATAAGACTCTCCAAAGGTTCGGTGGTGACGGCAGTCTTCATCACAGCCATCGTTGTTTTCTTCCTCATCGCTTTCCTTATCATCAAGACCCCACTGAGAGGATTCCTTCCAGGCTACACGGAGAATATTAGTCTACGCAGCGAACTGATGCGCGACGCCTTAACGATAGACTCCCTTTCCGAGCAACTGAAAATACAAGTACAATACATGGATGGCCTACGCGCCGTGATGACAGGACAAGTGGAATTCGATTCCACCAAAGCGACGCAAGATCTGAAGAACGTCAATACGGACAAAATCAACTTTGAGCCTTCCGAAAAGGAGATCGCATACCGAAACGCCTACGAGTCAAGCGAAATTGAAAACCTCAACTCCATCAGCGCCAACTCGGAAAAGATCGAGACCACCTATCTGATGTGCTCTCCCGCACAAGGCCGTATCATCGATACCTTCAACATAAAAAAGGGGGTTTACGGCACAACCATCGTTGCGGTACAGAACACCAGCGCACTTTCCGTATTGGATGGTATCATCATCTCTTCGGACTATTCATTCCACAACCAATATGTGCTTTGCATCCAACATGCGGACAACATCGTGACGGTCTACAAGGCAAAGCAACCTTTCATCAAGCAAAAAGGCATGAAGGTCCATGCGGGAGAGATCCTAATCACCTTCAGAAATGGTTCGGACTCCTACTTCGAATTTGAATTGTGGAAAGAGGGCGTAGCGGTGAACCCGCTCTCCTACATCTCTTTTTAATTTAGCAAAAGACATTTCTCTTATGAAGAAACAAATAGCGGTTTTAGGCTCGACAGGTTCCATCGGAACCCAAGCTTTGGAAGTAATTGAAGAGCAATCCGACCTCTTCGAAGTATATGCGTTGACAGCCAACAACAGTGATGAACTACTGATCCAACAGGCAAGAAAATTCAAACCTGAGATGGTAGTCATCGCCAACGAGGCGAAATATGCGACCGTCAAGGAGGCCTTGTCCGATTTGCCGATAAAAGTCTTCGCCGGATCCCAATCCATCGCGGACGTGGCATCCATGGAGGCTGTGGATATCGTATTGACCGCCATGGTAGGCTATTCAGGCCTCCAACCCACCATCGCCGCATTGAAAGCGGGCAAAACCATCGCCTTGGCCAACAAGGAGACCATGGTCGTGGCGGGAGAATTGGTTTGCGATTTGGCCATCCAAAACAGATGTCCTATCCTACCCGTCGATTCAGAACACTCCGCTATTTTTCAATGTCTCGTAGGAGAACAAAGTCCTATCGAACGCATTATTCTGACCGCTTCCGGAGGCCCATTCCGCGGCAAAGACAGAAAGTTCTTGGAGACAGTAACGGCCAAGGATGCTTTGAAACATCCCAACTGGAGCATGGGCGCTAAAATCACCATCGACTCCGCCTCCATGATGAATAAGGGATTTGAGGTAATCGAAGCGAAATGGTTGTTCAACGTGAAACCGGAACAAATCGTTCCCGTGGTACATCCACAATCCATCATCCACTCCATGGTACAATTCGAGGATGGAAGCGTAAAAGCCCAGATGGGCTTGCCCGATATGAAATTGCCGATCCAATATGCATTTGGATTCCCTAATAGATTGAAAAACAATTTCAAACGATTGGATTTCTTCGATTGCAAGGATCTCACCTTCGAAAAACCGGACATGGAGGTTTTCCGCAACCTTGCCTTTGCCTTCGAGGCGATGGATAAGGGCGGTAATATGCCTTGTATCCTTAATGCGGCTAATGAAATCGTGGTGGCTGAATTCCTAAAAGGCAACATCGGATTCCTTCAAATGTCCGACATCATCGAGAAAACAATGCAGACAGCCACCTTCACCAAGCAAACTTCCTACGAAGTTTACGTGGAGAGTGACAAGGAGGCTCGTCAAATCGCCGCTGAACTAGCGTCTAAATAATAGCAATCACCGACATTCACAGCATGGAACATATCATCGTCCCTACACTTCAATTTTTTCTAAGTCTATCGCTCTTGGTCGTTATCCATGAGTTTGGGCACTTTCTTTTCGCGCGCATCTTCAAGATCCGCGTAGAGAAATTTTACATCTTCTTCAACCCTTGGTTCTCGCTATTCAAGTTCAAACCCAAGAATAGCGACACGACCTTCGGAGTGGGATGGTTGCCCCTAGGCGGATACGTGAAAATTGCGGGTATGATTGATGAGTCCATGGATACGGAACAGATGAAACGTCCCGTCCAAGATTGGGAGTTCCGATCCAAACCGGCATGGCAACGTCTCATCGTCATGATAGCAGGTGTAACATTCAATTTTATACTTGCCATCGGTCTCTATACGATGATTTCGTTCCATTTCGGCGAAAAATACATAGCCCTTCAAGATGCCAAATCAGGAATGGAATTCAGTCCTGCCGCCCTCAAAGCTGGCTTTCAAGACGGAGATGTTCTTCTTCGTGCGGATGATATAGTATTAGACCAATTCAACGAAGACGCATTCTACAACATCGCTAACGCCCATACGGTAGTCGTACGAAGAGCGGGGGAAGAGGTGAGTTTGACAATGGATGGCAATCTCATGCAAGATATTTTGCAAGAGAAGAAAGGATTCGCTACCTTCAGAATGCCTTTCGTGGTAGATTCCATCATCAAAGGTTCCCGTGCGGAGTTAGCCGGCATGATGACAGGCGACAGTATCATCTCCGTAGGAGATTCCGCCCAAGCGTTTATGGGACACTGCATCGATGTATTCGCCGATCATAGAAACCGTAATGTTTCTGTCACCGTCATGAGAAATAAGGAAGAGGTTCAATTGATATTGACACCAGACATACATGGAAAAATCGGTGTCTATATGAAACCACTTAGTGCATTATTTCCCATCACGACCAAACGCTACACACTTTTGGAATCAATTCCTAACGGATTACAAAAAAGCGTACGTAAACTAACAGGTTATGCCAATAGCATGAAGTACGTATTCACCAAGGAGGGGGCCGAAAGCTTAGGTGGATTCATCTCCATCGGTAGACTTTTCCCTAACCAATTCGATGCGGAAACATTCTGGGAAATCACTGCATTTTTATCGGTGATCTTAGCCTTTATGAACCTTTTGCCAATTCCAGGATTGGATGGCGGACACATCATGTTCCTATTGTACGAGATCATCACAAGAAAAAAGCCAAGTCAAAAGGCCCTTATCAGAGCGCAGATGATTGGCATGATTTTCTTAATGACTTTGATTCTATTCGCCAATACGAACGACGTGATCAGATTTTTATTCAACTGATCCTCCTTCGGATTCAATCTTGTCATCATCATCCACCTCAGCCACGTCAAGGTTCTTGGCACGTTTCGCCCAAAGCGCCTTGGCAAAGGCCTGCATATCGGTTTGCGCATCGCTCTCGTCCGTGATCTCCAAACCCAGGATTGTCTCCACGACATCCTCCATGGTCACGATACCCTCCATGCCACCATACTCATCGATCACCAAGGCGATATGCTCTTTGCGGGTCACCAAAAGATCATAAAATTTAGGCATGGATGTATTCTCGTAACATACCATGATGTCACGCTTGATGGACTTCAGTTTTAGATTTTTCTTGCCATTGGCAAGGTGCATCAAAATATCTGTTTTTAAGACAAATCCTGTAATATCATCAATATCCTCCGTATAGACAGGGATTCGGGAATAACATAAGTAACGCTTCTGCTTGAAGAATTCACCCAAGGTCATATCCTCCTGCGCCGCCAAAACCACCGTACGGGGCGTCATAATGGAGTGGACCTTGATGGTCTGCATCTTCACCAAGTTATTGATGATTTTGCTCTCGCTGGTCATAAAGACTCCCTCACGCTCACCAATTTTCGTCAAGGCAGCCACCTCTTCACGGCTGATCGTACTGGTCTGCTTCTTGGTAAACAATTTGGTCAAAAATTGAGAGGCCACCACCAGAGGAAAACAGAGGTAATAGACTCCCTTGATGATATAACCGATAGGGACGCAAAGATCCCGCCAATAGTTCGAACCGATGGTCTTAGGAATGATTTCGGAGAATATCAAAACCAAGACCGTCAACAGAGCGGACATATAACCGAAGAGTTCATTGCCCAACACCTCAGCAGCCTGCGCGCCCACGACGGAGGCACCCGCCGTATTGGCGATGGTATTCAATGACAAAATCGCGGCGATCGGCTTCTCAATATTGTACTTCAACTCCTTCAACAATCGAACGCCCTTCGTGTCCTCCAGGGACTCAATGTAGGAGGTGGTAGTGGAATAGAGCACCGATTCCATCAAGGAGCAGAGGAAGGAGATGCCTAGTGTTAGGATTAAGGATATAATCAAAAGTGTCATAATCTGTTATTTAATCGTTACCATTGTCGCACCATAGCCATACTCCAAGAAGGAGGCGTCCTGCACATAGCAAGAGGCATACTTGTGCTTCAACTGTTGTAGAATCTCCTTACGCAACACACCGTCTCCCTTACCATGAATAAAGACAATCTTTTGCCCTTTGCTCTTCGCATATTGCTGCATCACTTCATGGAACTTATCGATTTGATATTGGAGCATATCTCCGTTGCTCATACCTGTGGTGTTGTCCAAGAGCTGTTCGATGTGCAAATCAATCTCTACGATCTCCTGTTTCGGTTTGCTGGATACAGAGACCTTAGCTGGCAACTTCGTCTCCTTGTTCTTCAAAATCTCAGAGACGGATTCTGCGGAGATCTCACGCTCCACCAAGCCATCGTTTTTCACGATAGGGAACAACATCGCATCCTCCTCGAAATAATCATTCTCGGTAAAGCTATGCAGTTTATAGAACTTCACAGGATTGATCTTAATCTGCGCGTCATAGGCAGGCTTCACTTTGTAGGCCTTCTTCTGCTTGAAAGGCATCAATTGGACACGGAGAATCTCCAAGTCATTCAACTGCTCCTTCTTCACCTCCTCCAACAACAATTTGGTGTTCGGTTGAATGAATCCCGCGGCGCGGGAGATAAACATGGAACCATTGCCACTCGCCACATTATAGCCCAAGTAATAGTTACTATCATTTACCAAATAGCAATCGTAATCGGTCACGGATAGCTTCTTCGGATCTTGTGGAAGATAGGCCAAGAATACATTCAAGGTCTCTCCCTCCTTGGTCTCCTCACCCGGATCGTAGTCATCATCCTCCTGCTCAGGCACCACATCCTCTATTTTTTTCTCCTTGGATGGTATGTTCTGAGATGCGGCGGATTTGTTCTCCGAACGATTCTCTCCGCTATCCACCACAACGCATTCACGCACCAAAGTAGGCACATCAAAACCGTCGTCATCGGTCACTAAAACCATCTCACGATTCACAATCTTGCTAACGACACCGCCTCCTGTCGCATTGAGGAAGCGAACTCTATCTCCAACTTTTACCATAAAGTTAAGAATTAAGAATTAAGAGTTAAGAAACGTAACTTCGACAAAGTCAATTTAGAATGGTAGGACCATTCATGTCCCTTAACTTTTTCTAAACTATATAATTTCTATTCTTTTGGGGCGATATAGGTGAAACTAAGATTGTCTGATCCGTGACAGTCGTGGTGACTGCACGCCTCCTCGGAATCCTTCAATTTACCGCCCAAGTATTGGTTCAAAACAGCCTCAACCTTGCCTTCGCATCCGCGGATCACTTGGATTCCCTGCTCGGACAATTTGTTGAAGGCACCCTCGCCCATATTGCCTGCCAACATCAATGTCACCCCCATTTCGCGCATCACAGACGCGATATTGGATTTACATCCACACCCTTGCGGTGAGTCCAAACGCTCCACCACAACAATCTTGTTATCATCATCCAAATGATAGATTGTATAGTAAGCACAATGTCCGAAATGGTCATCCACTGAACCGTCCTTAGTAGGTATAGCTATTAATCTCATTGAATTAAAAATTAAGAATTAAGAGTTAAGAGTTAAGAGTTAAGAAATAAGGAACTTTAGTTCGTTACAATCAATCATGATATCGCATGGGAATTCCCCAAACTCCCCTCATTTCTTCTCTTAAATTACACACACAAATTTAGCATAATCCAATAAAGTATAAAAATGTTTTCCAACTCTTCTCCACCATTCAACCTAAGAACACCCTTCCACCTTAAAAAACTCACCATTCTTAACTCTTAATTCTTAACTCTTAACTACCTTTGTATGCTTATATCAAAGAAGAAGAAAATGCAGAAACCACAAGACATTGCCATAGAAGATTTCAACTACGATCTTCCCGACGAGCGCATCGCGAAATTCCCTTTGGAGAAACGTGACGAATCCAAGCTACTCCTCTACCGAAACGGGGAGATCTCCCACGCCATCTTCAAGCAAATCCCTGATTACTTGAACGGGGGAGACTTGTTGGTCTGCAACAACACCCGTGTCATCCAGGCTCGCTTGGTTTTCCACAAGGAGACAGGCGCCCGTATCGAGGTCTTCTGCCTTGAACCCATCCGTCCACACGACTATGTCCTCACCTTCCAAACCACGGGTGAGTGCGTCTGGAAATGTATGGTGGGTAACGCCAGCAAGTGGAAGCCTGGTACCATCTTGGAGAAATCGGTCAAGGTGAACGACAAGGAGATCATCTTCAAGGCAGAGAAGCAAGAGGCTGTCGGCAACGCCTACTATGTCCGCTTCTTCTGGGAGGATGAGACGGTGAATTTCGCCTCCATCCTGGACGCTTTCGGTGTATTGCCGATTCCACCCTACCTGCACCGCGAGACGGTGGACCGCGACAAAATCACCTACCAGACCGTCTATTCGAAAATCAAGGGATCGGTGGCCGCACCTACCGCTGGCCTACACTTCACGCCTGAAGTGTTCGATGCTTTGAACAAAAAAAATATCCATTGCGAGGAGGTAACCCTCCATGTGGGCGCAGGTACTTTCCAACCCGTGAAATCCGAAACCATCGGTGACCACGAGATGCACACCGAGTGGATCTCCGTACAAAAGAGCGTGGTGGAGAAGATCCGAAAAGCAGGCAAAGTCATCGCCGTCGGCACCACCTCGGTCCGCACCTTGGAGAGCCTCTATTACATTGGTTGCCAATTGGCCGAAAATCCTAAATTGAACGAAACAGAGCTGAAGGTCACCCAATGGATGCCTTACAACAGCGGCTACAACCTCTCCACAGAGGAATCATTAGATGCCATCCTCGCCTATATGGAAAAACACGAACTGGAAACTATATCGGCCGACACCCAAATCATCATCGTCCCTGGCTACAACTTCCACATCGTGAAGGCGATCATCACCAACTTCCACCAGCCACAGAGTACCCTACTGCTCCTCATATCCGCCTTTGTGGGAGAGGATTGGAAGAAGATGTATGACTACGCGATGAAGAACGGTTTCAGATTCCTAAGTTACGGCGACAGTTCCCTTCTGATACGCACCGTAGGGGCGAATTGAATTCGACACTACTTTGTGATTAAGAAATGATGTAGCGTAGGCGCGCAAGCCCTACGCGGAAATCACGAATCCTATACAAGAACAAATCCAAACTATATGTTATGTTAGGTACAATCATCAATACCTGCACCATCCTCATTGGAGCGACTTGCGGCTCTCTCTTCGGAGAGAAAATCTCGGAGCGTTTCAAACAAGCCCTATTCAATGGACTTGGACTATGTTGCCTTGTATTGGGTGCCAACGCCGCACTGCCCAATATGCAAAAAAGTGAAATACCCGTTCTTTTCATCCTTAGCATAGCGATAGGTGCCTTAATAGGTACCAAACTGGATCTGGAAGGCCGCATCGAACGTGCGGCGAAGGGGCGTAAGAGAGAGGTGCAAGGACTGATGACAGGCGTATTACTCTTCTGCATCGGCACCTTTGCCATTGTTGGACCCGTGCAATCCGCCCTCTCCCCCAGCCACGGTTGGGACTTCAACGAACCCGCCAACACCTTCCTTTACACCAACGCTACACTAGACATGGTCGGTTCTGCGGTTCTAGCCGCCTCCTACGGAAGAGTAATGCTATTGGCGGCCCCTATCCTTTTCTGTTGGCAAGGATCCTTCTATCTGCTCGCTTACCATTTCAGCACCGCCATGCCAGAGCCTATGCGCAACGAATTGAGCATCGTGGGAGGTGTGCTGATTGTCAGTTCAGGCTTATCCATGCTAGGCATCAAGGATTGCAAAACAGTGAATATGTTACCGGCGCTATTGGTGCCGGTGTTATTTTATATCATTAAAGGATTGATTTGAAAATATTATGAGCAGCAACGGCCTTAGAATAACATTCAATTCCCCCGTAGTCTTGAGTTTCGCGATTATTTCGGGATTGTCACTTTTGCTCGGCTATCTCACAGCCAACTACACCACCCAAGCATTCTTCACGACCTACCATTCATCCCTACTGAACCCACTGACCTACTTGCGGATGTTTACCCATGTCTTGGGCCACGCCAACCTCTCGCACTATGCGAACAATATGCTGCTCTTTATTCTAATAGGCCCCATGTTGGAGGAAAAATATGGTAGCAAGCGAATCCTCTTCGTTATCCTAGCCACCGCCTTTGTGACCGCACTGATCAATAATTTGTTCACACCTTACGCCCTATTAGGAGCCTCAGGTGTCGTCTTCGCCTTTATCATCCTAGCCTCCATGACCTCCTTCAAGGAGAAGGAAATCCCCCTCACCTTTATTTTGGTGTTGGTGTTATATCTCGGACGAGAAGTGATGAACGGAATTCTTGTAGCGGACAATGTCTCCCAAATGGGACATTTGATCGGAGGAGGTTGCGGAGGCATCTCCGGATTCATCTTCGCTGCAAGGAAGAAAGAACAGGAAGAGGATTATGATCAATAGTTATACGGACGGACCTGTTTCACATATAGTTTGCGTTCCGGGCCATCCAGCTTGAACTCCACATCCACCGCAAAGTCCTGGTATAATAGATTGATGCGAAGCTGCGCGTAAAAATAGTCATGGATAATCTGCAGTTGGTCCGCCAATTGCTTTATCTCCTCAGTAGCCATAGTCAAATGTCCATTCGTCAAATTAGACTGGGTGATAATATCGATGGGACGTTTCTCCTCATAAAGAATACCCAATTGCCAAGGCACACAAATAAACTGGTCGCACACAACGCCAGGAGAAGGATTCACCACATTTTCACTTCCTAACTGGGCATTCACCGTGTAACCCGGATACTCCTCCCGATATAAATTCTTCGTCACCGCCACACCATTCACCGCCTCGGAAGGGAAGGCTCGATGGGCCAAGACACCCATGAAAGCGCAGGAATGGTCTATTTTGTAATATTCACGCTCCTTATAAGCCGCATAGGACCAAAGGCTAGCCCACACTGTTTTGATCGCCTTCTCAAACGATTTCTTGGAACTACCTACCCCCCCGGATTTGGAATCGTACAAACCTGCGCCCGAGAACCATGCGGCATCCTCCGCATTGGTGGAAGAACGGAAACGCATCTTCTCATAACCACAATCCGCCACCTGACGATCGACCGCCTTCACCAAAGCGGAATCCATCGAACAAGAGAGAATCAAGGAACGGATCTCCGTCAAACGTTCCGTCACCTGCTGATCGTTCCATTTCGCACCCTGTTTGATTAAATCCTCAATCAATGGCTTCGCACCCGAACGGATCGCATGTTGCTGATAAAAATAGAATGGGATCGCAAAACCACACTCAGGGACTAAAAATGCGGAACCCTCCTCTCGGCTCAATCTGCTTAGAAGAGCGAAATTGCAAGCCTTATGGCCCATATAACGATAGGCCAAACGATCCACCGAGTCGAGTCGGACCAAATGGGCCACAGACAAATCGTAATCCATACGATAGGGTTTCTTCCGCTCCTTACGACGCTTTAATTTAGCGATTTCCTTCAAGTGGAAGGTGTCGGATGCCACCTCAAATTCCACATTTTTACCTTCGTAAGAACGCAATTGTCTATCTCGAAACGCATCTTTGTAGGCAGCCACAGGCATCTTCCTATTTTGCCCTAAAATGGAAAGATGGCTCAAAGGGGTTTGGAATTCCGTGACAATCACGCCCGCCACCTGCGGCAACGAAAGGGGTGATTTATTTAAAACAATAATATCCGAAGGAAGCAGTTCTCCCCGCATCGAATCCAAGTTAGCGACATAACGCAACCGCCCTACGCAGGAACGCTTACTAACCGCTTGGTAGGAGAGCTCTCCGTAAACCTCCGAAGGCATCAACAAAGGAACAGTGTCCTCCAATTGCGCGCGCATATCATAAATACGTCCATTGCTGACCAATAGACGTAAATCCTTCCCGACATAGAAAGATTGCGTCACCCTATTCCAAAGCAGCAATATCTGCGGCAATGTCACCTCATCCGCATCGGAGAACTCCATAGCGTAGATATCCATCGTGCGGTAATAATTCACATTGGCCAACAGATACTTACGTCTGGGATGGTCGACGTAATTATAGGCGTTGAAAGTTTCCAAATCCACCGTATGGTCCAACACCTCGGAACAAAAATCATAGTGGAAGGAGAAATTGTGGTTGTTCAGGTAATATAGTTTATCCTCTTGGATCTCATAAAAGACCTTCACCGAGGAGACTTGTCCATATTTGCCTACCAGAGGCAATCCTGAGAATTGGTCAAACGTTGTTTTATCGGGCAACGAGGAACGATACCCTTCTGAAAAGACAGAAAGGAGTGGAATCAGTAGAAAAAACACCAGTCCCGATAGACGAAACACGCCTCGTTGTCCCATACGCTACCGTATCAATGTAAGATTTACATAAATAACACACCTACCGCACCAGCCGCCGCAATTAACCACATCGCATTGACTTTATAGAAGTAGAGCGCCACAAATGTAGCAATAAATATGAGAACTGAAATATTGCGTTCACCCCATCCAAAATCAACAAAACTCTCACGGTTCACCAAAAGCAACGCCGCGGCTAGAATGAGACCGCCCAAGACAGGACGTAAACCGCCAAGGATATATTGCATAAAACGATTCTCCTTGTTGTTAATCATGAAACGAATGACAAAATACATCATCAAGATGGAAGGAAGGCACAAAGCAATCGTCGCCACCACTGCACCAGGAATGCCAGCCACCTCATAGCCCACATAAGTGGCCGTATTGATGGAGACCGGTCCAGGCGTCATCTGAGAGATCGCCAACATATCGGAGAACTGGGTCACCGTCATCCACCCGAAATGATCCACCACCTCGAACTGAATCAAAGAAAGCATGGCGTAACCACCGCCAAAACCTAATAATCCAATCTTAAAAAAGACATATAATAGTTGTAAAAACGTCATTTTTGCTCCCCTTTCATCTTATTATAACCATACATTCCATAAGCGACCGCCGCCACAGAAACCACGACGATGATCCATATCGGATTGACTTTGAACCACCAGATCAAACCGGCGGAGAGAATAGCGATCAAAATCATCCACCAGTTCTTGCAGTTCTTTTTTATCAAATTAACGGCAGGTACCGCGATAAGCGCCACCACACAAGGTCGGATGCCCTTGAAAAGGCTTTCCACAAACTCATTGTCCTTGATTTCCGTGAAACACATCGCTATGATGATAATAGCAAGGAAGGAGGGCAAAACAGCGCCCAAGGATGCCCAAAACGCGCCCCAACGGCCACGCAGTTTATACCCCACATACAAGGCTGTGTTCAAGGCGAATACGCCAGGCAAGGATTGAAGCACCGCGATCAAATCCCAGAACTCCTCCTTCTCAATGTATTTCCGTTTCGTGACGATAGCATCCTCCACCATCGTCAGCATGGCATAACCTCCACCCAACGTGAAGGCGCCAATATTAAAAAAGATGACAAATAATTCTTTTAATGAAACCATATACAACAAATTGGTGCGCAAAGATACAAAAAGCGGAGAGACTTCTAATCAGTCTCTCCGCCTAATCTTACAAACAGCCTCTTTTCAAGTGATCTTTCAAATTCATCACTCTTAAATGCATCTGTTCGATGCTTTGTGTTTTTCCTGGTAGAATCTTAAAAGTAATACAGTGTTAAATTATAGGGGTTTTATTTGATGCAAATGTATGGTTTCCCTCTCCAATCGAATAGGAAAATAGGTTCAAACGACAAGATAATTGTCGCAAAACGCCCTTTTTGTGGCAAAATAGGGTAGATTTGCATGAATTTTAGAAAAAATATCGACGATGGCAGATTCAACCAATTTTAAAATCATCGCACGAATGAAGAGTGACTTCCCCACCAAGTTTGGCATTCCCAGACAAAGCGGATTGGTGGACACACTTCGTTCCCGAATTGTATTCGAACCCGAATACCGCAACGAGGAATCCCTGCGTGGGCTCACCGATTTCTCGCACATTTGGCTGATTTGGGGCTTCTCGGAGGCAATCCGAGAGGGTTGGTCGCCGACTGTTCGTCCGCCAAGATTAGGAGGAAACACCCGTATGGGCGTTTTCGCGACCCGTTCACCCTTCCGTCCAAACGAAATTGGCCTTTCCTCCGTGAAATTGGAGGGCATCGAGCACGACAAGAACGATGGAACCGTGATTATTGTCTCTGGGGCGGACTTGATGGATGGCACACCCATCTACGACATCAAACCTTACATCGCGGCAGATTGTCACCCAGAGGCTGCCATTGGCTTTACCTCTCAGAACACAGACTACCAATTAGAGGTCGAAATTCCCGATGAAATGCTTGATTTTGTACCCCAAGAGAAGCGTAAAGCCCTCATCGATGTCATCGCGCAAGATCCCCGCCCCGCCTACCACGAGGACGAGGAGAGAATCTATGGATTTGAATTCGCGGGATTGGAGGTGAAATTCAGGGTGAAGGGGAAGAGGGCGAGCATCGTCGACATCGTGTAATTAATACATATAAAATTTATTTTTTAAAATATCTTTCATTACCTTTGCAAAGGAATCCCCTGCATCCATGCGGTACGGATTAACACTTTTATAATATCAAATCTAACCTGTTAATGTATGATAATAACAGAAAACA
>JAKSKY010000109.1 GCA_024401515.1 Paludibacteraceae bacterium | reverse complement strand
TCAAACATAACTGGTAAAAATAATTTTCACTGGATTTTTTCGTCCTTTCCGCAAATTTACAAATAAATCCTATCATCACAAACCTTACCGATATTAAACGCCTAAAGGCGTAAATTCTGCTTTTGCCCTTTCAGGACGATAGAAAGAGACTCCGTCGATTTCGTTCTTAATTCTTAATTCCCCCATCTATCGACATAGATCCCCTACGGAGATATATTTTGAGGGGAAGTTGATATCCATATAATGTAATGGAGCAACGCCCCGAAGCCAAAAAACGCATCGTTTCTACGGGACACACAACACGAAATTCAGCGCCCCACTCCGAAATAATTATCAGAAGTACAAAAGGCCGACAATTCGCGCAATGAAATTATCAAACATCAATTTAAGTGAGGTTATCAACATAGGTTTTCAACAATTTATTAACTATATTCGTGTAAACGAAGTTGAAAAAAAATAGGCGACGGCCTAAGGGAGAAAAGTTATTCAATAGACAAGGTTCCGAAGAACCATACTAAGAAGAGTGAAAACAAAGGATTTGATTATGTTACAAAGAAGGAGGGGATATGGAAAATTCAATTATGACATCGGTAGCGTTGTCTTTGCTATTGGGTATAGCAACGACGGCCAGTGCGGAAAGCACACTCCTAGCAGATAATGTTTCGGCAGAAGGAAACAGTGAGCACATCCATACATGGAACAAGGGTCGCATCATCAAGGAGGCCACCTGCACCAGCGAAGGAAGCATCAAATACATCTGTCTAGATAACGATTGCGACGCATCCAGGACAGAGGTCATCGCGGCTTTGGGCCACGACTTCAACCTAGAATTCATCACAGACCTCACCCCTACCTGCGAACAAGCCGGCAGCAAATCCAAACACTGTACCCGATGCGCGGCAAAGAGTGAAATCACAGAGATCCCCGCCAAAGGACATACATGGAGCCAAGGAGAGACCCTCCAAGCAGCCACATGCAGCCAAAACGGAGTGATGAGCCACCACTGCGAGAGCTACCAGTGCGACGCCACGAAGAGCAGTGTGATCCCCGCATTGGGCCACGAATGGGACGAGGGAAGCCTCACCGCATCAGCGAACTGCACACAAAAGGGAAGCATTAAATATAGCTGCCTCCACAAGGCATGTAATACAACCAAGATCGAATACACCCAACCATTGGGCCATGATTTCGCGGAGAAATTCACCGTGGATCTAGCGGCCACCTGCACCGAGTCGGGCAGAAAGTCACAACACTGCAGCCGCTGCGAGGAGCGTATCAACACCACGATCCTACCCGCCATCGGCCACGCTTGGACCCCTTCCTCCACCATCGAGCCAGCCAGCTGCACCCAAGAGGGTCTATCCGTCATGCGATGCAAACACATCGGCTGCGGAGAGACCATCACCCAGACAACCGCCGCGCTGGGACATAATTTCACAGCTGAATATGTAGTGGACAAGGCTGCCACCTGCTCACACGAAGGCATCCAATCCAGACATTGCTCACGATGCGACATCCACGGAGAGGAGATCGCCATCCCTACCCTAACGCATATCGCTGGCGACACGATCGTCGAACACATGATTACCGCCTGCTGCCACAACGAGGGAAGCTACGACGAGGCGGTCTACTGCACCGCATGTAAAGGGGAAATGTATAGGAAGAGTTTCATTATACCCGTTAAGGAGCATACTTGGGACGAGGGTCAATTCACCATCTACCCTACCACCAGCAATAAAGGCAAAAAGGTTTACACCTGCGTGGAGTGCAAAATCACCAGGCACGAGATTGTGGAGAAGCTGCACGAAGATATTCGTCTCTACAAAGACAACAAAGGAGAATCGTTCAGAGTACCTAAAGATAGCTTTTATTCCGGCAGCGAGGCTTTCATCAGCTACGCTGTGGCGCAAGGCTCTCCTATCGAATATAGGTTGTCATTCAGTGTGGAGGCATCTGAAGTTGGATTTCTTGATGAAGACTGGAAAGAAATCTCGCCCGACTGCCGAATAGCGATTCTAACGCCCGAAAATTGTCCAGCGGGAGAATATACCGCTCATGTGACATTCAAGGACGAGATAGGCAAAGAAACAAATCCTATCGGTTTCACTTTCCGCGTGACGAGTAAGAACTCCACCATAGATGAGGAAGAAACGCCCCATAAGACAAATGAGACGGCAGTCTATCCTAATCCAATCAGAGATCAAGTCACGGTAACATTCAGCAATAACAGCCAAGAGAGGCACTTCGTCACCATCATCAACGAGACGGGCAGTACCCTCTTCAACGCTTCATTTACAGGAGATGAGACTTCAATCGAGTGTGGCAACTACACGCCAGGAAGATATATCATCAAAGTGGACGGCACGACGTTCAAAGTCATCAAGATGTAGCGGATACAATAGAGAAAATAAAAACAGCGTTACTCACTCACTGGATCAACCTCATCCGTCTCAAGATCCGCATCCACTTTAATAGGAGCTTTCAACCTATGGCCATCAAAAAAGATATAACCATAATATCCACGTTTAAAAGTCAATTCAATTTCAGATCCTTCTTCTATATCATAATACTCTCCTGATGTGATACGACAATCATCCATGGTTTTCATACCGTTACCCACGCCTGACGCTAAAGGCAATGAGGCCAATGCATTCAGGAAGACTTTATCGACAAACGATATGTTACCTCTCGGTTTGGAACTGACAACGACATTAGAGATGTAAACTGTAGGAAAATCCGCATAATACGAAGTACTCTTTCTACTTTTTACCTTATGAGTATCGGTCACTTTAGCCGTACATACGCCTTCACCATACTCACGAAACAAAGAATTGCCCCAAATAGTCAATGAGCCAAACATAGCGTAATAGAGGGAAATCAGGAGGCATACGGATCCTACAATGCTACATACCAACCCTTTCCATTGCAATTTGCTCTCCAATTTCGTCCTAAGAACATTAAATCTCTCTGAATCCAAAACAGGGACATTGCATAGCATGACAACGGCGACTATATCCCAAAGGATTACCCATAAGGATAACGGATAAACATCACTCATCAAATCTGATTCCAGACAGAAAAAAACGATTGTCAACACGACTAATAAGATGATGGCGATAATCGATACGTTAATCAGCTTGCTAAAGTGAGAAGTCGAAGGAATAGGGCTCTTCGTCAAATCTGCCGCATAGGAGCACATATCCGCAGGATATAAATTAGCTAAACGAGACTCATCGGGATAGCGATCGTTTCCCGCAAAATGACTTCTGTACCATTCTGAAACACGGTTTTCAACAGAAGCCTTGAACAAACCTTCAAACTCATCCTTCGGCACCTTCAGCCCCTTCAAACACAACTTCCCCATAAAGGCCATCTCAGAACGTTTTCCTCCGGTGGTCATCACATTGTCCAAAGCAACCATACGGTTGAGCAAATACATCACATAAAGTCGGTCTGTTTCAGATAGATATTGGCTTATTTCTTGCGCCATACGGGTTCCATGCAATCGATTCGCATAAGTCGACCCCTTATTAGGGTTCGGGAAGCAGCAGTCCGATCCCCTCATAAAAGCCGCCACATCAAAAATCGCTTCCGTCCGTCTATTCTTTCCACTTCCAACAACACGGGCCGTCAAATCAGCAAACGATTTAAGAATATCCTCCAAGTACACCAATGGACAAATTTCCCTAATATAACGGACAATCATATTAAGTTTGTCCACCTGGACAGAATCATCGTCAGTGCGGGTCATGTAGGTCATCAGATATATGACGCTGATATGGAAACGTTTGGGGTCATCCATCAACAATCCTCGCATGGAATCATCTTCCGAAAAAAAACGATAGAGATCGAGCTCTTCCCTGATACGTCTGACAAGATATATAAACAGGAAGCCAAACGCCACAAACGCGGCTATACAACAGAGGGAAAACATTGCTTGATTTAAGTGAGGAATTTTGTTGTTGTTTCACATCACACTTAACGTCCAAACATTTCACGCTTTGAGCTGGCGTTCTTTTGCTTCATGGACAGCTTGTAGGTAAAGACCTCATCCATCACGGAGACTGGGTCATCCTTGGTGAAGGTTTCAAATTTCAAGAAGCCACCGACCTGATCATCGGACATCTTCTTCTCAGGATGCCAACCTCTTCCGATGTAGAAGAAAGCCTGGTATTTACCATTATCCACACGGAAGGTATAGGTGCTGTCAGCTTGGATATAGGCATGGGAAACCACCTCTCCGTTCTCGTCATTTTTACGTAACACAGTCACGACATCGAAGGAAAAAGGTGCCACCACCACAATATCGGAATTGGAATCCTTACGGTATTTCAACGGCTTACCAAAGTTCGCCTCGTAAGGCAACGAACCAGTTGCCAAGGAGTTGTTTCCATACGTCTCCCAATCCCTTTGCCAAGCGAGGATACTGTCACGGAGACGATTCGCCTCGGCAGTGTATTTATCATGAGGGAACGCGAACAAAAACTCATCAAAGGCCTCTAAGGTATTCTTCTCCTTGCGTTGAGAGAAATAGCTCTCCTCCAACAAGGATTTCCTATGATCCAAACTTGGCCAATAGCTACTTTCAGGATATTTCTCCCTGAATTTCACATAACCGGAGACCGTATTTTTATTCTTGGCGGAGATATAATCCACTGTTTCCGGGCAACAGAAATAGAACAACACGCCACCCAAAAAGAGAGCCACGGCCACAGCGGCCAATATTTTCATCCATTTATTATCCATAATTATTGAAGCATAGAGACAATCGTTTGGTAAATACCCTCCGCATCCATTCCATAAAGATGATACAACTCCTCCTGTGTGCCATGTGTGGCGAACAAGTCTGGGATACCAATACGTTTAACCTTTATTTGACAATCATGATCGGCGAAATATTCGAGGACGGCGGAACCGAAACCACCGCTCACAACACCATCCTCCACGGTGATCACCTTGGTGTGACGGGATGCGACCTCTTGCAACATCTCCTCATCCAAAGGTTTGAGGAAGAGCATATTGTAGTGGGAGACGCTCATGCCTTCGCTCTCGGCCCTCTCTATCGCCTTCTTAGCGGCAAAGCCCAACGGACCCAACGTCAAGACGGCCAACGAAGAGGTTCCCTCTTTGAGACGGACACCCTTACCGACCGGCATCGTCTGCATCTCGCCATGCCAATCCAACAAAACGCCCTTTCCACGCGGATAACGAATCATGAATGGTCCATGACCAGGTTGGGAAGCGGTATACATCAAATTGCGGAGCTCCACCACATTCATCGGAGAGGCGATCGTCAAATTAGGCACGCAGCGGAATGCGGCCAAATCGAATGCGCCATGGTGGGTCGCGCCATCTGAACCGACCAGTCCCGCACGGTCCAAGCACATCACCATGTCCAAATTCTGCAAGGCGACATCATGGATCACATTGTCGTAGGAACGTTGCATGAAAGAGGAGTAGATATTGCAGAAAGGCATCAATCCACCCTTCGCCAAACCTGCGGAGAAGGTCACCGCATGGCCCTCGGCGATTCCCACGTCGAAGACACGTTCAGGCATCTCATGCATCAAGAAGGACATGGAACAGCCCGAAGGCATGGCAGGGGTAACGCCCACCACCTTATCGTTCATCTTAGCCAAATCCACCAAGGTATGTCCAAAGACATCTTGGAAAAGAGGCGGTGTATCTTTGGTAATTGGAGGAATCACGCGCTCGCCTGACTCCTTGTTGAATTTGCCGGGTGCGTGCCAAATAGCGGCAGCCTCCTCAGCGGGCTTAAAGCCTTTTCCCTTTTTTGTTTTGATATGTAAAACCTTCGGTCCGTTGTAATCCTTGATGGAGCGAAGGATTTTCACCAAATTGATCACATCATGGCCATCCACAGGGCCAAAATAGCGGAGGTTCAACACCTCGAAAAGATTATGTTCATTGGCGATCGCGGCCTTCAATGAATTGTGACGGCGGATATGTTTACCCTTACTGTCCTCCTTCACCCAGCCATGTCTTTCCAAGAACTGATAGAGGCGATAGCGCCATTTATTGTAGGTCTCCGAAGTGGTCAAACGGACCAAATATTCACTCATACCACCCACTGGCTCATCGATGGCCATATGGTTGTCGTTCAAGACCACCAAAAGGTTATTGGGATAAAATGATGCGTTGTTCAAACCCTCGAATGCCAAACCGCCGGACATGGCCGCATCTCCGATGACAGCCACCGTGTGTGACTTCTCATGCTTCAAGCGGTCGTCCGCGATGGAGATACCCAATGCGGCGGAAATAGAGTTGGAGGCGTGTCCCGCCACGAAGGAGTCGTATTCGCTCTCCGCAGGGTTAGGGAAACCACTGATACCTCCGAATTGACGATTGGTATGGAAACGCTCCCTGCGTCCCGTCAGAATCTTATGTCCATATGCTTGGTGTCCCACGTCCCACACCAATTTATCCATTGGCATATCATACACATAATGGATCGCCACCGTCAACTCCACGACACCTAAGCTAGAGGCCAAGTGTCCTGGATTGTGGGACAATTCATCGATGATAAATCGACGAAGCTCGTCACACAATTGAGGCAACTGAGACTCATCCAATTTCTTCAAATCGGAAGGGAATGCTATGTTATCTAGTAAAGACTCCAATTTACCAATCACTTTAAAATATCAATATTTTGCCAAATACAAAATTATGAATAATTTCTGAAAATATATAGGGATTTTCACATTTTAGGGGCAAGAAACTATCTTTATAGACGCCAAACCGATTCGGATTTCTAGCGCCTATCAGAATTCAGGCTTCACCTCCACACAAATCCTTTTTCCTGTCACAGGATGGTCGAACTCAATGCGCTGCGCTTGGAGATACAAACGAGTCGATGGGGTTCCATACAATTCATCGCCAATAATCGGAGCGTGAAGTCCCCGCACATGCGCCGCATGGAGACGAAGTTGATGGGTACGTCCCGTCAGAGGATAGAAGTAGACCTTGGTCCGATTATCTTTCCGTTCGATCACCTCATAATGGGTTTCCGCGTATTTCCCATACTCGTCACTCACCATTTGACAAGGGCGGTGCTCCACATCGGGGCAGATGGGAAGAATGATCTCCCCGCGATCCATAGGCAATGTTTTTTCCAACAAAGCCACATATCTTTTTCGTATCGTATGATGCTCAAATTGTTGTTGGAGCGCGGCATGCGCCTCTTTGTTTTTAGCGATCAAGAGCAATCCGGAGGTGGCCATATCCAAGCGATGGACAATCATGGGGCCCGTGGCCTCGGGATAGCGTTCACGGACAAACGAATAGACGGAAGGAGCCTCACTTTTCCCTGGGACGGAAAGCACGCCTGCTGGTTTATTCACCACCAACAAAGTCTCATCTTCCCAGACAATTTCCAAATCCAATTTGTGCGGCGTGCTACTAAAGGGAGATGGTTCCACATCCAATCCTTGCAACATAAAGTTCAAGATCGGCTCGCATTTGGCCTTGCAGGCAGGGTAAAAATGGCCATGTTCCCTAACGATGGATTTCGGAGAATCTCCCCACCAAAACTCAGCCATGCACAAAGGTTCGTAATGGTTCAGGTAGGCATACTGCAATAATTTGGGTGCGGCACACTCCCCCGCTCCGCTTGGAGGAACTGGCAAGGTGGCCCGCTGGAAAATTCCGCACAGGCTCTCCGTCTCTCCCTTCGCATCATAAAATACAAATTGATCGAACAAACGGTTTTGAAGATTCGCCGAACGTCTTTTCCGCTCCTGCTTCAAGGCCTCAATCCGGGATTCAATGCCAGCCAATTCGTTCCGTAGATGCTCCAGAGCGGATTCCTCCGCCACCCTTTGTCTTTTAAACTCCGCCTTTAGGAATTGGCTTTCACGAATTAACTCTCCATTTTGCTCTTCGGTAATCCCCGATTCCCGCAAGGCGTCCCGACGGCTCTTAGCCTCCTCAATCCGTTGTTTCCAAGAGGCGACCAACGATTCAAGCCGCGCTTGTTTCAAGGAGATCTCTTCCTTCAACCGAAGGTACTCGGCGCTGTTGGAAATATGTTCCACCTCCTGATTGATAGCGGAGATATTACGCTCCTCCTCCCTGAAAAAGCCACTCGGTTCGGAAAGATCATAAACAGGAGGAACAAAATATTCATGTTGGTACGTACCGGCCAATTGGCCTGAAAAAGCAGCTAGGAAGCCTACCTTCCCCAATGGGTCACGAGCGACTAAAACCCCAAACATTTTTCCATGGGACAACTCCTCATGCCACTCTTTTTTGGTAGACAAATAAGCAAGAACCTCATCCGTCGCCTGCAGAGACAACGGAT
This sequence comes from Paludibacteraceae bacterium, assembly GCA_024401515.1. Taxonomy (GTDB): domain Bacteria; phylum Bacteroidota; class Bacteroidia; order Bacteroidales; family Paludibacteraceae; genus UBA1181. Next base: position 603 of record JAKSKY010000109.1, on the reverse strand, counting down.
GAGGTTCATAACTAAATGGGTAGGTAAACTGCTTAGGCAGTTCTATATTTTCAACACTATGACGAAAGGGATGGAACATCTCCTATTGTCTGATCAAAGTGAAGTGACCCTTGAATTGGCGGTCGATCTCCTCAATGTCGATCACATACCAGTAGTCGGTAGACTCCAACGCATGACCATTGTAAGTACCATCCCAACCCTCAGCTTGTGATCCTGGGAATTCAGCGATCAATTTACCGAAGCGGTTGTAAATCTTCACCAATGCGTTAGGATAGACATCTACCAACTCCTTCACCACCCATCCATCATTCTTTCCATCACCGTTTGGTGTGAAGTAAATAGGAATATTGATTTCAGGAGCTTGCACGTCAAATTCGAAATCATGGCGACAACCATTCACATCCTCGACATGGACAATGTGGGTTGAGAAAGGAACCTCCATAAAGAGTGGATCAGTTGTCTTGCTCGCCACATCATTATCTATCCAATAAGAGAACGGTGCCTCTCCCGCGTCATCCTTCAAGACTACCTCGCGGATTCTCACATCCACAGAATCCATAGCTACAATCACTGGGTTGCTCTTCACCGTTAACACGAATTGAT
>JAKSKY010000108.1 GCA_024401515.1 Paludibacteraceae bacterium | reverse complement strand
CGACCGGGACGCAATGCATTTTCTGCATTCTTTCACCAAATAATAGAGACGGAATTTGGAAAGGTTCCGTCTCTTTTTTTAAAGGCCCCGCCCTTCGCTACTTAAGAGAAAAAACCTTATCTTTGTAACCTAAATTGGAGCGGTATGCACCGCTAAGAAATAAAGAGAAATAGAAGATGCAAGAGAAGAGAATTGCGATTAAGATAGGCAGTAACGTTTTAGCTGCCAAAGAGGGCGGACTTGATTTAGCGAGAATCAAGCAATTGGTTTCACAAATCTCCACCCTACACAAGAAGGGATTTGAAATCATCCTCATCTCATCAGGCGCTGTGGCAGCCGGCAGATCACAGATTACGGATGACAAATTGGATGCGGTCTCCGCACGACAACTCTTCTCCGCCATCGGACAGGCTAAACTCATCAACCACTACTACGACTTCTTCAAGGAGGAGAACATCATCTGCGGACAAGTATTGACCACCAAGGAGAGTCTAGGCACACGCTCCCACTACCTCAACCAAAGGAACTGCATGGAGGTGATGCTACAACATGGTGTAGTGCCTATCGTCAATGAGAACGACACCATCTCGGTTACCGAGTTGATGTTCACCGACAACGACGAGTTGTCTGGTATGGTGGCTACCATGATGGACGCTTCCAAACTCATCATCTTGAGCAACATCGACGGCATCTACGACGGCAATCCAGCCGATCCAAGCTCTTCGGTCATCCGCGAGGTATTCCCAGGAAAGAGAGACCTCTCCGCATACATTCAGACATCCAAATCCTCTTTCGGACGTGGCGGCATGCAGACAAAGACCAACATCGCCAGCAAGGTGGCTGACGAGGGTTTGGAGGTCATCATCGCCAACGGAAAGAAGGACGACATCCTTTTAAAACTGCTTACCTCGAAAGAAGAGGTAGTTTGCACACGCTTCCTTCCATCCGAGGAGCCTGCCACCAGCGTGAAGAAATGGATCGCCCACAGCGAAGGTTTCGCCAAAGGGGAGATTCATATCGACGCCAAAGCGGCGGAAGCTTTGATGGACGAAGAGACGGCCAATTCCGTATTGTTAGTGGGTGTAACTAAAATTGTGGGCAACTTCGAAAAGGACGACATCGTAAAGATCTACGACGTGGAGAACCATCAGTTGGGCGTGGGTAAGACCCAATACGCCAGCGACGACGCCATCAAATTAATCGGCAAAAAGGGCAAGAAACCGATTGTCCATTACGATTACATGTATCTTTTCTAATTTCCAAAGTCAATAATTAATATGAAAATATCCATGCCTTCCAACAAAAACCAAGCAGTCAGATGGGGATTTAGAATCCTTTTCTTCTTGTTTAGTTGGCTATATCTATACATCGCGAAAGAGGACTACCTCTTTAAGATTCAGGACAACAACTACTTCATCTTCGACCCATCGTTCGTGGATGAACTTTCCACCAAACAAGCTTGGATCATCGCATGGATATCCAGATTCATATTACAATTTTGCTACTACCCTATTTTAGGCGCAGCCATCATCGCCGTGCTATTATCCGGTGTGGAATTGATCGTATCGAAACTATTTGAAATAACCGAGCGGTGGTTTATCATAGGATTTATCCCTTCAATAGCCTTGCTAACTGCCTTTTGCTCCGTCACATATGAATTCTTCGATATTTTCGATACCTGTTTCGTCGTGGCGAACATCCTTATATTTTACTATGCGTTATTTCTCTTCTTTTTATACAAGAAGAGCAAAGAAACAATCCTTAGCGCCATCATCATCTCCATCGTAGCCATTATCCTCACCGTCTGGTTGGGCTGTCCAAGCGCCATGGTTGCCTTATCTATGATTGGCTGCCACGCCCTTTTCAACAAGAAATTCGCACAAGGAGCCATCGCCTTGCTAATAGGAGGATTAGGATCCTATTTAGGAGCCAAATTCGCCTCTTACCACATTCTGCCTTCATTCATAGGCTATTCACTGTTCTATCCATGGCCTTCCATATACTACACAACACTTTTGGTCACCACAATCACGACACAAATCATTGCCATTTTGACCATCACGTCATACAGTTTATACAAAGGGAAGAGCATTTCGGACAAATTCACTTGGCCAATCAATTGCAGCGTAGGAGTGATTCTCATCGCCATCATGGTACTTTTCTGTAGATTTCCTTACACACTTAAAGAGGAGCTTCGTCTGCAACATCTCGCCCACCAATCAGAGTGGAAACAAATGGTGAAAGAGATGAAAAATATGGACGCTTCAAGCCGCGTCATCGCAGCCTACCGCGTCATCGCCTTGATCAACACAGGAGAATTAACCCAAAAGGTATTTAACTACCATTACAGCTACTCATTGTCCAACTTTAAAAAGTACAATGAGGAGATGGTCTACTATCCAGAACTCATGTTATACGCTTCCTTCCCACAAATCAGTTACAGATGGTGCATGGAGGTTTTCACCGATAGTCAGGCGAGCATGAACATCTTGAAGATTATGGCGCTCAGTGCTTTTGCGAATGAGGAGTATAATCTTGCCAAAAGATACTTAACCCTATTGCAAAAATCTTGGTTTTACAAAGATTGGGCTGACGACATGGCCGAATGTTTGGATCATCCTGAGAAGTACGAAAAGAGACACCCGGAGGTCACTAACATCAAAAAAGGTCGCCCTTTTGCAGAGACAACAGGCGTATTCACCAAAGGCGCCACTTCCGTCTACGACAGATATATGGCATTGCCGAACATCAGCGCAGAACGAAGATTGTTGACTCGAATGTATCGTAGGGACTTGGACAATTTCGAGAAGGAGATCAAACACTATCCTTTGGTGAAAACAGAGTTGCCAAGATGTATGCAAGAAGCACTCATGATGAAAGCCGTGCTAACGAACAATCCAAACATACTGAAACGATATCCTGTATCTCAGGAAGTGAGGGATTATGTCGTCAGATTCACTGAATATTATAAAAAGCACCATGAAGACCCACAACTTCCCCTTAAGATGAAAGAGAAGTTCGGCTACTCCTATTGCCACTATTTCGCATTTGGAATTGGCGCAGAGTACTACAACAACAAAATGAAAGAGAAAGATGAAAAATAAGATCCACAGCATACTGCTCGCACTCATCTGCATACTATCCGGTTGCACGACACAGCTACCCAAAGAGGCTGTCAACTCGAAGCAGGAAGTAGTTATCTATCCGGACTTTAAAGAGGTTACGGTTCCTCAAGGAATCGCACCGTTAAACTTTTGGGTGGAGTCAACCTGCGACGATGCCATTTTCGAGCTAAGCAATGACAAGGGAGAGAGCGTCATTGTCAAGTGCAACAACGAGAAAGAGGTGATTTTCGATGAAAAAGAGTGGAAAACAATCACTTCCAAAGCAGAGAAGGAATTGACAGTAACCCCTTACTTGCAGAACGAAGAAAAATGGAGCAAATTACAGCCATTCAAAATAAATATCTTGAATGAGCCCATAGACTCTTTCGTCACCTATCGTCTCATCGAACCCTCTTTCATGAGTACAGGTCAAATTGGCTTATACCAATTTGATTTAACATCAGGAGAGGAAAAAACAATCATCCGCAGATGTCAAAACGTCACACAAGACAAAACCCACGAACAAAGCTGCGTGAATTGCCACAGTGCCCAAAAAGGCCATCCAGAAAATAAAATGTTTTACTATAGAGGTGAAAATGGCGGAATGTTATTGACCTACAACGGCAAATTAACCAAAGTCAACACCAAAATAGAAGGTATGTTTGTGGGAACAACCTATCCTGCATGGCATCCGACATTACCATTCATCGTATTTTCGGAAAACGAGGTGTATCAAGACTTCCCGACAATCAGAAAAGGAAAAACCGAATTGTTTGACAGAAGATCAGATCTAATTCTTTATGACATAGAAAAAAATGAAATCTATGTAGTGAACGAAAGCAAACAATTAGAGACGAATCCGAACTGGAGTCAAGACGGAGAATACCTCTACTACGCACTTTCAGACTCTCTTATGAAAAAGAACGTAATGCCGGAGCACGAATATCCTAAATTAAAATATGACATCGCAAGATCAAAGTTCGATCCAATCAGCAAAACTTTCACAAAGCCTGAAATTGTATTGAATGTCACCAAAGATGGCAAGAGCGCCACATTCCCAAGAATATCACCAGATGGCAAATTCCTTTTGGTTACCATTTCTGATTTCGGCGCATCAACCCATACACACCCCGAAGCGGACCTATATGCGATGAATTTAGAGAGCGGCAAACTGATCCCTTGTGAAGGAGCGAATAGCCCTGAGGCGGAGAGTTACCACGATTTCTCCACCCGATCCAACTGGTTTGTTTTCTTTTCAAGAAGAGAAGATGGAAATTATGGTCGAGCCTATGTTTCCCACATTGACAGCACAGGCAAATGCACCAAACCATTTCAACTGCCCCATAAGAAGCCTCAGACGGACCGCAAACGTCTCAAGGCATATAATATGATAGAATTCGCCAATTCCTCCGTTAAATTCAAGGAATCGGACTTCTACGACCAAATTTGGAACCAAGGGTTGATACAGGCAAACGCTGACCCAAGGAATAAATTAGACGGGAATTCAGGCGCTAGTGTAATCCAAAAGACAGACGCGAACTCAGGTGCTAGCACATTGGATAAAAAAGGCAATGACAACGACGCGACAACTGGGGCAAGCGTAATGAAAAAAGATTCAGAAAAAGAGAGATTCTCTGAAACAAACATTCACGGAGAATAAAACCAACTATAGGACCGCCTATTCCCTATTTCTCGGATGGAAGCGAACCACCTGCTCACGCAGAAGTTTCATATCCACATGGGTATAAATCTCAGTGGTAAGGATCGATTCATGGCCCAACATCTCCTGAATGGCACGCAAATTCGCCCCGCCCTCCAACAAATGGGTAGCGAACGAATGACGAAAAGTATGTGGACTGATACTCTTCTTCACACCAGCCATCTCAGCATATTCCTTGACCAAATGGAACACCATCACACGGGTGAGCCTAGCTCCTCTACGATTAAGGAATAAAGTATCCTCATCACCTTTCTTAGGAGGAAACTCTCCCCTATACTCCATCCAATAACCAATCTCCTGAATGGCCCGACGGGAAATTGGCACCAGACGTTGCTTATTTCCCTTTCCGATCACAGAAATATATTCGTCATCCAAAAACAGATTTGAAATCTGAAGATTTACCAATTCAGAGACACGCAAACCACAGCTATAAAGCAATTCAAGCATTGCTCGGTTACGCTGTCCTAGGGACGTTGAAACATCAATCGAATCCAATATGGCATCAATCTCACCCAAGGTTAAAACCTCCGGCAGTTTAAGACCGATTTTAGGTGTTTCAAGCAAAAAGGTGGGATCATCTTCTATCTTACCATCCAGCATCAAAAAACGGTAGAAAGATTTGATGCCAGAGATAATTCTAGCCTGAGATCGGGTAGATATTCCCAAATCAGACAAATCGGCTAAAAAATCAGTCAGAAGAGAAGAATCGACATGGCAATAATCGATTGAAATAGGTTTTAGATAGTCAAGAAACTTAGAAAGGTCTTCCAGATAAGCAGACAAAGTGTTATCCGACAAAGACCTTTCAAGCATAAGATAAGTACGATAATTGGCTATCGTACGATCAGAAAGATAAGGATCAATGTTCATCTTCCTTATCCTTATTCGCACAAATAAGCGCCTCTATCGCCAAGCGATATGAGTCCATACCGAAACCTGCGATCACACCCTTGCATACGGGAGAAAGGTAGGAATGATGACGGAACTCCTCTCTTTTATGAACATTGGAAATATGTACCTCTACAACAGGACATTTAATCGCGCGGATAGCATCCGCAATCGCCACAGAAGTATGGGTGTAGGCACCTGCATTAAGGACAATACCATCGCAAATAAAACCAGTCTCCTGAATAGTATTGATCAATTCTCCTTCAATATTAGATTGATAATATGAAATGGTCACATCCGGATAACGCTCCTGCAACTCTTCCAAATAATCCTCAAAAGAACGACTGCCATAAATGCCTGGCTCTCTCTTGCCCAATAGGTTCAAATTAGGGCCATTGATGATGATGATATTCATAACTATTTATTTGAAATAATAAAAGAAACCTCTTTGAATGCATATTTGCGGATCTCGCCACTTACCAATTTTAGGGAAAGTATTCCATCGTCCGCTACGGAATCGATTTTGGCCGCGAATGAGCCATTTTGATCCTCGTAATAATAATAGTTATCGGCACGATAAAGGGCATTGAAATATTGCGTCCTTAGCGTCGAAAAATCGCCTTTAATCAACTGTAAATACCTAGACTTAATCGATTCAACTAGCTTTTGAAGTTCAAGTTCCAGATTAAATATCCTCTTAGTGGCATTTGCCATCGAAACAGGATTAGGGGCATCAGAGAAAAACTTCTTCTGATTAACATTCAGACCAATGCCGACAATTGTATGGGAAATCGAGGTGCCCATCAAAAGATTCTCAATCAAGACACCTGCAATTTTTTTGTTTTTATAATAGATATCATTGGGCCATTTGATGGAGATATCTGACATACCGACATGGTTTACCAAATAATCAACTATACCCAAAGAGACAAATTGAGACAACAGGAATTGAGCATTGATTGGCAAGAAAGAAGGGAAAAACAACATACTAAAAGTTAAATTCTTTCCTTCCTCCGACTCCCAACAATTAGACAATTGTCCCTTACCCGAAGTTTGGAAATCGCTCCAAACGACAAGTCCTTCGTTTAACGAATCATCTCTTGTAATGAGTTCGTGCAAATATTCGTTAGTGGAAGTAGTAGATGTAAGATGGATTAAATTATCTCTCATTAACCGCGCTTATATTGTACAATTTTAGCACCTTTCTCAACATCATTGGTCACCCAGATATTACCTCCGATCACGGCTCCCTCGCCAACAGTTATTCTTCCTAAAACAGTGGCATTGGAATATATGACAACATTATCCTCGATAATAGGATGTCTTGGAAGGTTCTTGATAGGATTACCATTCTCATCCAAAGGGAAACTCTTAGCGCCTAGCGTCACGCCCTGATAGAGTTTAACGTGATCACCTATAATCGCTGTTTCTCCTATGACAACACCCGTGCCATGATCAATCGTAAAGTATTTTCCAATGGTAGCACCCGGATGGATGTCAATACCCGTCTCGGAATGAGCCATTTCGCTTATCATTCTTGGAACCAAAGGAACACCCAATAGTAACAACTCATGGGCTATTCTATGATTTGAGATAGCTTTAATAGCAGGGTAACACAGTATAATTTCCGCATAACTCTTTGCCGCTGGATCACCCAAATAGGCCGCTTCCACATCAGAGACCAAAGTTTCACGCATTTGAGGCAAACGGTTAACAAATGATTCCGCGATGATAGCAGCTTTGTGCTTCAACGTTTTATCGTTCATGATCGCATTCTCAGCAGGTTCAAAAGAAAGACCTGCATATACCTGAGCACGAAGCAACGTATTTAAACGTTCAACGTTTACGCCAATATGATACGAAAGTGTCTCTAAATCAAATGTAGGGGATCCAAAATAACCCGGGAAGAGTATAGAACGCGTGATATCCACAATCTCGCGTAAAGCAGATGCTGACGGATAAGGATGTTCCGCGTCATTCTCATGATAGACCTTTTTCAAGGTATCATAATCAGACAAGCGCTCTACAATGTCTTTCATTATCTACAGAAGTGTTTAGTTACGCACCAAGTGTAACCTAACATCACCTCATGGGCACCACCGTTCTTACGTTGGAAATCGGTCAAACCTAGTTGGTAACCGTAACCTACGTGGAATCCCTTGTAGCGGATACCGCCCAAAATGTATAGAGCCAATGGCGCCGGATTGTAGTCGTTCTTATCCAAAGTGTGGCGGTAAGATCCCTGCAACCAATAGGAGAAATCCTTGTTGTCAGGTAGCGTTTGCATGAACTTCAAGTTGACATCCAATTGTCTGTTCTTCACGTTATCCGCCTTGAACATAACCGCTGGCTCTAGGGTGATGTTGTTCACCAAGTCGAAGTCATATCCCAAGAAACCGAAGAAGGAAAGCGGACGCTTCGGCTCGTCAAGACCCAACTCGATCATCTCGGTTGGGATGATATCCTTTGCGGAGAATCCGGCGAAGAAATTATCCCACAAGAAGTAAACACCGGCATTTGCGTTCAAATACATACCCTTGTTAGTTCCTCCATTACCAAATGTCGGATCCTCGGTCACATATTTGTCGAACAATTTCTTGTCAAAATTGTAGTGGTTCAACATCAAAGACAAACCGAATGACAATTGACGGTCGATGGACTGTGACTTCATCATATAGTGGTTGTTCTCTGATAATGGAATATGGTAAGCGAAAGTTGCCTCACCACCTTGACGGTAAGAGTTACCGTTCACATCGTTGTATGCGTAAACACCGATACCCACATTCTTCAAAATACGGGTACGATAGCTCAAGGTTTGAGTCATAGGGTGTCCCTCGATACCCGTGAAGTCGAATCGACCCGTAAGCATCAAGTTATGACAACGCTCCGCACCTGCTACAGCGGGGTTCACCAAATAATAGTTGAAGTGATATTGGTTGGTTACAATATCCTCACCCGCAAAGGCAGAGAAGCCAGAAGCTAACATCAACAATACAACAAATATGCTATTTACTATCTTTTTCATAAGCATCAATTTAAGAAACGTGTCGCTCACATAAATGGAAAGATGTTGTTCGCAGACATATCATTATCCCAAATACATTCACTTCAAAATCAACTAGAACTCAAAGTTAATAAAAAACGGATAACTAAAACAAAATATAGAAGTGCTTTTTTTTAGAAAAAAAAGGCTTTATGACTTGTTTGCAAAACAAAGTATAAGTTATGGATAAAACATTGACTATTTAGCAGAGCCTACTAATCCCCTACTGCACCAAAATGCGCAAAAAAAGAGCCTCCCGCAATCGTGGGAGGCTCTTTTCAATTATGAATGA
>JAKSKY010000107.1 GCA_024401515.1 Paludibacteraceae bacterium | reverse complement strand
GTGTGTTCTACCTTGTGAGTTTACATTATTTCCCTTGTAAATCTTTTTGCATCCATAGCAATCGGTTCTCCACGAAATCCCGAAGAACCTTCATCGCCTTTTGGTAATCCTCAATGGTCTTGGTGGTAGTAGTGGTGGTGTTTCCACCGCCTCCGCCCCAACCGCCGAAGCCACCACCCCAGCCACCGAATCCACCGCCGCTGCTTGCGGAGTAACCAGCGCTATTGGCTGTGGATGAGAGGGCTAGCAAGTCGGTGTTCATATCAATGTAGCCCAAGATATCATCCATATGCGCTACCATTAGATTGACACGCTCCAATACCAACTCTCGGAACTCCTTCTGTTTCATAAACAGTACGAACCAGTTGGTGCCTGCGCTCTGTTCCTTCTCTCCGATGTAGTAGCCTTCGGGCTGATTGAGCCAAGCGTAATCGACTCCGCCGCCACCACCGAAACCGCCGAAGCCTCCAAATCCACCACCTCCGCCGAACATACTCTCAAAAGGATTGCCGCCAAAGGCCAAATCGAAATCCCAGATAGGACCCATTTTGATGATACCGTCCTCCATGATATGGCAGTAGGTGCTGGTGTACATGTTGCCGTCGTAGTCCTTACTCAACTCCTTGATGACATACCAATCGGCGAAGCTTGGTAAATCAATCAGCTTCTTTACCTCGTTCCAGTTGCCACCGTAGAGCGCATTCTCCAAGGCATCTAATTTACCCTTCACATATTGTAACTCCTGGCTGTTGTCCGCTACTTCCGGATGCTTCACATTGAAGTAGTTGTTGCTGCGTGCTCCCTTGATTTGTCCACGACCATCCTTGAGGTCCGCCTCCACAAGATATTGCCCTGGCAGACGCTCGTCACTGATCTTTGCTTGTTCGCAGAAGTAGTAGTTGCCCCTATGCTTGCCATTATAGACGAACTCGATGTTGAATCCGCTTGGTGCCCAATCCGCAGTGGTGTATTTCTTCGCTAAGAAGTTGCCCAACTCGTTACGGAAGAAGGTGGCGTCATAGTAATTGGCCATCAAGACCCATCGCTTGTGCTCCAACATACCGAGCACCTCGCTCTTCTTGTTTTGTTTAATGGCGAACGGACGCTTCTCATTGATGCTCCAAGTGGAGTTGCCTCGTCCCTTCATCTGAACTTTATCGCTGCCCGCATCGTAGTCGATGGATCCATCCTTGCGGTACATGGTCATTGTCACACCATCCGTCCAGGTCTCCTTTGAATTCACATCCGAGTTGCTTGGTGTCTTCATATAGAGGACAGGGATGCCACTGTTGTGGATATCCACCGTATAGGTTCTTACATCGCCCGAAGCGGAGAGCACTTTCATCTTGACAGGATGCAGATAGTTCACCTTTGTGCTGCCGCTCTTCACCTCCTGGCCATCTACATAAAGTGTTGCGCCCGAAGAGGTTTTGATGGAGGCGATTAGGTCAAACTGCACCAAGTAGGGCACAAAGATGGAGATGTTGTTGCCATTGATGGTCGCCTTGTAATCGGAGAGCAAGGCACTGCCGTTCTGTGCGGTGGTGATGGAGAATTCGGTGATCTCATTGTTGCTGTTCTTCTCCTCCTTAGCCAGTTTGGTGTCGTTGGCGAACTGTTTGGATAACCACTCCATTCTGTCCTTCATCCATTGTAGTAGACTCTCTATCTCCTTGCTTTGCCTCTTCTCTGCGTCACTTATGGAGAGGCCTTGCCACAACGCCGCATCGCCTTGGTAAGAGAGCGACTCCTCTTGTCGCATCGTCTCCACCATGCCATTCAGAGTGGATAGGTTCTCCTTCATCTCCTCAAATCGTTCCACAACGAGTTTCACGAAGTTAGGATCCTCAAAGAGTGGTGCGAACCAACCCCTATTGCGTAGAACGAATCCTTGAGTTGAGGCGCCTTGATTGCCTATGCAATCTTCCATCGTGTGGATAGGGCCCAATACCAATTTGTTGTTTGCGTTGATGTTCAGAAAAGAGTTGGATTGAAGCGCTTCGCTATTGCCACAGATCTCGTTGAGTAAGTACCAATCCACGAAGCTGTTGATCTCCACCATATCCTTGTAGTCGGAGAATTTCCCGCCATATAATTTCTTCTCAAACTCCTCGATTAATTGGACGAGTGGTGAAATGGAGGCATCGTCAGGATCCACCACCTTGAAGGTAAGCCTTGATTGTGATGCTGTGAAATGCGGGTCCGTGGCATCCGCCTCATGGGTGATTTCGAGCAGTGTGCCCTCCTCGATACGACCCTCGCCGACGCGTGGTTCCTCACACAAAAGATAGTTGCCTAAGTAGGTGTCGTTCACAATCAACTCCACGGGTTGCTCCTTAGGAGTCCAACTTAGGTCGCTCCATGTTCTGGAAAGCAGATAACCTATTCTCGTGCGCAAAAGGGAAGCGTCATCATTATTGGCTTGAAGCGAGAAGCGTTTGCCTTTGGACATATCCAATGGTGAGGCTTTCTTTTCCAATTTCACTCCGATGGACCTTTTTTTTGCTTGCGAATATTTTCCTCCTTTGTATTTGGCGGTTAATTCACCCTCGAAATTTAGTTCGTCGTCCGCCTCCTTGATGACGATGTTTGAAATCCCAGACCAATTGGTGGAGAGCGATTCTTCGTTTTCAGTTGTGATATGGACGACAGGTAATCCTGAATTGATTACTTCTACCGTATAGGATTGCATCTCTCCACTCCCCGCTAGTACTTTGTAGGTAAACTCTTTGCGACAATCAGACAAGGTGACGCCACTCTTCTGTATGCACTCATCCCGGTAAACGTTGCCGGTAGCCGTAAAGGAGATGCGTAAGGCCTTCCGATCCGTTAGATAGGGAACCAAAAGGGTGAAGTGGTTGCCATCCTTGATTCCTTCCACCTCTGCGAACACGTTCCCTTCATTCGCCTCTTGCGTGAGGTATACTCGCTTTATTTGATTCCTCTCCACCGACTTTTCAGTGGTAGGTAGTTTCGTTTTTTCAGTGGTGAAAGTGATTTTGTCGATTTCATCCACCGGTATATTTAAACGGATGTGTTGATTCTCTTTCCCGTATTGTGCCGATTCGATGTTTTTCCAGTCAAATCCATCGTCGCCAATACGAATCTCCTTCTCCGCCCACATGGAAGTGGTGGTTCCGAAAAGGAGTATGTATGGTAATATGTTGTGTCTCATAGTGATCCCTTAGAATTTTAGATTGTTTTTCATCCAGGAGATACGGTTGTTCAACCAATTGACAACCTTTTCTATCTCCATTTCAAAAAGCGGGGAAATCGCCTCCCAATCTTCGCTGGTTGCCCCTAGATTGTGCCAAACGTTTTCGTTGCAGGCGATGCCATATCGAATGCTTTTGGCTCTCTCTTGTATGAGTGAGAGGATTTCACTCTCCGCATCCGCCAATTTCTCCAATTGTTGGCTGAGGCTCTTCTTGAAATTTTCGTTTTTCAGAAGATGGCTGAACCAATAGCTATCCTCCAACACTGAGTTTTTATAACTATCGCCATATTCACCACCCATTGTTTTGCTCATCTCCCAGATAGGACCCATGGAGAGCTTCCCCTCTTCCGAGAGGGTCAAATAACCGTCGGAGCTCATCGCCTCCTCGTTTTTGACCAACTCGTTGAAGAGGAACCAACTTGCGAAATTGGGTATGTCTATATTTTTCAGATAATCATTGTCCCCGGCTTTCATCGCACGTTCCATGTCGTCGATGATTCTTTGGGAGCGGAGCAGTTGGGTTCCTGCCACGCCTGTCTCCGGATCCCTCATCACGAATGTGAGGCCACTCTCTTTCGCTTGGAAATGATCCTCGTCAGGAGAGACTCCCTCTTCTAAGGAGAGAATGGTTCCGCTTGGGACTCTACCGTCGGCCACACGGATCTGCTCCACTAACGTATAGCAACCCTTGTATTCTCCGTTGATGACCAATTCCACCTCTTTGCATTGGGGGGTCCAGTCAAATCCGAAATATTTAGAGGCGATGTCGAAAGCCACGCTTGAGCGGATCAGACTCTTGTCATATGCGTTGGCGAGCAATACCCAACGTTTTCCTGCGTTCATCCCTAAAAGGGCACTCTTTTGGTCGAATTTGATGTTGTAGGAATTCTTGAGATTCTCCTTGTAGTGGCTTCCTCTGCCTTTGATTTTGACCTCTGAACTGGAGAAGCTACTCTTCCCCTTTTCATCCTTGATGACGATAGAGGCACTCTCCCAATCTCCATTGATGCTATTTGTTGTGGTGCACTCCATGGTTGGTAAACCAGCGTTGATAACCGCTAGTTGATAGGTTCGGATCTCTCCGTTGAAAGCCACCACTTTAATTTCCGCCTGCTTGCTGAGGTCACATTTCGCTCCGCTTTCGATGGACTTACCGTTGAGATAGAGGTAACTTCCCGTTGTCTCAAAGCCTAATTTCAGGTTGGAGCGATCGATTATGTTGGGTAATACAAGTGTTATGGTAGAATGATTGACATCGATGCGGATGTCTCGTTTTAGATCACTGCTCTCTTGGCTGGAGATGGTGATGGATTGTAAAAGATTATAACTCTGAGGTTGGTCCGCTTGTTTGAGATTCACCTCGCTTGCCTTGATGACTTGGGCAGGTTCCAACAAACCCTCTTGTTTTGAATAGGAGAGGGTCATGTGGTGCGATGTCTCATTGTCGGAAAGTGTGTCGACGGCTGTAAGCGGATAGGTGAGGGTGGTACCATCCTTCTTGTGTATGGTAACTTGGCCTTGCGCAAATGTGTTTCCTGCGAAGAGGAGAGCCAATGCTGTGTAAATTGCTTCTGTTTTCATCTCTTCACGAATTTAAAGGTTTGCCCATCCACATTGAGTAGATAGGTGGCGGAGGGTAGCGCCGAAACATTGAAAATGATGGCGTCGGATTCACGTTCCTTGGCTACGGCAAGGAGACGCCCCTCCATATCCGTCATGCTGATGGATGAGGAGGCATTGATGCCTTTGATGATGATCACTTCGGTGGTTGGATTGGGGTAGAGGGTGACCGCCTCGCTCATATTCTCCGTCACGTCGCTGGTCGGTACCGCTTTCGCGAAACTGATTCGTTCGACATTGGAGAGCGCAATTTCTCCCTTCAGCGAAGATCCCTCAATGATGAGTTTTTCTCCCTGCGTCCAATACTTTGGCGTTCCGCTTAAAGCGAAAACCATTTCTTCTTTTCCGTTGATCGGGTTGTTGAGGGACACTATGAGGGACTTCACGCTCTCCTGCGTGAACCCAAATTGGGTGATACCCACGAATAGCTGTGCCAACAACCACCTCTTACTTGCATAAATCATGGTGTTGTTTTATGAAAACTACTATAAATGAATAACTTAAACTATATATCTTTAACACTGTACGAGAATCAATTCACATTGGTTCTTCGTTCATCCACGGTGGCAAATGTAATTATTTTTCAATTACTATGAATCTTTTTGTTTGTTTTAAGCAACAAAAAGTCATGATTTTTATGCCAAAGGCGGAATTTTATAAGTGAATATTATTTCTCTAAATAGTATCTTTTGGTTCATGATTTTAGGTCGGGAAAGGATAAAACACCCCTAAAAATGTCGATTTTCCTCGATTTGTTTGGATTTTAGAGCTGATTGAACTATATTCGCGGTGTTAGAAGATTCGTGAAGGGGACTTTGGTCCCCTATTTTATTGTCTTTAAGAGAATGATTGAGGAGAAACTTATAAAAGAAATAGTCGAGGAATACATTGCGGGATCTGCCTACTTCCTAGTGGATGTGAAGGTGGATAAAAGCAACAGTATCTTGGTGGAGGTGGATTCCAAGGATTCTGTCTCTATTGACTATTGCGTGGAGTTGTCCCGCCACATCGAGTCCAAATTGGACCGTGACGTGGAGGATTTCGAATTGGAAGTGGGTTCCGCTGGCCTTACCTCTCCATTTAAGGTGTTGCAACAATACCAAAAGTATGAGGGAAGCGATGTCGAGGTGCAAGTTTCCAATGGCCCTAAGCACACTGGTAAGTTGGTGAATGTGACGGCTGAGAATTTCGGTCTTGAGACCACCAAGAAGGTGAAGAAAGAGGGCGAAAAAAAGAAGGTGGAGGTGACGGAAGTGTTGACTTTCACTTATGATCAAGTAAAATATACAAAATATTTAATAACGTTTAAATAATTATGGCAAAGCAAGAATCAATTAGTTTGAGCGATACTTTTGCGGAGTTCAAAGAATTGAAGAACATCGACAGAAGCACAATGATTAGCGTGTTGGAGGAGTCTTTCCGTAGCGTGATATCAAAGATGTTCGGTACAGATGAGAATTACGATGTGATTATCAATCCGGATAAGGGTGACTTCGAGATCTATAGAAACAGAACCGTTGTGGAAGACGCGGATTTGGAGGATTCCAACGTGCAAATTCCTCTTTCAGAGGCTCGTCAGATCGATGCTGACTTTGAAGTGGGTGAGGATGTGACTGACAAGGTTGATTTCGCGTCTTTCGGTCGTCGCGCCATTTTGAATCTTCGTCAAACATTGGCTTCTAAGATTCTTGACTTGCAAAAGGATACACTATACAACAAGTATAAGGAGAAGATCGGGAATGTTGTTGTTGGTGAGGTTTACCAAGTTTGGAAGAAAGAGGTTCTATTGTTGGATGAGGATGGCAACGAGATGCTCTTGCCTAAGACAGAGCAAATCCCTTCTGATTTCTATCGCAAGGGAGATACAGTCCGTGCCGTTGTCGCTAAGGTGGACAACCAAAACAACAACCCTAAGATTATTCTTTCCAGAACATCTCCTCTCTTCTTGCAACGTTTGTTCGAGGCTGAGGTTCCTGAGATCAATGATGGCTTGATCACCATCCGTCGTATCGCCCGTATCCCTGGTGACCGCGCGAAGGTGGCAGTTGAGTCATACGATGACCGTATCGATCCAGTAGGCGCATGCGTAGGTATGAAGGGTGCCCGTATCCACGGTATCGTTCGTGAGCTTCGCAACGAGAACATTGATGTGATCAACTATACAAACAATATCTCTTTGTTCATCTCCAGAGCATTGAGCCCTGCTAGAATCTCTTCTATCCGTTTGTTCGAGGAACACAAGCGCGCTGAGGTTTTCTTGCGTCCTGAGGAGGTTTCATTGGCTATCGGTAAGGGTGGTATGAACATCCGTTTGGCTAGTATGCTTACTGAGTACCAAATCGAGGTGTTCCGTGAGTTGCCAGAGGGACAAGATGAGGAGGATATCTATTTGGATGAGTTCCTTGATGAGATCGACTCTTGGATCATCGACATCTTGAAGGGTATCGGTTGCGATACCGCTAAGGATGTGTTGAAGATCTCCCGTGAGGAGTTGATCAACCGCACTGACCTTGAAGAGGAGACCGTGGATGAGGTGCTTGGCATCTTGCGCGCGGAGTTTGAGGACGTTGAGTCCGGTGACGCTTCTTCAGAGGAGTAATTGGCAGGTCGGCAGGGCCGGCCTTGTTTTTTGAGTGAGGATATTTTTACGGTAAATAACTAAAAACGATATATGTCTATACGATTAAGTAAAATAGCGAAAGAGTTGAATGTGGGTGTCTCCACAGTCGTAGACTTTCTGTCGAAGAAAGGCTTTAATGTTGATGGTAATGATCTAAATGCTAAGTTGTCGGATGACGAGGAGGATTTGTTGCGCGCTGAGTTCGATAAGGACCAGAAGCAAAAAATCGACGCTGAAAAGGTGAGCCAGAACCGCACCACGAAGAATAATCGCGGAAGCGTTCAAATCGATGGCTTCGAGCCTGAGGTGAAGAAAGAGCAGCCTGAGCCAGCTATCACCTCTTTGCATGCTGACAAGAAACCTAAAGTGAAAATGGTTGGCAAGATAGATCTTGATAACCTTAACAAGAAACCTTCTGTGGCTCCTGTTGAGAAGGAGGCGCCAGTTAAGGCTGAGCCTGTACAGAAGGAGGAGGCGGTGAGCGCTCCTGCTATGACGACTAATGACGAACCGAAGGAAACAAAAGTTGAGACACCAACTCCTAAGGCGGATGTCGTTGAAAACTCTAACGCTGAATCGAATGGACAAAACGATCAGGCAAAGACAGAGGTATTCTCTCTTCCTCAAACGGAAAAGAAGCCTACCGTCAATGTCATCGGTAAAATTGATTTGGATTCGTTGAACCAAAAGACTCGTCCCGGTAAGAAATCTAAGGAAGAGCGCAAGAAGGAGCGTGAACAACGCAACAACAAGGGCGGCATCAATAAACCAGAGGGTCAGAAGGGTGGCAACAACGAACTAGGTGGTGATGAGGACCACAAGAAAAAACGTAAACGTATCCAACAATCCCGTGTCGATATCGCTGAATTCAAGGGCGGTAACGGAGACGGAAAAGGAAACAACAATAACAACCGTAACAACGGTAACAATAACAACGGAGGAGACAAGGGCAAGAAGAACTTCAACAAACAACAGAAGCCAATCGTTAAGCCTGAAGTTGACGACGAGGAGGTACAAAAACAAATTAAGGAGACGTTGGCCCGTTTGACCAGCAAGGGTCAAAAGACCAAGGGATCTAAGCACCGTCGTGATAAGCGTGAATTGCAGAACCAACGTATGTTGGAGCAAGAGGAGCAAGAGCGTTTGGAGCAAAACAAGTTGAAGATTACGGAGTTCGTAACCGTCAGCGAGTTGGCTACCATGATGGATGTCCCTGTGACGCAAGTTATCGGTACTTGTATGAACTTCGGTTTGATGGTGTCCATCAACCAACGTTTGGATGCAGAGACCATTAACATCGTGGCTGACGAGTTCGGCTTTGAGACTGAATATGTGAGCGCCGAGGTGGTTGCCGCTATTCAAGAGGAGGCTGACGCGGAGGAGGATTTGGTATCACGTCCGCCTATCGTAACCGTCATGGGTCACGTAGACCACGGTAAGACTTCCTTGTTGGACTATATCCGTAAGACCAATGTGATCGCTGGAGAGGCGGGTGGTATCACCCAGCACATCGGTGCCTACAATGTGACATTGAACAGTGGTCAACAAATCACCTTCTTGGATACGCCAGGTCACGAGGCATTTACCGCTATGCGTGCCCGTGGTGCGAAGGTGACCGATATCGCGATCATCATTGTCGCTGCCGA
>JAKSKY010000106.1 GCA_024401515.1 Paludibacteraceae bacterium | reverse complement strand
TAGTAGTAGCGGAAATAGAAAAATGCTCCCAATCCTAATAAAAGGACAAGTACTGAGATAATGATGATTTTGATTTTCATATCATTCAATATTTTTTGCAAAGATAATCCTTTTTTCCCTGATGTGATGTTGTGGCATAGTAAATAATCACTATCGCCATTTGCTATCCTTTTGGTAACCTATTACAACACCTAGACCGACCGATAATCTGGTGTCTCTTACATAGCACGGAATTTTGTGGCCTGAAATTTTTGCATATCGTAAAGGAATGTGGTCCATGGCTGCGAATAGGTTGATAGGACCTATGTTTCCATTTAATCCTATCCCTATATTGTTCCATCCGTCAAAGAAGTTGTAGGTGAATGTGCCCGAAAAATGTTCGTTCACCCGCACATTGCCTGAGAGGAGTAGTTCCTCCCTGACTAGATTCTTTTGTAGGTGGGTTTTGGATAGGACGCCAATGCTGAGCATATCTTCCAATAGCGAAACTTCTCCGCCGACCAAAAGTTTGGCGGTTAACCAAGAGGTATATTTCTCTGGATTCTGGTTCTTGGTTAGGAGATTCTTTAGCGATTCCTTGTAGGGTCCCCACCAACCGCTTGATTCGTCGGTCTTGCTGATTTCGTATTCCAATCCTTTATAGATGAAATCCTCTTTGATTTGCAACTCTTGGATGTTGCCGCCCCAAGAGATGCATCCGAAGTCCAATATGCTGGCGGATAGGTTAATGTGGTCGGTCACCTTAATGGCTAAACCTGCATCCAGCCCCAATCCGTGTCCCATGGCTTTCAATGGGGCTAATCCGTTGAGTTGGATCTCCGAGACGGTGCCGCTGTCCGATAGGGCGATCTCAAAGTTTGGAATACAGGTCCATATGCCACCGTGTCCGGTGATGTGCCATTCCTCTTCGCTTGCGATCATGCTGACGTTTCTGAGGTTAGACTTGACGCTTCCGTTTCCGATGAGGTATTTGGCTTTGAGGCCAAGAGAGATTCTGTCGGTCGCTTTGACGGATATTCCGCCTGCGATTTCTGTGTACATATCAGCCTCTATGGCGAGCTTGTTTAGATTAAAGTCGAATACTTCACCATTCTCCATGCCTTTGAAAAGGAAAGCGAATATCGCTTCCGGTATGGCGACGTTGGCGTCCATTTTATTGGATACCCCGAAATTGACGGAGATTTTGTCGTTCACTCGATATCCGGCGTCGAAAAGGTCTATTTGATAGGATCCGTGTATTTGTTCCTTGCCCTTTAGGGTGTTGAGGAAGTCGTTGACGCCATTGGGTGCGCATTTGTCGAAAAATAGTACAGTCCTTTCTTCTCCATCCACATTTACCTTTTTGAAAAGGTCCATGAGGGTAAGGTCTGTGTTTCCGCCTCCTAGCGAGAGGGAGGAGAGCATAGGTACACCCACGTATAATTTACTTTGTGGTTGGAATGCTGGGTTAAGATGATGTTGCCTATAATTCTGCTTGTCGAAATAGATGGTGTTGGAATATTGCGCTGAGAGCGTCCATCCTATGATTCCCCATAAAAGGGTGAGTATGATCTTTTTCATATTGTCCGCTCTTTAATATTCGTATTTGTTTACTAAAAGACCTCCTTTGAAGTAACATGAAATCTTCATGGAGATGGCATCTTCCGTATGGATGACGACCTCGTCGTAATCGTTCAGATAGAAGCGGTAGGATACCTTGATGTGGTTGATGTCTCTGATGGAGCTCGTGTGGCTGTTGTTGTATCTGAACTGATGTTTGGTGATTTTGTTACGGGCGATGGTGCTGGCGCCAGGAATCCATTCAGCCGCTTCTGCGGTGAAGGTTTGGTCCACCTTTAGGTCTTCGATCTCTGTCGCTTTGCCTGTGATGGTGTCTTTGTGGTAAAAGGCCAATTTATAATCGATGGAGAAGGGAAGTTTGTTCTCCACTTCCACTTTTAGGATGAACGACTCGATGTAATCGACTAGATTTCCTTCGCCTACTTGTTCGGGGAAGGGTAAGTTTTTGAATGCGTCCTCCTCTTCTAGGTAGGTGCCTTTTTGGAGGGTAATCGGTAGTGCGATGAATTCCCTGATGGCCTCTTCGATGGTGATGGTTGTGTCGGGTGTGATGATTTTCCCTTGGCACTTCTCATGTCTGAGAATATCATCCACGGTGGCTGTGACATGTGCGATCGGTACATCCAAGGCGGTCTGTACGTATAGACTATCGGTATTGAGTTCATTGATGTCTAGATCTTCGACTGTGCATGATGTGTGCGCGAAGAGCATAGAGGCTAACCCAATGAGTGTGGGGTGAATAAGTATTTTTTTCATGTACATTCTTTTTGCGGTGCAAAGATAGTTCATTTATTGATTGTTTGTTGCCTTGAAGAATCTTCCATGGAGGAGAGTCCTGTCCAGCCCAGTGTATACGAGCATGTATGAGATTGTTGAAAAAAACGTTTGTTGAATCTCTTTCAATGTAGGTGTTGTCCGCAAAACTTTTTGTACTTTTGTCCTAATTATGTTTTAAGGGAGATTTCTCTTATTTATTATTTAATACACGAATATAAATTTAATTATAAATACAACATGGATTTTACTGGAAGAATTATCGCTAAATTGCCTGCTAGAACAGGTCAAGGCGCGAAGGGACCTTGGATGAGCCAAGAGTATGTGATGGAGCATGACACTTCAAATGCGCAATATCCTCGTCGCGTGTGTTTCAACGTATGGGGTGAGCAAAAGATTAATGAGTTTAATATTCAAGAGGGCCAATTCTATACAGTAAGTGTGGATGTTGATTGTCGTGAGTGGCAAGGACGTTGGTTCAACGATATCCGTGCATGGAGAGTTGTTCCTGCCGGATCTCAAGCTTCCCAACCAGTTGCGCCTGCTCAACCTCAAATGCCTGGTGGAATGCCAGCGATGCCATCTTTTGACGCGCAATCCAATGCGAGCCAAAATAACGAGGCTGATCAATTGCCTTTCTAATTGAGTAGTTATTAACTGAATAAAAGGCCAGTTCCTCAAAGGGACTGGCCTTTCTTTGTGAGTGGAATGGGCTAGACAAAAAAAGTGGCGTCATGAAAATGGCGCCACTTTCTTTTCTATTGACGAAAAGATTACTTCTTTCCTGTGATGATAGCTGGTAACTCGTTAGCGGAACCGTCTTGGTTTACGACAGGGAAATCCCCCTTGTAGCACCAGTGGCAGTTAGCGATGTCATGCTCGTGGAATACGTCGCAGATATCATTGTACCAACGCATACGAACCTCTTTGTCGACAAAATAAGGATATGCGCCGAACTCTCCGCAGTAAAGGTGCAAACCAAGAGACTCTGCCTTGTCGATGGCCTTCTTCATGTGTACATACATGGTATCCTTGTTGTACTCTCCGTTCATGGAGTTGATCTTCTCTAACTCTTGAGCTGACAAAGAAGCAAGGGCAGCGGAGTCAGTAACTTGCATGCCAGGGTAGTTAACCTTTCCTTTGTAGAAGCTGTAATCTGTCCAAGGCGCTTGGTGGTGTGTCACCAAACTTGGCTCGTAGAAGTGGAAGCTCAACATCAAGTATTTGTCATTCTCTGGCACGCGGAGTGAATCGAATGTTTGTGGGATCTGCCATAGGTTAGAACCTACGATGATGGTTCTCTCCTTCTCAGTCTCTCTGATGCCGCTGATCATCTTGTCAATCAAAAGGTTCCAAGCCTCATGGGTAGGAGCGACTGGCTCGTTCATCAACTCATATGCCAAACGGTCGTTAGGATATTGAGCCAAATCCTTTTGTAGGTCTTTCCAGATATTCACGATCTTCTCTTGCTCTGCTGGATCGGTGAACAAGGTGTTTGGATGACCGTTCTCGTTGTTGAAGTGGTGGGAACGAACGATGTGGAGGTCCACAACGATGTTCATATTGTTCTCTAAAGTCCACTTGATGGCATTGTGCATCAACTCGAAAGCGGAAGCGTCGCGGTTCATTTGCTCGTCGTAAAGCTCCTCCTCGTCAACAGGGAGACGTACGAAGTCGAAGCCCATGGCTGCGATGGAATCGAAGTCTGCTTTGTTGATCATTTTCGCTCTATCCTCATGGCTACGACCACCTGTTTGAGATAGCCAGTGGCTTACATTCACACCATTCTTCAAGTTTAGAGTGGCGTATGACTTAGTTGCTTCAGACGAGGTCTGGTCATTTTGTTGCCCTGCGGGCTTGTCGCAAGCTACCAATGCGAGCATCAATGCTGCGATACCAAGAAAACGTGTTTTCATAAATGAATTTTTAATAGATTTCGTTTAATATCACAAAGATATAAAAAAAAAGAGAAAATAGTTGGTTGAGATATTTTTATTGTTCCATCATCCATGAACGAACAAACAGGAAGAAAAATGCGATTTTTTATTGCTTTTTGAAAAGAAAATCGATTGTTATTCCATAATTGAAATGGTTAGACGGTTTCGTATGGAATTTTTATTTATTTTTGTTTCGGAATTCTAAAGGCGATTTGTTCAATTTTAGAAGTACAACTAGGAATAATGTTTCTTACCATATAATATGGATTATTTGCCATTAATTATTCTTGCGGGTTCTGTCGCTTTGCTCATGTACGGTATGAAGGTCATGAGTGAGGGTTTGCAGAAGATGGCCGGTAGCAAGTTGCGCCAGGTTCTCGCAAAAATGACAACCAATCGTTTTACAGGTTTATTGACGGGTGCCTTTATCACGACATCCATCCAGTCTTCCACCGCTACCACCGTGATGACGGTAAGTTTTGTGAGCGCGGGTCTGCTGACCCTTACACAAGCTATCTCTGTCATTATGGGCGCCAATATCGGAACAACCGCTACGGCATGGATCATGGTATTGGGTGGAAGTGGTAATTATATGCAATATGTGGTTTATGCCGCTATTGTATTTGCCATCGCTTGTATTTACACCAATAAAAGGAGAAATCTTGGCGAGTTTGTTATGGGACTTGCCTTGCTGCTTTTAGGCTTGACGACATTGAGCGCCAATGCCAAGGGTATGCATTTGGATCAAAATGTAGCTGTCCAGGAGTTCTTTGGCAGAATGAGTAGCATGGGGTATGGTTCCTATCTATTATTCTTATTTATAGGAGGTTTGCTGACCTGCTCCGTTCAAAGTTCCGCTGCGATCATGGCAATTACCATGACTTTGTGTTCAGCGGGAGTTTTGGATATTTATATGGGTATCGCCCTTGTGATGGGAGAGAATATCGGTACGACCGTTACTTCCAACGTAGTGGCGTTGTCCGCTTCCACGCAGGCGAGACGTGCGGCGATGGCGCATATGGTATTTAATGTATTCGGTGTTATGTGGGTCTTCTCCATCTTCCCATATTTCGTGGATTTTGTTTGCTGGATGGTGGGTTGCGATCCTCATGGAGAAATTCAGGATAAATCAATTTTGACTGTGGTCCTTGCCGCGTTCCATACCTCTTTCAACATTTGTAATGTTTTGATTTTGATATGGTTTATCAAACCATTGGAGAAACTTGTTTGTAAGATCATCAAGCCAAAGGCAAATCCGGAAGAGGATGAGGCGAGACTTACTTATATTGGTGGAGGATTGTTGTCTACCTCTGAACTTTCTATCTTGGAAGCGAAAAAAGAGGTGAATGTCTTTGCCGCCCGTTGCCATAAGATGTTGGGCTTTATTCCTGCCTTGCTTAAAATGGATAAAAAGGATGAGGATTTCAATAAGTTGTTTAGTCGCATAGAGAAGTATGAAAATATCACCGACAATATGGAGGTGCAAATCGCTGATTATTTGAATAAGGTTTCCGAAGGACGATTGAGTGCGGAGGGTAAAACGGAGATTCAACATATGATGAAGCAAATCTCTGAGTTGGAAAGTATTGGTGATAGTTGCTATAATTTGGCTCGTACGGTTCGCCGTAAGCGACAAAATTCCCCTGAGGATGATTTCACTGAGAAGCAATATGAACATTTGTACAACATGCTTAAGTTGGCGGATCAATCCATTGAGCAGATGAAGGTGATTGTGGCTTCGGATGAGGTAAATCCAATGGATTTGAATAAGTCTCAAAATATTGAGATGGAAATCAACAATTATAGAAAGCTTTTGAAGAATCAAAATGTGGATGACATCAACAAGAAGTTGTACGACTATCAGATGGGTGTCTACTACATGGATATGATTTCAGAATGCGAAAAGTTGGGCGACTACGTCATGAATGTGATTGAGTGCGCTACGCTTTATAAACGATAGTTGTATGGCATGACGATTTCGGAACGTTACAAGGGGGTGCTTGGTTGGTTTGCCGCCAATATGCCTGAGGCCGACAGTGAACTGAATTATCGTAATCCATATGAGTTGTTGGTGGCGGTGATGCTCTCCGCGCAGTGTACGGATAAGCGTGTCAATATGGTGACCCCCGCTTTGTTCGATCGTTTCCCCGATGCCGCTTCCATGTCTGTTGCCTCCTTTGAGGAGATTATTTCGTATGTGAAAAGTGTCTCATATCCGAACGCTAAGGCGCAACATCTTTTAGAGATGGCGCAAATGCTCACCGCAGCGTTCGATGGGGTAGTGCCTTCAACGATGGAGGAGCTGACGAAATTACCTGGCGTGGGGCGAAAGACTGCCAATGTGATGTTGGCTGTCGCTTTTGGAAAGCCTGCGATGCCTGTTGATACCCATGTTTTTCGTGTCGCCAATCGTATTGGCTTGGTGAATAATACCAAAACACCGGAAGAGACCGAGAAACGTTTGGTGAAGAATATTCCTTCCGATATATTGGGACGTGCCCATCATTGGTTGTTGTTACACGGCCGTTATGTTTGTACGGCACGGTCGCCTCAGTGCGAAAAGTGTGGCATCGCGGCGTGGTGTAAGAGTTTCGGAAAATGATAAAAAGAAAAAGCAACAACTATTGGCTGTTGCTTTTTCTTTTATAGTGCTTTGTGCGGAATTTAATTTACCGGACGCATTTGTACGCATGAAATGATTTGTAAGGGCAGCTGCTCCTTATTCCTTATTCCTTTGATGGGTCTTAGCCCAAATATGATTTAAGTATGTCGCATCTTGAGCCATGTCTTAGGCTTCGTATCGCCTTCTCTTTAATCTGACGGACGCGTTCGCGGGAGAGATTGAACGAGGCACCGATTTCTTCCAGACTCATTTCTTGCGAATCGATGCCGAAGCACATCTTGAGGATGCTACTCTCTTTTTCGGGTAGGGTGGATAGAACCCTATTTATCTCCTCGCTCAATGACTCCTGCATGAGGTAGTTGTCTGTGCTAGGCGTATCCGCACTGCTCATTTTACTTTCTACCGTATCCTCTTGGTCGTCAGAAATCGGAGCGTCAATGGATAGCGTGTGTCCTGAACTTTTTAAGACCTCTTCTATTTTATCTTCCGGTATGTCGAGTATATCGGCCATTTCGTAGGCGGAAGCTTTCCGCTCGTAGTCTTGCTCGAATTGGGCCTGTGCCTTGTTGATTTTGCTGATTTGGTTGACTTGGTTCAAAGGAAGTCGAACCATTCGAGACTGTTCTGCCAATGCTTGGAGAATCGATTGACGAATCCACCATACCGCATAAGAGATGAATTTGAAACCTTTTGTCTCGTCGAATTTTTCCGCCGCTTTGATGAGTCCCAAATTGCCTTCGTTGATGAGGTCGGAAAGCCCCATCCCTTGATTTTGGTATTGCTTTGCAACGGATACCACAAAACGGAGGTTGGCGCGGGTGAGTTTGTTTCGTGCAACTAAGTCTCCTTGCTTGATGCGTTGGGCCAACTCTACCTCCTCTTCAGGAGTGATCATCGATTCGTGTCCGATTTGGTTGAGGTAGATTTCCAATGATTCACTTTCTCTTCTTGTAATGGTCTCTCTGATTTTTAATTGTCGCATACGTGATAAATTTCGCTTTTAACCCTAATATTTAAATAATTCGTGACAAAGTTAGTTCTATTTTTATGAACGTGCAAGCTTTTTGATGAAAAAAATAGAAAAAATCGTTTTTTTCGTGTGCGTTCTCTTATATATACGAATAAAGACAAAAAAAAGAGGCCAGTTTTAAACTGACCTCTTTGCCTATTAATCGTATCGGGGGATTAACCCAAATATGATTTCAATAATTTGCTTCTGGAATTTTGTCTCAAACGACGGATTGCCTTCTCCTTGATTTGGCGAACACGTTCACGAGTAAGGCCGAAGTTCTCTCCAATCTCTTCCAATGTCATCTCTTGATAACCGATACCGAAGAACATTTTGATGATTTCGCTTTCACGGTCTGTTAGTGTGGATAGGGCTCTGTCGATTTCTCTTGATAATGATTCGTTGATCAAAGATCTATCCGCGATAGGAGAGTCGTCGTTGACCAATACATCCAACAAGCTGTTGTCCTCGCCCTCTACAAATGGAGCGTCCACAGAGATGTGACGACCTGAAATCTTCATCGCGTCGGAGATCTTGTCCACTGGCATGTCTAGGATTCCGGCCACCTCCTCGGTGGAAGGTCTACGTTCGTTCTCTTGCTCGAATTGGGATAGCGCCTTGTTGATCTTGTTAAGTGATCCTACTTGGTTAAGGGGCAAACGCACGATACGTGATTGCTCTGCCAACGCTTGGAGAATGGATTGGCGAATCCACCATACTGCATAAGAGATGAACTTGAAACCTCTTGTCTCGTCGAATTTCTCAGCGGCCTTGATCAAGCCTAAGTTGCCTTCGTTGATTAGGTCGGGTAGACTTAAACCTTGGTTTTGGTACTGTTTTGCGACGGAAACCACGAAACGTAGATTGGCGCGAGTCAATTTCTCGAGTGCTCTACGGTCGCCCTTTTTGATTTTTTGGGCCAACTCTACCTCTTCTTCCACCGTGATAAGGTCCTCACGACCAATCTCTTGAAGGTATTTGTCCAAAGAGGCACTCTCTCTGTTCGTGATTGATTTTGTGATCTTTAATTGTCTCATTTAGTCTTTTCTCCTCAGTTAAATGAAAATTGCGGACGAAATTAGGATTTTTTTTTGTGAAATCCTAATCTTTTCCGCAATTTCGATGAGAGAATTTGAAGCCCCGTAATAAGGACCCTATGGGGTTTCTTATCTCTTAATTGGCTTCGCCGAACTCCTCGACGCCGACGATTCCGTTTCTTAACTCTTAACTCTTAACTCTTAACTCTTAA
>JAKSKY010000105.1 GCA_024401515.1 Paludibacteraceae bacterium | reverse complement strand
GAGTCGCATAGTCAAATAAGATAGGATGTTCGTCCAACCCATCTTAGATTCGAGGGAATCATTACCCCGTAGGGGTTCCATATCTATAGAAAATTTAACATTAAAAAATATGAACAAGAAAATTTTTATGATTTGCGGATTGGCAGCAGCGCTGTTCACCGCTTGTGACAAAGAAGAAGAGAAGGATAACAACGGATTGGCTCAAGATTACAACGAGGCATATACCGTAGTGATCGACAACTATGTGGACCAAATTGTCATCCCTACCTATGCGAAGCAAAAGCAAGCGTCATCCAACCTTTTGGCAGCTGTGGAAGCATTCGCCGAGAGCGGTAGCCAAGCCGATTTACAAAAAGCATGTGACGCATGGCGCGCAACCCGTTTGCCATGGGAGGAGAGCGAGGCATTCCTCTTCGGCCCGGCAGCCACTTACAGTTTGGACCCCTCATTAGACTCTTGGCCATTGGACAAGGTTCAAATCGAAAAGTACATCAATAGCGACATCGAGTTCGACGTTGAGGGATTGGGTGCGACAGTCCGCGGATTCCACACTTTGGAGTATCTATTGTTCGAGAACGGACAAGCCAGAGTAGCCTCTACCATTGGAGATCGCCAAAAAGAGTACATGGTCACTGTAGCGACTGGTTTGCGTGACGATAGTTTCAAGTTGTGGTACTATTGGAACGGAAACGATGGATTGAACGCAGCCGATGAGGCGCTCATCGAAGAGTTGGAACCAGATGAGGCGGCAGATGGTTTTGGCAAACGATTCAAGCAACCAAACATGTACGACCAATTGTTCAAGACGCAAGCCGATGTGATTTCTCAAATCGTTGATGGTTGTACAGACATCTCCGGTGAGGTCGGTGAGCAAAAGATTGGCGGCCCATTCGAAAACAAAAACGTGGAAGATGTGGAATCTTGGTACTCTTGGAACTCTTTGGAGGATTACAAGAACAATATCTTGAGTATCCAACACTCTTACCTAGGCACTTTGTCCGACAACGTAAATGACCTTGACATGCCAGGCGACAACCGTTCCATCTCTGGATTGGTGGCAGCCAAGAACAAAGAGTTGGATCAAGCCATCCGTTCTGCCATCAAGGAGGCTTACAATGCCATCGACGCTATCCCTGCTCCGTTCAGAAACAATTTGAGCGCCGCTACAGAGATTAAAGCCGCCATGGAAAAATGCGCAGCTTTGACCGACATATATGAGCAGATCAAAACAATTATTCAATAGACCTGAACCATAAAGTTCCCTGTAGGGGTCATCTATATGCCCCTACAGGATTTGATTTAACTTGTCCGACCAATGGTACATTATACCAAACATTTAACACTATTACTACTTTCCTTATCTCTATGGGCTTGCGACAAAGAGGCCATAGATGATGGTCTAATCACCAAACCCAACGGTGCCGTGGCGCAATTCGATGAATTGTCTGCGGGCCGTTCTACTGTTTTCATCTCCTCCAGCAAGGCTTACGACACACCTGCCTCCTGGGTGACGGGAAGTCTCTCCTCCCGCTTCAACAACGGAGACTTGCTTTACGACAATCCCTACACGGAAGAGAGTGGTCTAGGACCTGTCTATGCGGGATATTCTTGCGGTAGCTGTCATAAAAATGCGGGTAGAACTCCCTCTTCCCTTTTTTCACAGGGTGGAAGCGGTAACTATGGATTCTCCTCTATGTTGGTCTATTTGACCAGAAAGAATGGCGCCTTTTTCAGAGAATATGGACGTGTGCTTCACGACCAGACCATCTATGGCTCCCAAGCGGAGGGAAAATTGAGCGTCACTTATACCGAAGAGAAAGGAACTTTTCCCGACGGAGAGGAGTACACCCTACAAAAACCACACTATACCATCACAGAGTGGTATTCAGACTCTGTCGCACCAGAGGATCTCTACATCTCTGTCCGCGTTCCTTTGAGGCATGTGGGCATGGGACAGATCATGGCCTTAGACAAAGACGAGCTGCTAAAGGTGGAGGCGTTAAGTAACTATCCTGAGTATGGCATCAGCGGAAGACTCAACTACATCACGGAGAGAGGCGTCCGTCAAATAGGCGTATCAGGCAACAAGGCTCAACATGCGGATCTGACCGTGGAGCTTGGTTACTCGAGCGACATGGGTATCACCAATACCCGCTATCCGGAAGAGGTCTGCGCCGGACAATCACAGAGCCCGGCGATCTATCATGGCATAGAGGTCTCTTCGGAAGAGATGGAGGATGTGGATCTTTACATGCAATGCTTGGGCGTTCCGGCCCGTAGGTATGTGAACAACTCGATCGTCAAGCAGGGAGAAGCAGCCTTCTATGCCGCTAAATGTCAATTGTGCCACCTACCCACCTTGCATACCAAAGCGGAGGGAAGCGTACTACTCAACGGCACACGACTACCTTGGCTAGGTGGACAGACGATCCTTCCCTACTCAGACTTCCTAATTCATGACATGGGCCCCGAATTGGACGATCATCTTAAATCAGGACTTGCCTTCGGGAACGAGTGGAGAACCACTCCGCTATGGGGTATCGGACTGCAGGAAATCGTCAACGGACACTCACAATTCCTCCATGACGGCAGAGCAAGGAATCTCCAAGAAGCCATCTTGTGGCACGGTGGAGAGGGTGCCGTCTCCAAAGAACTATTCAAGAAATTAAGCAAAGAGGATAGACGGGCGCTTATCGTCTTCCTTGAAACATTATAAAAGCAATTAATCATTTACACAATATGTCCAAAAAAATTATGAATTTCAAAAGTGTATGTCTCTTGGCCGCTACATTGTCCTGTACGTTCGGTCATGCGGCGAACATCGAATACAAAGAGATCAACGACAAGTTCATCGAAAGCGATGTGGTACGCTTGGATGAGAAGAAAGGATTGTCCATAGAGACCAAAGCGGGTGATTTTGCCTTCAAACCCTATATTTTAGTACAAACAACCGGTAATTTCAACTACTACGACGATGAAGGATTGAACCTTGCCGATCAAGACAAAGTAGCGAACATCGGCTTCGCTATTCCAAACGCCATCATCGGTTTTTCCGGGAAAGCGTTTAAAATCGTCACCTTCAACGTGGCGATGAATCCAGCCAAAAGCGGAGCGAACCTTCTGCAACAAGCATGGTTCGACATCAACCATAGCGATGCGTTAAGGGTACGTGTGGGAAAATTCAAGGTGCCTTTCGCGCAAGGTTACCTCTGCACTTTAGGAGAAACGATGTTCCCTTCGCTCCCCCTCTCCCTCACCACGACAGCCAATGTGAATATGAGCCTCAACGCCACCAATCCGACCGTCGGAGTTGGGTTTGACTTAGGCGTACAAGTTCATGGTATCGTCAAAGAGAAGTTCCAATACCAAGTGGGTGTATTCAACGGAAATGGAGGAAGCTTAACCGCCAATAAAACCACTAGTGACGACCACAAAGGATTGCCTTCCCTACTCTATGCGGGAAGAATCGCTTATATGCCACTAGGTGTGATGCCCACCCATCAAGGCATCCCTTCCGATTTGGGAAATCACAAAATACTCTTTGGCCTATCGTCCAACCTCAACGTCGAGGCGGAGGATGAGAGTTCCAACGATTTTAGACTAGGTATAGAGGCTTCATGGCTCTACCACCGTTTCTTCCTATCCGGAGAGTTCTATTACTTACGTATGAACTGGACAGAGAGAATGCAACAAAGCCAAGATTTCCGTATGATGGGCGGATATGCGCAAGCAGGATTCTTTGTCACCCCGAAATTCCAACCTGCCCTCCGCTACGATTTTCTCAACAGGAATGGATTAGACAGAAAGGGTTATCTCAATTCACCGGCCATGTCGCTCAACTACTATTTCGCGAAGTGTAACCTGAAGATGCAACTGATGTACCAATACATGGGCAGATATGGCCACGAGACTCAGTTGGATAGAGATAACGACGATACAGGACTCGCTACGCACACCGGCATGGCGCTTCTACAATACACCTTCTAACGCTAATAAATATGACAAGGGAATTTAACCATATACTCTTCGCCACCCTATCCGCAATCCTCTTCGCAGGTTGCGATAGCGGTGACATCATAGAGAAGAGCGAGGAAGAGGCAGGAGGACTCTCCTGTTCCGCATCAGTGGATTTCAAAAACACCTCAACTTGGCCCGTGGACTACCAAATCGTCCTAGCCGCCTTTGATGCCTCCGGAGAGTACCCGCAAATGTCCAAAGGTATCAGCAAGCCCATGGCGGGTGATACCATCCAATTATCAATGGTAGGCATTCCCGAAAGTGCCCAAGAGATAGCCATCGTACTGTTGAACAAGAGCCGCAAACGGGTCGCCAACTTCGTCACCCACAAAATCAGTGAAGAAGAGAGAGCTAATAATATCATCTCATTAGGGGCCGCGACGATCGATCTCCTCTCCTACGACAGGATACAAAACCAATTCTTTTCCAACTGTATCAATTGCCATGGTGCCAGCGAAAAGGCGGCTGCCGGACTCTTTCTTACCGAAGGGAAGAGCTACGACGCGATTGTGAACGTCACCTCCTCCAAGGACCCTTCCCGAAAAATCGTCGCTCCCGGATTAGCGGATGAGAGTTTCATCATCCATGCATTAGAGGGTCGTACCGATTTACTACATTATGACCATACCAATGTCAGTTTCAATAGCGAAACGGAGGATATCGCTTTATTGAAGAGTTGGATCAATAGTCTAGAACAATAATTCATCCTTTATGAAATTCCTATTCAACGATATAACTATCACCACGGCACAATTCCAAAGTCCAACGAATGGTGCGGAAGAGTGTCATGCGATTCTCTCATGTCCTTCGGACAAACGGTTTCCGCAACAACTGGAATCGTTATTGGAGACCATCCGCACCCTCAATGACGGAAGATACGGTTCCTGTCTCTTTATCCGTTTCTTTCTGAGCGACGCCAGTAACCAAACGCTACCATTACAGGAGAAATTGGCTGAAATCGGTTTGGCCGCCACCATCTCCATCATCCAACAACCTCCCTTAGATGGTTCAAAAATCGCCGCTTGGTGTTATTTCTGCACAGAGATGAAGAGCAACGTCATAGGCTCACACAGACTCTTTTCCCACAACGGATACGACCATACATGGAGCGCCAACCGTATGGGGGAGGGCTCCTCCTACGACCAAACATTCGCCTTGTTGGAAGCTGAAAACGAGAAGGCGAAAGAGCTGGGAATGAATTTTGCGGACCATTGCATTCGTACCTGGTTCTACGTGCAGAACATCGATGTGAACTATATGGGAATGGTCAAAGCCAGGAAACTTCTGTTTGAAACCTATGGACTCACCCATTGCACACACTACATCGCCAGCACCGGCATTGAAGGACGAAGTGATAACCCAAGCACCTCCGTTCGTTTGGACAGTTACCTTGTGAAGGGATTGAAGCAAGAGCAGATTCAATACCTCTACGCCCTGTCCCACCTCAATCCAACCTACGAATATGGCGTGACCTTTGAACGCGCGACTGCCGTCCATTACGGAGACCGGAAACATATCTTCCTTTCCGGCACCGCCAGCATAGACAACAAGGGCGACATCCTCCATCTAGGCGATATTGAAAAACAGACATTACGGATGTGGGAGAATAGCGAAGCTTTACTGCAAGAGGCTGGGGCGACATTGGACAACATGGTCCATCTATTCGTCTATTTAAGGGACACCGCCGATTACGGCATCGTGAAACAGCTATTCGACGAGCGATTCCCTAACACACCTAAAATCATCCTCCTAGCCCCTGTTTGTAGACCGGGTTGGCTGATAGAGATGGAAGGCATCGCCTGTGTGGAGAATAACGAGCCTCAGTACCCCAACTTTTAAGAGAGAGAAAATTCATTTGCAAACCATGTATAACAATCGTATCTTTACACCTAACAAATATGAATATAAGTTTTGACGATAATATGGCGCTATTTCAGAGAAACCAGAAGTTGGCAGATATACTCAATGATAATCCCCAGTTGATTCTTATGCTTCCCCGCTTCGACATCGGATTGGGATTCGGAGAGAAAAAGGCAAAAGAGGTATGCGAAGAGAATCATATCTCCACAGATTTATTCCTTATGCTTTGCAATGTCTATACATTCGACTACTACCTACCAAGTGAAGAGGAGATTAGAAAGATTGACAGTGAAGCTTTGATGAACTATCTAAAAGCCTCCCACGACTACTACCTCACCCAAAGGCTGACCCATATCGGCCACCACTTGGAGAAGATCGCGGAGCAGGCAGGACAAATCAAGCCAATGCTTCTTAAATTCTTCTCAGACTATAAGAATGAGGTGAAGCGACACTTCTCTTCAGAAGAGAAGACGATCTTCCCTTATATCCAATCGGTGACCAAACAAAACAACAATGCGCCCAGTTGTCTCAACAATGTGGAGAAGAGCCATGTGAATATCAACAACAAGTTAAGCGAGCTCACCAATATTCTGATCAAATACCTCTCCCCTGACATTCTCCCCAACGAGCGTATCAGCGTATGGTTCGACATTGCGCAACTCTCCAAGGACTTGGCGAAGCACTCCATCATCGAGGAGAAGATATTGATCCCTTATTTAAGAATTTTAGAGAAGGAGAATAGCCATGAATAAATGCAACATTGTGCTGATTGAACCTTCCCATATCATTGCGGAAGGAATGCGCCGCATATTGGAGAGTGTCAACGACCTCTCCATCATCCATGTTTCCGAGAGAATCACAGGCATTGATGTGCATGTCCACAAGGCGGATGTCATCATCCTCAATCCCCGGGTAGTGACAGAGGGTGAAATGGTCTCTACGCTCCACAATCTACGCAAGATGAACGAACAGGCTAGCGTCATCGCCCTACACACCCACTACGAATCGACAAATGTGATGAAACACTTCGAACATATCATCGAATTGGGAAACGACACGCCATCCATCATCGAAAAGATAAGAAGCGCCCAAACTACCGGTAACGAAAACAAAACAGAAAACGATGACCTCTCCATCCGCGAGAAGGAGGTGTTGGTAGCGGTAGCCAAAGGATTGACCAACAAGGAGATCGCCGAGGCGCTAAACATCTCCATCCATACCGTCATCGCCCACAGAAAAAACATCACCAGCAAGATCGGCATCAAATCCATACCTGGTTTGACGCTCTACGCGATGACCAACGGACTGCTGGAACCTTAAGAAGAACCCTTCGATCAATGAATGACCGAAAGGATCAGACGTCCCGCCTTCGCATCGCAAGGCAATGGGTTCTCCCCTACCTTTAAATCCAAGACGCTCTGAAAGACACATTTGCCCTCCATTGTATAAATCCTCACAGGAAGGGATTTCACCTCAACATTTGAATAGATCGACCATCCTCCATCATATAGATGCAAGTAATAATCCTCTGAAGAGATATTTTCCAAAAGAGTCGGATCCTCTATCACTGGTTCGCTCGCCTTAGTGAATACCCAATGTTGCGCCTCACGGGCACCATATTCCCACTGTGCGATGTTGCTACCATTGTCGGTTCCGAAATCATAATCCTCCAAACAACCCTGTTGGTTAGAGGCGGCGGTCAATATGCGGAAGGTTCCATCATTGTTAGGAAGTACAGCGAACAATTGCTCATTTCCGCCAGTCGCGCCATCCGTCTCGATATTGGTTCCATTCGCTGCGGAACCTTGCGCCACCGTCACATATTGCTTAAACTCGGAGCAAGCGCTGGATATTTTATAAAGTCCATCCTCAGTCTGATCCAACTTGAAACGCTGCGTATCAAAACCATTGAACTCCCATTGGTGGAAATTGGTACCATCCTCGTTCACTCCGTTAGGTATATCCATGAAAAGACCGTTGTAGGCATTGCGGATATAGTAGGTGGCCCCACTCTCCACTTGCGACAAGTCATCACGGTAGTGGATTTTACTTCCCCACAAACAATTGTTCACACGATCACCGGTAACGCTAAAGGTCATCGATTGTCTACCGTTGTTCATATCAGTTTGAGACAAGAAAACACCCGAATAGTCTTTGCCTCCGATTTGCATCTTCACACGCTTGAAATCATCGCTCTGCCAAGTGCCACTCACCGCGCCCGAAATCGTACCATCCGATTTCAAGGTAATCACCGACGAATTGGTCACCGATGCGGAGACCTGCGTACCATGGTCCACAAACTTATAGTCGCCGACAATATCCTCCAATCGGTTGTAATCACACAAAATTTCGCCACCATAACGGAAAGGAGCGATCACTGGCCAGCCCTCCTCATTCATAAACATCTGGTGAACTCGCACAGAGTGCATCTCTCCTTTTCCAGGAAAACGTGAGTGGAAAATCAGGAAGTAACGCTTGGAGTTCGGATCATAATAGGCTGAATTGTGTCCAGGGGAGATATTTCCCTGCGCTGTGCCAGAGACCTCACCATTGACCTGTCCGAAGGTATAGTTACCCATCAACTTCACGCCAAATGCGGAGATTTTCGCATCCTGCGCCTCCAAGAACTTACCTGAAGTTCCTATGCAATTGATCATATCGTTTCCTTGCGCGTCATAGTAGGGTCCATCCGGATTGGTAGCACGGCAGACACGCATATTATAGCCACCATCGGCCGTCAAACCGCCGAACGAGAGAAATAGGTAGTAATACTTGGTATCGGGGCTATAAAGGATATAAGGCGCCTCGATGCGACAGTGGTAACTACCCAACAATTTCTTGCCATAATAATCTTGGCCCGCCATCGGCCTACCAGTTGAAGGATCCATGCGTAGGATGAAGATACCGCCTGAGTAAGAGCCGTAAACCATCCACAATTTACCTGTGGCGTCATAAAAGACATTAGGGTCCACCGCATTGGGATGAATATTGGAATTATAAGAGAAGGTGCTTCCGTTGGAAGGATTCGTCACCGTCATCTTACCTGAAGTGGATTTCAACAAGATACCCAAATTCTTGTAGGGTCCCTCCGGTTTGTCGGAGACCGCATAGCCTATGCAAGATTGCGGGGAATCACCCTTGCAGGCGCAATAGTACATGTAATATTTGCCATCCGCCAACTTAATCCAATCGCCCGCCCAGAAGGTCTCCGTCTGCGCCCAAGAGAGCACCTCACCCAACTCCGACTTTAGGTTGGAGAAGAAGTGTTGGTCATTCACCGTCGTGGAGAGTTGCGTCCAACGCATGAAATCCTTGGTCTTGGCACCCGCCATATGGGAACCTAC
>JAKSKY010000104.1 GCA_024401515.1 Paludibacteraceae bacterium | reverse complement strand
CTATATGCACCTAATCACATAAGGAATTTTTCTAACAAGTGTCGAAACTAGTGTGGCAAGCAGCAATACCGTCACCGACAATCCTAAAAACTTCAAAGGAAAATAGATTTGCCAAGTCTCCGTGAGCTTTTGTAGGAAATAGAGGATGGGAAGATGAAACAAATAGATGCCCATGCAATTTTCCGAAACAAAAGAAATAAGGCGGTTCGTCTTGTTTCCCCATCTATTCACCACCCATATGAGGATAAAACTGATCAATATACCCAAAGAGCACTCCATTAAAACATATTTTCTACTATACATATAGTCCGTGTCATTCACACTACCTGTCACCGTACAGAGGGCCACGAAGAGGAGCGAAAATAGAGTGAGGATACCAATGTTTTTCTTCTCAACTGGATAAAACCACCCTTTCCTTCTAGCGATAATTCCCAACGTAAAAGCAGCTATGTAACTTAACATTTTACCAGGTTCGATATAGATAAAATACTTTTGAATGATATAACCTGACGGGTATTTATATCTAATAAATATCGAAACGACACCTATCAACAAACTAAAAGCGATAAGTACAATGGTAGAAAAAGAGCTCCCCTCTTTTATTTTAAATCCCGTATACATTCGGATGAGCGCATACACGACGGAGAATAGGAATAGAATCTCCAAGAACCAAATATGCATCAAAGGAACAGGAAATAGTAAATTAAAGAATATATAGCAAAATATAGAAGGGAGTAACAATCGTTGAGCCTTCTTTTTTAGGAATACGGAGAAACCTTGCTTATCATAACTTGTAGGGAAAAAATATCCTGAAATCATAAAAAACAGACTCATCGCCACAATATTCACAAAGAAGAATAGAGGCAAAACAATCGCAAATGGAATCTGTTCATTGGGCAAAGAGGGGGTAAACCAAAAAACACCCGCAAAACTTTGTAAATAGGGCAAAACTAAATGACTCAAGAGTACGGACAGACAGGCGAACGTCCTTAAATTGTCCATTCCATACAATCTAACACTCTTCTGTGGAGCTTCTGAACTACTCATATCATTCATTTTTTAATTCATCCATCAAATATTGGTAAGCCTCGTTGATTTGCCTAAACAAGGCGGAGGACATATCCACCATCTCGGCATCGAGTCCGGCAGGCAGATGATCCGGGTGATACTTCATGGCCATCTCCCTGTAAGCCGTTTTAACCTCCTTTACGGAGCTTCCATACTTCAAACCTAATATCGTATAGGCAACAGTCATTTTAAACTTATAGGCGGAATCTATGGCTTCCTCCTGATGTGCACGATCCTTGTGATGTCCACACTCATAACGATACTCCAAAGAGGCTAAGTCCCAATCCTGGATACGCAAGAACTTGGCGATATTACGCAATAGTTCCAACTTCTTTTCATCAATACCATTGTAGGTATATCCAATTTCAAACAAAACATTCAACAACTCAAATCGTTGCGCATATTTCATGCCGGATGTTTGCAGGATATTCAAACAATAGGTTCGATAATCTTTTATGCTCCGCTTATTCAATTCATCGAGAACCCGCAATGCCCATGTGTAATGTCCCGGGAAATGAAGGAAAAAATATTTTCTGGCTAAATCAATCTCCTCTTTGTCTACACGATCATTCATTCGTATCACCATGGAGAAAAGGGCTATGATATTCACAGCGATTCTCCCCTCTTCCGATTTGCCGAACGAACGGTTTCGCATGCGGAAGAAAAGATAGACCAACACACCAAAAAAGAGGCAGAAGGCAATAACGATGAATGTATTCACACTATTCATAGAGGCGACAGGGTGTTATTCCACCATCAAAGCGGAACCGTCACTATTCATCTCCCCAAGCACCACCTCAGTGACACGGTTCACCAAAGACTTATCATATTTACGCTCCACCAAGACATAATTACCCGTGAAACCTCGCATAATTCCTTTGGTCCGTTTCTCTTCCCATAAGACATAGGCCTTCTTACCAATTTGCGAACGATAGAATGCCAAACGTTTCTCTTCGGAGAGCTGATGGAGCAGTTCACTACGTCTCTTTTTCTCCTCCGGACGAACACGACCCTCAATCTTTAACGCTTGCGTATTAGGACGCTCCGAATAGGAGAATACATGCAGTTGAGTCACGTCCAACGATTGCAAGAAATCATAGGAAGCTTGGAAATATTCATCACTCTCTCCATTGGTTCCAACAATCACATCCACACCAATAAATGCATCAGGCATCAACGCCTTCACCTTACGGATCTTCTCAGCGAAGAGTTCTCGCTTGTAATGACGTTTCATCAAGGTCAGAACCTCATCACAACCCGATTGCAAAGGGATATGGAAGTGAGGCAAAAAGCGTTTGGATTGGGCAGTGAATTCAATGATTTCGTCGGTTAGCAAGTCGGGTTCGATGGAAGAGATACGATAACGTTCTACCCCCTCTACTTCATCCAAGGCACGTATTAAATCATAGAATGTCTCACCGGTCGTCTTACCAAAATCGCCGATATTCACACCAGAGATAACCATCTCCTTCGCACCCTCCTGGGCTGCAAGTTCAGCTTGCTTCACAGTGTCGGCAATGGATGCGTTTCTGCTCTTTCCACGAGCGATAGGCACCGTACAGTAAGAGCAAAAATTATCACAACCATCCTGCACCTTCAACCAATAACGGGTACGGTCGCCACGAGTACAAGACGGGAAGAAACTATCAATTTCACATCTCTTGGTATGACAGATGCGGGTATCTTCACATTTTCCCAAAGAAGAGAGATGTTTTACGATATCAAATTTATCCTGTGTTCCCAACACCAAATCTACCCCCTCTATCTTCGCGATAGTTTCAGGCTGTAGCTGTGCGTAACAACCGGTCACGACAATATAGGCACCAGGGTGCTTCGCGATCATTTGCTTAATGACCTGACGATCTTTACGATCCGCCACCTCAGTCACCGAACAGGTATTGATGATACAAACATCAGCCACTTCATCTTTCTCAGCGACACGGAATCCATTTTCCATCAACATCTTGCCAATGGTGGTAGTCTCCGCAAAATTCAGTTTACAACCTAAAGTATGGAATGCTACTTTCTTATCTTTGAAAATTGAAGTGTCTATCATATCGTAAAAATTATGGAACCATATAAAAACAAACAAGGATGTCATCTCGACATCCCAGCTTCATAAACCTTAAATCTAATACCATGAAAAACACTGTGCAAATGTACGGTGTTTATTTATGTTGTGCAACATAATTATTGAATATTTTTCAACATTAACTTTCTTTAAACAAAAATCGAGTCTATGTGAAAAATTTTAACGAATTATGCGGTCATTTAGATTGCTGAGACGTTGAATCAACGTAGGATGCGAGAAGTGGAAGAAGACATAAGCCTTGTGAGGATTAAGGTTTGTAAGCGTACTTACAGAAAGCTTCTTCAATGCGCTACACAAAGCGTCGCCCATTCCATTGTCCTTGGCGAATTGATCTGCCTGATACTCATTGCGGCGAGAGAGGCAATTTAAGAATACGCCCAAAACGGTTGAGATGGGTGTATACAAAATACCAAATACGATGACGCCCAAGTGGAAGGAAGGGTTTGAACTACCCAACGCCTGCGCCAAGGCCTCATTTCCGGACTCTGGTGTTCCTAATGCCAAAGACAAAAGGTATAACATCACACCCGTGTTAAGAATGGAAATGAGGAGCATCAACAATGTATGTTTATGCTTATAGTGGCCAATCTCATGCGACAAGACCGCCACAATCTCCTCGGTAGTCAAAGTATTCATCAATGTATCGTACAAAACAATACGTTTCTTAGAACCCAAACCAGTAAAATAGGCATTCGCCTTGGTAGTACGTTTGGATCCGTCAATGACATACAAATCGTCCAATGCAAAACCCACCTTTGAGCAAAAGTCTTGAATTGCTGTACGCAATTCAC
This sequence comes from Paludibacteraceae bacterium, assembly GCA_024401515.1. GTDB lineage: Bacteria > Bacteroidota > Bacteroidia > Bacteroidales > Paludibacteraceae > UBA1181. The sequence continues at coordinate 5,531 of JAKSKY010000104.1, read as the reverse complement.
CCTCTTCCAAAGGAGTTTGTTTATTGAATAGAGGCACTATCAAATTGGAGTAGAACATCATCATAAAAATGGAGATGAAGGACATGACACCCCAAGCGATCAGCCAGAAGTAGGCTCCCGTGTATTGATAAATCAACATCAACAAGGCAATGATGCCACCGCCTAACACCGCAGTCAACAACCAACCCTTTACGGTATCAGCCGCAAACAATGCGGGCGTCATCTTGTTGAATCCAAAACGTTCCTCAATTTTGAAGGTCCGATAGAAAGAGAAAGGCAAAGAGAGAATTTCGTTACCTATGAATAGGATACCGAAGAATATCAATGCCACCCATATCGCATTTTCAGAGCATCCTCTCGCCATATTATCCACAAAAGCGAAACCGAACAAAAAGAACATCGACATCATCACAACAAACGAAAATAGGCCCGATACCATACCGAACTTCTTATTCGCCAAGAAATATTGCTGTTGCTTTTTATAGGCTTCCGCGTCATACAGGTCTTTCACCTCCTCCGGCAACGCCTCACTCACTTGGCTATTATTCAAATAATCCAAATAGGCGCCCAAAGCGAAATCCGCAACCAATATGGCGATGATTACCCAAAATAGAGTCGTATACATAAATTTTCTAGGATATTATTCAACATACAATACCAATCCCTTCAAGTATTCACCCTCTGGATGGTAAATATTAATCGGATGGTCGGCAGGCTGCGTCAACTGATGTAGAATACGCACATTTCGTCCGCTCATGGCGGCGGCGCTGAAGACTGCCAAACGGAACTGCTCCTTATTGACAGCCTGAGAACAAGAGAAGGTAAATAGGATACCACCCTTCTTAATCTTCTCAAAAGCCTTAGCGTTCAATTTCTTGTAACCTTGCAACGCATTTCTGAGCACCTCCCTGTGCTTAGCGAAGGCTGGAGGATCCAAGATGATCAAATCATACTTATCCTTCTCCATGTCATCCAAATACTTGAAGGCATCGGTCGCGAAAGCTTCGTGACGAGGATCTCCAGGGAAATTCAACTCCACATTCTTATTCGTCAAATCAATAGCCTTTGCCGAACTATCGACAGAGTGTACCAATTTGGCGTCTCCTCGCATCGCATAGAAAGAGAAACCTCCTGTATAGCAGAACATATTCAATACGGAACGGTCCTTCGCATATTTCTCCAATAGGGAACGGTTCTCACGCTGATCGACGAAGAAACCGGTCTTTTGGCCTCGAAGCCAATCCACATGGAACTTCAAACCATTCTCCATGGCCAAACACTCATTGTCGCATTGTCCGATGAGATAGCCATCCTCTGTTCCGACATTCGCCTTGAAAGGCAACGTGGTCTCAGACTTATAGTAAACATTAGTCACCTTACCAGCCATCACCTTCACGATGGTACGGGCCAATTCCTCCCTCACCATGTGCATACCCACAGAGTGTGCTTGAAGCACGGCTGTCTTGTCATAGATATCGACAATCAAGCCTGGCAAACAATCTCCCTCACCATGCACCAAACGATAGGTGTTATTATTAGGATTTTCAGCCACGCCCAAAGTTTTACGGAGCAAATAAGCCTCTGTAATACGTATCTCCCAGAAGGATGCGGATGGGTGTTCGCCTTCGAAAGAGAGGACACGAACCGCTATTGATCCAATTTGGTAATGGCCTGTGGCGCAATATTCATTTTGAGCGGTATAGACATCGACGATATCACCCTCCTGAGGTTTACCGATGATTTTTTGAATCGCTCCAGAAAATACCCAAGGGTGGAAACGACGAAGCGACTCCTCCTTTTTAGGCTTTAGAATTATCTTTGCAAAATCCATTTAATAACTTTTTATTCGCAAATGTAAGAAAAAACTAAAAGTCCGCCAAGTTGCGGAAATGACAAGCGGATTACTTGTTGTTAAATTGATTCATGGTATTTTGTAAACCCGCCAAGCAGAAACTCTTGATGATCTCACAAGCAACCTCTATACGCTTTTCCAAAGCGACTTTTTGTTCTGAGGTCCACTCCCCTAGCACATATTCAATCTGCATGCCTTTAGGGAAATCATTACCGATTCCGAAACGGAGACGAGAATAGGCGTTGGTACCTGTCATCGCCTCGACACTCTTCAATCCATTGTGTCCACCGGCGCTACCGTTACCTTTCAAACGCAACGCACCGAAAGGGATAGAGAGATCATCCACAATAATCAAAAGATTGTTCACATCGATTTTCTCCTTGTCCAACCAATATCTGACAGCCTTACCGCTCTCATTCATATAGGTGGAGGGTTTCAAAAGGAACAACTCGGCGTTCTTCACTCTACAGGTTGCTGTGGCGCCGTAACGATTACCTTCATCAAAAACAATATTGGACGCCTTAGCAAAAGCGTCCAATACCTTAAATCCTATGTTGTGGCGGGTCTCAGCGTACTCGTCGCCGATATTACCCAACCCTACAATCAGATACTTCATACAACAAATTATCCGTTGTTCTTAGAAGCTCTAGTAGCCTTAACGCCAGCAACAACGTTAACTTGACCACTCAAGATTGTCAAATTATCGTAAGAAAGGTCACGTACTTGGATAGTCTTACCAAGACCCAACTTCTCTACATTTACAGTCAAGAATTCAGGGATGTTAGTATAAAGTCCCTTTACCTTCAAATAACGCATCTCTTGTTGCAACTTACCACCAAGGCGTACACCCTCAGCCAAACCTTGCAACTTAACAGGAACGTTCATAACGATCTCCTTAGAATCAGATACTTGCAAGAAATCCATGTGCAATACCTTGTCTGATACTGGGTGGAATTGAAGCTCCTTCATGATAGCCTTGCACTCCTTACCATCGATGTTCAAGTTAACAACGAAGATCTCTGGAGAGTAGATCAACTTACGGACATCCTCAACATTTACTTGGAAGTTAGTGTTCGCACCTGCACCGTATAGGTTACATGGGATTACACCTGTTGCGCGAAGCGCCTTTACCTCTTTCTTGCCAGTAGCAGTTCTGCTAGCACCTTTCAACTCAAAAGTTTTCATTTTGTGTTACTCAAAATTAAGTTATACATTAAAATTCGTAATGGCTTAATTCCCCATCACACTCCTCGGGATTGCTCGAATCCCTAAAAAGCGGGGCAAAGGTACAAAAATAAAATCAAATAATAAAGCTGAAACAAACTTTTTCAAACAAATTGGCAAACAAATTCTTAATCCGCAATTGGATGCTATAAATATGGAACCCCTATGGGGTTCTTAATCCTTCACTACAAAAATCTCCTCATCCTTCTTCTTCATGAAGTAATTCTCACGGGCATATTTTTCAAGGCTCTCCTTATCGGTCTTCATATCAAGCATCTTCTGATTGCAATCCTCGATCTGCTTTTCATAATAGTTCACCTCGTTCGTCAGCTGTCGAACCTTCATATTGTATTGGAAATAATCCAGAATACTATAACCATCATTGAAGGTAAGCCACAACATACCGATGCAAAAGGTCAATAGGATCTTACTAGATCCGACCTTCTTCACAGTTCTGCCAATTGCTTTTAACACCAATTTCACCTTCTCCATATCCGATAGGAATTATTTCACAAAAATATCTTTTTGTTTTCTTATAAAAAAAGAAAATAGCGTCTTTAACAAAAAGTAAATGGATTTCATATTTCAATCGTCAATCCATCATAGGCTAAATGGACATTGTCGGGCAACGAGCGCTCCACTTCATCATGGAAACCGATATCATGACAAGCATGGACAAAGTAGGCGCATTTAGGCTTCACCCTTTCCACCAAGGCCAAAGATTCCCCCACAGAGGCATGTGAAAAATGTTCCGTGAAACGCAATGCATCCAAAACCAGCACATCCAATCCCAACAATTTCTCAATCTCCTCCTCCGGTATCGTTTTATAATCTGTCAAATAGGCAAAATTTCCTACCCTATATCCGAAATTAGGCAATTGATAATGTAGTGCGAAAATCGGCAAGACTTTGATTCCCGCCACCTCGAAAGGTTCATTCTCTATCTGATGGAGTACAAAGGTCGGAATCCCCTTGTAATCATTACCGAAGCAATAGGAATAGGCTTCATGAATATGCGCCACAGTAGAGGCATTGGCATAAATCGGTACATTTTTAAAGGGACGCAAATCATCCAACCCGCCAACATGATCCGTATGTTTATGTGTCAACAGCACAGCATCCAGATGACGGATACCCGCACGCAAAGCCTGCTGACGGAAATCAGGTCCACAATCCAAAAGGATATTCTTACCATCCACCTCCAAAAGTGCGGAGCATCGCAAACGCTTATCCTTAGGATTAGTGGATTGGCATACAGGGCAATCACAACCGATGTAAGGTACACCCGTAGAGGTTCCTGTTCCTAAAAACGTCAACTTCATAACTATACAAAATCATTAAATTCACAACCATCCACCTGCATTCGAATGCGCCATTCGGACTGATATAGATTGTTGCATCGATTACCTAAATTCTTCACCCAACCCAATGGCACATGGCGGTAGGTCAACAAAACAAAACCCTTCGGAGCCGATTCATCCAAAAGGATATTGTCCTTGTGCAAATATGCGACCGCATCTTTCCATGAAAGTTCAACGCATGGGAATTGAGAGGACCGCAACAACCAAGAGAAGGCCAAATGCTGGGAAGGAATCAAATCCTTTCCCTTAACAGTAGCCACCTCCACACCTGACTGCATAATACGCAAGTGTTCCGCCAACAATGCGACTAAATCGGCATACTTCTCCTCCACCGCATAGATGACATCACCGCGAGGAATCAGTTTCACGGGTTCATCCAACCAATCAGCTATCACCTTAGTTTGTGGCGGAAGCGTAACCTTCTGCTCCTTTCCCTTCTTCCTTCTGCAGACACCCGACTCGCTCGTCTTTCGCAACGCAGAAAGGAAGAAGCCCTCACCACGCGTTTTGTGCGGATAGAAATGATAGCCCGCACCCACGGTTGAGACTTGCCATGAATAGTCCAATTGAACATCCAATATGTCAGCGCCCAACTCCTCGGCAATCCATTTCACATTCGCCTCATCCTCCTCGGCGTTGAAGGTACAGGTACTATAGATCAAGATGCCATCCTCCGCCAAAGCGGGAAAGACATCGGCCAATATTCTTCGTTGACGCTCCGCACAGAAGCGAACATTCTCAGGGCTCCACTCCGCCACTGCCTGTTCATCCTTTCGGAACATACCCTCGCCGGAACAGGGAGCATCCACCAAAATCAAATCGAAAAGTCCGGACAACTCGCCGAAGTCAGCAGGATCGCTATTGGTCACCGTCACATTGGGAGCGCCCCATTTCGTCAGATTCTCCTGCAAAATACCTACACGACCTCGCATCACTTCGTTGGACACCAACCAACCACTGCCATCCATCAAAGAGGCCAAGTGGGTCGATTTCCCTCCAGGAGCCGCACAAAGGTCCAAGACGACAGGAGACTCAACATCCATATATTGTCTATACACCTGCTCCACGAACATGGAACTGGCCTCCTGCACATA
>JAKSKY010000103.1 GCA_024401515.1 Paludibacteraceae bacterium | reverse complement strand
CGGTGCTCGTAAGGGTCTTGCCGATACCGCTTTGAAGACTGCCGATGCAGGTTACTTGACTCGTCGTTTGGTTGACGTTTCACACGATGTGATCATCAACGAAGAGGATTGTGGTACTTTGCGTGGTCTTGTCTGCACAGAATTGAAGAACAATGAAGAGGTGGTTGCCTCTTTGTATGAGAGAATATTAGGACGTGTGTCCGTTCACGATGTCATCCACCCATTGACTGGCGAGGTAATCGTCCGTTCTGGTGAGGAGATTCGTGAGGATGCTGCTCAAATCATCCAAGATTCACCAATCGAGCGCGTTGAGATTCGCTCCGTATTGACTTGTGAGTCTAAGAAGGGTGTATGTGCTAAGTGTTACGGACGTAACCTTGCTACCGGACGTTTGGTTCAGAAGGGTGAGGCTGTCGGTGTCATCGCCGCACAATCAATCGGTGAGCCAGGTACTCAGTTGACATTGCGTACGTTCCACGTCGGTGGTGTCGCTGGTAACATCGCCGCTGAATCTAGCATCACTTCTCGTTATGAGGGTAACATTGAGATCGATGAGCTTCGTACCGTAGATTCTGAGGATGAGAACGGTAACCCAGTTCAAATCGTCGTAAGCCGTTACACTGAGATGAGAATTGTCGATCCTAATACGAAGATCGCTTTGACAACAGCTAACATCCCTTACGGTGCTAAGTTGTTCGTGAAAGATGGTCAAAAGGTGACTAAGGGTGACAAGGTCTGCGAATGGGACCCATTCAACGCCGTAATCATCACTGAGGTTGCCGGTAAGATCTCCTTCGATAACGTCATCGAGAACGTTACTTACAAGACTGAGTCCGATGAGACTACAGGTTTGAAGGAAAAGATCATTATCGAATCCAAGGATAAGACTAAGGTTCCTGAGGCTCGTATCGTCGATGCTAAGGGTAACATCGTTAAGTCATACTCATTGCCGGTAGGCGCTCACGTTATCGTGGATGATAAGGAGGCTGTTAAGACTGGTCAATTGTTGGTTAAGATCCCTAGAGCTGTCGGTAAGGCAGGCGATATCACGGGAGGTCTTCCACGTGTTACCGAGTTGTTCGAGGCTCGTAACCCATCTAACCCAGCAGTAGTTGCTGAAATCGATGGTGAGGTGACATTCGGAAAGATCAAGCGTGGTAACAGAGAGATCTCCATCACTTCAAAGACTGGTGATGTTCACAAGTATCTAGTTCCATTGTCAAAGCAAATCCTTGTACAAGAGAACGACTACGTTCGTGCTGGTACAGCGCTTTCTGATGGTGCGATCACTCCTTCTGATATCTTGGCAATCAAGGGTCCTACTGCAGTTCAAGAGTATATCGTGAACGAGGTACAAGACGTTTACCGTCTACAAGGTGTGAAGATCAACGATAAGCACTTCGAGGTTATCGTACGTCAAATGATGCGTAAGGTAGAGATCGAGGATGCCGGTGATACTCGCTTCCTTGAGAAGGAAATCGCTGATAAACTTGAGTTTATGGAGGAGAACGATAGAATCTTCGGTAAGAAGGTTGTCGTTGACGCCGGAGACTCTGAGAACTTGAAGCCAGGTCAAATCGTAACTGTTCGTAAGTTGAGAGACGAGAACAGTATGTTGAAGCGCCGCGATTTGAAGCCAGTTGAGGTTCGTGATGCAGTTCCTGCTATCTCATCTCAAATTCTTCAAGGTATCACACGTGCCGCATTGCAAACTACTAGCTTCATGTCTGCCGCATCATTCCAAGAGACTACTAAGGTCTTGAATGACGCTGCTATCCGTGGTAAGGTTGATTACTTGGAGGGTATGAAGGAGAACGTTATCTGCGGTCACTTGATTCCTGCTGGTACTGGACAACGTGATTTCGATAGATTGATCGTTGGTTCTAAGGAGGAGATGGAACCTCTTTACGGTCCTCAAACTTCAAGAGAGGACGCCGCTGAGGAGGCTTAATCGAAAATACAGAATTCTTAAATAGGGGAGAGGACCGACTATTATGGTTGGTCCTCTCTTTTTAAATCATATATCTATGGAAGATCAAAACGAAAAGAAACAATTGAACATCGAACTCAGTGAGGAGGTGGCGGATGGTGTATATTCTAATTTGGCGATCATATCACACTCTTCTTCCGAGTTTGTGTTGGATTTTGTGAGAATCATGCCGAATACTCCCAAGGCGAAGGTGAAGTCCCGAATTATTTTGACCCCAGCCCATGCGAAGCATTTGATGCTTGCGTTGCAGGATAATGTCAGAAAATATGAGCAACAATTCGGTACGATAGATGGTACGGCTGCTTCTCCGAGTGTATCACCATATAAGTTCAATGGCTTTAATGGAGGTGGTGAGGCCTAGCTTTTAATGTGGAATTAAAAAGTTGCGAATTAATCATATACTTTTTGCAAGTTTTGAAAAAAATGTTACTTTTGCCACTACAAATTAAAATTTCGATATCATGAAGAAATTAATGTTGACAATGATGCTTGGCCTTGCAGCTACATCTGTTTTCTCTGAAGAGGGTGAGTTCATGAAGGTGTCTGGAGATCAGATCCTTGTGGACGGATCTAAATATTGCTACCAAATTCGTAAAGGTCACGCTAGACGTGACAACGCCGAGTGGACTCCTTATTGTGGTGGATTTACAAACTTCTTCTATGAGAAGGGATATCAATATACTATGTATGTTGAGAAGTATGATCCACAAGCAGACTCTATCCATGTGATTAAGACTATTGCCCGTGACAATAGTGAGGAGTATTTCCGCTTGAAGAAGTTGCGTGAAAAGCAAAAGGCATCTCAAGCTAAGAAGAAGTAAGATTATTATCTTGCTTTGTAATATATAGGGTGCGTCTTTTGATGCGCCCTTTCTTTTTTTTGTATTGATGTGTGACCGGAAAATTCGTATATTTACTATCCATTTGGTGGTGAATTGAAAGAACTGAAACAAATATTACATTTCCTAAAACCGCATTGGCGATGGGCTCTTTTGTCGCCTATATGTGTGGCGACAGAGGTGGTGGCTGAATTGCTGCAACCCCATATAATGTCTGTCATCGTGAATGAAGGTGTTTTAGGCGGTGATACATCCTTGATCTACTCGATGGGAATCCGAATGGTTATCGTAGTCCTATTGGGTATGTTAGGCGGCTTGCTCTCCATCTTTGCGGCGGGAACGGTTTCTTATCGCATGGGTGCGGATGTGCGATCCGCTTTGTTTCGTAAAACCATGGGGCTCTCCTTCAAGGATGTCGACCAATTACAGACGGGTTCGTTGATTACCCGCATGACATCCGATGTGCAGCGAGTGCAGAGTGTGGTGCAAGCCTCTATGCGTTTGCTTTTCCGTTCTCCGATTCTCTTCGTGGGTGCGGTATCGATGATGTTGATGATCCATTTGGGATTATCCTCCGTTCTGTTGGTGATACTGCCTTTGCTGATTTTCTTTGTCACGTTGATCTTGAAACGTGCTTTCCCTCAGTTTTTGGCGATACAAAAGACAACTGACCGCCAAAATACGATTCTCCAAGAGTTTATTTCCGGTGTTCGTGTCGTGAAGTCTCATGTTAACGAGACGGGTGAGTTCGATCGCTTCAAGACGAATAATGATGAATTGGTCGAACGCTCTTTGCGTGTGGCCCGATGGGTTGTCTTGTTGGGACCTGTCATGTCCTTGTTGCTCAATTTGGGTATTGCGGCCCTTGTTTATTTGGGAGCTCAGTTGCTGCAGGTGGGCGATGTGAATGTCGGAGACATCATGGCTTGCGTGAATTATATGGCGCAGATCCTATTGTCACTCATGATGGGTTCCCGTATTATCATGTCCATTACCGAGGCAAGCGCCTCTATGCGTCGTATTGATGAAGTCCTCTTGACAGAAGATGAAACGCTCACGCCAACCCAAGATCTGCCTGCTGATGGTAGTGAGACATTGGTTTTTGATCATGTCTGTTTCTCTTATGAAGGGGAATCTAATTCTAAATCTGAAGTCCTAACCGATATTTCTTTCTCCCTCAAGAGAGGGGAGACCTTGGCGATTGTGGGTGGTACAGGTTCTGGAAAGTCCACGATAGCAAGTCTATTGGCTCGCTTTTACAAGCCTACTTCTGGTCATATATATCTAAATGGAAAAGATATTCTATCTTATGCGGAGGAGGAACTTCGTCATCTAGTGGGAATGGTAATGCAGGAGACCTTGCTCTTCCATGGCACGTTGCGTGACAATCTTCGATGGGGTAATTTGATGGCTACGGATGAGGAGATGTTGGCGGCTTGCGAGAAGGCGAAAATACGCGATTTTGTGGAGGCGCAACATGAGGGTTTGGATTATAATGTCAGCCAAAAAGGTTTAAATCTCTCCGGAGGACAACGTCAACGTCTCTCGATTGCCCGAACATTGGTGGGGAAACATGAACTTTTGATTCTGGATGATTGCCTCAGTGCGGTGGATATGCAGACGGAAGCCTCTATCAAGCGCTCTTTGGCGAAGATCGAAGCGACTAAGGTGATTGTTTCGCAACGTATGAGCACGGTGCGGCATGCGGAGAAAATATTGGTATTGGAACAGGGGAAAGCCATCGGGTATGGTTCCCATGAGGAGTTATATGAATCTTGCGGATTGTATCGTGAGATGTGTGATAGACAAATGAATGTATAGCGTATGGCGGAACATTTGACGGCATCGGGAGGTCAACGACGATTGAGTAAACTGGGCGCTTCTGTGGATAAGGCCACGGATGTTTCCGGTACTGTCCGTCGTATCTTGTCCTATTGGAAGGGGGAGCGCTGGCTTCTCTTCCTGCTAGTCCTGTTGTCTCTACTCTCGGTGGTCTGCACATTACTTTGCCCTTTTTTACTTGGACTAACGGTGGATGATTGTATTACCCTTGCCCAGTCTAAGGGTGATCTTTATTGGATGCCTCTTTTGAAGCACTTGGCTCTTTTCGCCCTGCTCCATTTGCTTTCCGCCGCCTTTACGTGGATCCATGAGTATGGTATGAGCGTTTTGGCGCAACGCCTTCTTCGTGACCTGAAGGAGAGCATGACAAAGAAACTCTTGTCGCTCAGTCCTCGTTTTTTCAACGAACATTTGTGTGGAACTTTAATGAGCCACTTTACCAGTGACGCGGAATTGGTAAAAAATGCCTTGGGGGACACCTTGGTGCAGATTGTCACCAGTATCTTGACGCTTATTGGTTCTGTGGTGATTATGTTGCAACTCAGTTGGCAATTGACCATCGCAACCTGTTTGACGGTACCTTTCGCTGTCTTGTTAAGCCGTTTTGTGATGCGTCATACCCGCAAACACTTCTCGCAACAACAACAAGCATTGGGGGAGATGAATGGTCTGGTAGAGGAGTCTGTGGGCGGTATTAAAACCATCCGTAGCTTTGGTAGGGAAGAGGAGCGGATCGCCCAATTCGAGGCTTTGAACAAGGAGGTGTGCGAAACGGGTCGTAAGGCTCAGATCTATAGTGGTGTTTTGATGCCGATGATGCGTGTCTTAGATAACTGCTCCTATATCTTGGTGACGATTGTGGGCGCCTTCTTGGCCTCTAGAGGTTCCATCACGGTAGGTGTGGTTCAATCTTTCTTGTTATATACCAAAAATTTCCAACGCCCGATCAACTCCATCGCCACACAACTTAATACGGTTCAATCCGCAATCGCTGGTGCGGAGCGGGTGTTTAAACTATTGGATGAGAAGTTGGAGATAGAAGAGTGCGATGCGCCTCAATCTTTGACGAATCTAAGGGGACGTATCGATTTTGAGCATGTGAGTTTCGGATATGGTGACCAACTGGTACTAAAGGATCTCTCTTTCACAGCAATGCCTGGCGAAGTAGTCGCGGTGGTGGGATTTACGGGGGCAGGAAAGACGACGATCATTAATCTTTTGAATCGTTTCTACGATGTAAGCGAAGGTTCTGTGAAGATTGATGGCGTGGATGTACGTGATATGTCCCTCTTGGATTTGCGTCGGTCCATTGGTTTGGTGCAACAGGAGCCGTTCCTCTTCTCTGATACGTTGAATTATAATGTGGCTTATGGCGAGATTGATATGAAGATGGATAGAGTTAAGGAATCCGTTCGTTTGGCGAATGCGGAGGCCTTGGTGGATCGTATGGCGGATGGTTATGAGACCTCTTTGTTGGAACAAGGGGCGGGTATTAGCCATGGCCAAAGGCAGTTGCTGACCATTGCCAGGGAGGTCTATAAAAATGCGCCGATATTGGTTTTGGACGAGGCGACCAGTAATATTGATACCCGTACGGAGATATTGATCCAGAATGCTATCTCCACCATTTCGAAGGGACATACTTGCCTCTTCATCGCCCACCGTCTCAGTACCATTAAGAATGCCGATAAGATTCTTGTTTTGGAGAATGGGGTCATTGTGGAGCAGGGGCGCCATGAGGAATTGTTGGCGAAGCAGGGCGTCTATTGGCGGATTTATAATAGCCAATTTGTGGTGGAAGAATAGCTTTGGAACCTTCTACCGACCGATGAATTTTATCTTCTCTGTATCTTCAAATCCCATCGATTCTAACGCTTCTTTTGCGTCTGTGTATTGCTCGTCGTAACCAAATTGGTAGTAATATACCATCTCCTTTTTGCTTTTTGGGAAATAGATTCTCTCTAACTGACATTTATCGAATGCTCCTAGAAGGATGTGTTCTACCCGCTTGGGTATCTCGAACGCTTCTCCTTGTTTTTTGCTGGGATAGAGGTAGAGATCTTTCCCGTCCTTTGAAAAGAGCACGCCATCCACCGATTTTAAATACTTGTTTCGTTTGTCCACCTCGATGTGCTTTAAATTTTCACAGTTTATATTGGCGTATACACATGTACAAATGTCATGGGTACGGGAGACTGTCTTGGGAATGTATAAATTCTCCAGTCTTGGCAGATTTAATGAGGAGATATTTTTGAATCCGTCGGGAATCACCAGCACTTTGGGTGATGCGGTAGTTCGTCCGTTCATAGGATATCCAATGTATATATCCTCTATATTCTCCTCTTTCCCGTTGATGACAACGCTATGCTTGAGAACGATACTGTCTTGCTCTTGTTTGAATCCGGCTACCCACCAACCATCCTCGTCAAAGGCGTAGTATATGCCATCTACCTCTGCTACTTCTTTTTCGGGGAAGTGGCATGCCTCTATGTTAAATGCGGCTGAAAGGATGATCAATAGGGTTAGACCGATTTTTCTCATAACTATCAATAATTTTTTTTTTTCAAATATATAATTTCTCCAAATAAAAACAAAGGGCGTATCATTGCGACACGCCCTTGCTTTTCTATGAAATTGATCTCTTAATTTTCAGCTTTGTTAGCCATCAATTTCTGTTGCCACTTCCAAGCGGACTTCAAGGTGTTTTCGAGCGTCTCTTCCGCCTTCCAACCCAACTCTTTGTTCGCCAAGGATGCGTCTGCCCAAACCTTTTCGATGTCACCGGCGCGGCGAGGAGCGATCTCGTAAGGAACCTTCACGCCAGTAGCCTTTTCAAATGTATTGATGATCTCCAAAACGGAAACGCCGTTACCTGTTCCCAAGTTGAATACTTCGATGCTCTTTTTGCTCTTCTTCTCAAGCACACGGTCGATGGCGCATACGTGAGCCTTCGCCAAATCCACCACATTGATGTAGTCGCGGATGCAACTTCCGTCTGGTGTGTTGTAGTCGTCACCGAATACTCTCAACATCTTTCTGATGCCTGCCGCTGTTTGCGTGACGTAAGGCAAAAGGTTGTTAGGTACACCGTTTGGCAACTCTCCGATCTCTGCGCTTGGGTGTGCTCCGATAGGGTTGAAGTATCGCAAAAGGACAACGCTCAAGTTCTTGTCCGCCACGGTCGCATCGCGAAGGATGTTCTCGCTCATTTGCTTGGTGCTTCCGTAAGGGGAAGTGGCTGGTTGGATGGGTGATTGTTCCGTTACAGGAAGAACCTCCGGTTGACCATAAACCGTACAAGATGATGAGAATACGATGTTGTTGATGCCGAACTTAGGCATCAACTGAAGTAGATTGATGAGGGAAACAAGATTGTTCCTGTAGTATGTCAATGGTTGCTCCACCGATTCGCCTACTGCCTTTGAGGCTGCGAAGTGGATGACTGCCTTGATGTCGGAGTGCTTCTCGAAGAAACGCGCCAATGAGTTGTAGTCTTTGCAATCGATGTTTTCAAAGACAGGAAGGGATCCGGTAATGTTTTTGATACCGTCGATCACACCAATGTTGGAGTTGGATAAGTTATCAATGACTACAGGCTCATAACCTGCGTTGAACAATTCCACTACGGTGTGGGAACCGATGTAACCCGTACCACCGGTCACTAATATTTTTCCTTTACTAGCCATGTCCGAAGTTTGAATTAAAACAATTTGTTAGGGTATACACCTTCATTGATGAGTTGTTGGATCTTCTCCACAACGGAAGGTCTATCCTCTTTGTAGGTGACACCGAACCATTTGCATGGAGTCTCCAAAACGTCGATGGTGGAGGTGCCCTCTTGTATCAATCGGTTTACCATGGTAGGAATACCGTACTCAGCCTTGATGTTGTCGGCGTTCTTAGTCAAGAACTCCTTGAAATCAGCGTCTGAGTGCTCGAAATAGTCTGGTGTGAATCCCCACATGTTCATGGAAACTGGCAGGTTCTCGTCGATGGTGTCGTAGTTGCCGGTCTCTTGGTTTTTGAAAACGACCTCATTGCCCTTGCGTTGTACCTCGTAGTGCTCCACAACAGTGGTGAGGTGGTTTTGCGCGTTCTTGTTGCAGACACCGCGCGACACGTGGCCGCTCTCGGAGAGGGTGTTGCCCAAACGGTAAGCCACCATGCAGTACTGGTCTCTCTTACCCTCCATCTTCTTCAAGGCATCCGCCAAAATTTGGAAGCTCTCCTTGCCGTAGAAGTCGTCTGCGTTGATCACAGCGAAAGGCTCCTTGACAGCCTCCTTGCCCATCAAGATGGCATGGTTGGTGCCCCAAGGCTTCACTCTTTCAGGGTGCAAAGAGAATCCCGCAGGAAGTGAGTCCAACTCTTGGAACACGACCTCGACATTGATCGCATCTTTATATTTGCTGATTACCTTCTCTCTGAAATCCTGCTCAAATGCGTGGCGGATAACGAAAACCACTTTCCCGAATCCTGCGCGTGCCGCATCGAAGATGGAGAAGTCCATGATTGTCTCTCCGTTAGGACCAAGCCCATCCAATTGCTTCAATCCTCCATAACGGCTACCCATGCCGGCAGCCAAAACCAATAATGTAGGTTTCATAATATGTTTACTCTTTTTGTTGAATTCTTTTTATTAATAGTTTGCAAAGATAACAAAAGAATTAAGAATTAGGGGGATTTTAAGGTTTTTGAGAGGCCATTTGAAGGGTGATAATGTCTTGGTGGCTGAATGTTAGGTTGTTAGAGTGTGACAATATGTCGAATGGGCAGACCGGAATTTTATTTTTCCTCGTGATATGTATTGATAAAAGATTTCTTTGGAGAGACTGTCTCTTGAGGGTCGCTTTGTTAATCGACTTAGATGTTTTATTTCTT
>JAKSKY010000102.1 GCA_024401515.1 Paludibacteraceae bacterium | reverse complement strand
ATCGGATCGGTGGTTTGTACCAAATCCTTCAATTCCACTGGAGAATTAACGCATACAGTCGTATCTATTACAATCGGCAACGGAGAGGAGCTTACGGTAACGTTCACCTCGATGGCAGGGCCTTCGCATTTATCGCTATTTACCTGACGCACAAAGAAATGGTAGACTGAATCCGCATCCAAAGAGACCATAGGGTCGCTATCGCTCCAGCCACTCTTAGGCGCCTCTTCAACGTCGGCATCCACGGCCACCCACTCCAAGGTCATACCTTCCTCACCGATAGCGGCATCGGCCACCGAAATCTTTTCGCCTGGGTTCACCACATAACTCAAAGATGGCATCTTCGCCTGTGGCTCTCCTGGCACATCCTTCATCGTGAAGTTTTCAAAGAATGTATTAGGGCAATATCCGGCAGCAGTGGCTTGCACCTCCACCAAACGTTTTTTCGACACCTCTTCACCAAGAGACAAATCCTCCAAATTCAAGACAAACTCATCCGCCTCCGACTCTTCTCCGTCGTAAATCCAAACGACTGAGGCATCCTCCGGCGTACTGTTTTTCACAAAGATGGTAGTAGATCCGCAGCTGACGATCTTCTCCGTCTCCACCTCCACTTGCTCCTTCACATCAATCTCATACTTACGTTTGCCCTGACAACCATTGGCCGTAACACCTACGAAATAGAAATACTCCGTCTCGTCTGATTTATGGGAGGTGACAATATGAGTCAACAACTCTTCGTCATTAGAAAGTTTTGCGTCCGCAAGATAGCCATCCTCATCCATCCATCCCCAGAAAGCCAACTCGGTATTGGTGACAGGGGCCTTTAATTCTACGGCATCTCCCTCACAAACCGCACCATGGTAAGTTTGTCCAAGGTCCATATCCCCCGAACGGGTAATGGTAATAGGCTCCGTAATGGAATAGTTACGGCAGTTATCCTCGAAATCGGCTGAATTAGGATCCTTCAAGAAGCCATTCAACACATCCGCAGTTGCCACAATCACACGGAACTTCATCTCATCATCCTCATAATCAGCCGTATTGATTACATATTGATTATCCAACTCCAAATCGGAAATATTCTCCCAATTTGTTCCGCCATCACCACTATATTGGTACAAATACTTCTGGTTATTGCCGAAGAAGGAATTCAACAACGGACTCACAGGACACTCGATGGTGAAGTCCATATCAGCGCAAATGGTGGAATCCTTAGCGAAAGTATTGATATCCGAATAGGCCTCCAATGATGGTGGAGAGCAGACCATGAACTTAATGTCGTCGATAATCAAGTCATTACCCTGTTTCCAATAATCCAAATCCTGGCAACGGTTTCCACAGGAGGAGAAAAGCTGAAGTTTCACATTTTGCTCACCGGATCCCTCCAAAAAGAAATTTCCCTTAATGCTCATCCATCCGATATTGGCCTTGACAACCACATCCTTCTCCTCGGCCAATTTATTTCCCTTGTCATCGGTGATCAAAAGCGTCACGATAGGATCGGACAAGTTGTTACTGTAATTCGCCACATAGGTTTCATAAAAAACTTGCTTACCAGCGCAAAGATTAGGGAAGTCCGCCTCAAAGACAACGCCTGATGTATTAAAATCGACATTGATGAATAGGGCACCACCATTCTTCTCTCCCGTCACCAACGAGGTATGGTCGGACGACACACCCTTGAACCAGTTGGCTGTTTGGTATTGGGATTGATTGGTATAGAAACCGATAGGAGACGGCACGACAATCGCATACAATCCGTCGTTGATTTTACCATCCTTGGTATAGCCACTTTTAGCACCACTTGGATCACCACTTCCATCATCAAAGAAGTTACCCGGCAACGTGTAAGAGACGTCTTGACGATAAGCCGGCCATGCTGCAGGCGTAGTCTCCTCATTGCCATCACGGTCCAAATAGGTATGCATATCAGGGAAGCGACCGAACGTTTCCCAAAGCAATGTTTTTCTAGAGGCAGGCTTCTCGTCAATCTCACAACAAGTAACCACCTTCACTTCCAATTCGTTGGACTCCACATCATCCACCAAACAACGGAAAGTCTCATCCTGCTTCATATCGTAAAGCATGCTTTTAGTCGTTCCGATCTCTTTCCAACTGCCCCCCTCCAAATGTTGCCAAGAATAGGAAGAGGCATTGTACTCCTTATCAAGATAGAGCAACGTCTGCTCTCCATCACACGCCTCCATTCCTTGACTGGAGAATACTCGAGGGTCAAAAGTTCCATCAACCTTAATGTTTGTAATACCTAAAGCGATACCATTCGCCTTGCCATTATAGCCAAACAACAAAGAGATATCCAAAGGATCATCATTCGCCACCACACCAGTTAAAGTGATGGTTTGCTTGGTTTGGAACTCCTTGATGGAGACATTCTCGCTTCCTCCCGTATCATACTCTTTATTGGATCCATATTCGTTAGGATTGATACACGCGCGGAAATCCACGGATGGGGCATAATTGATGCCAAACAAATCCATGGCATCAGGCAAGGTGTTCAACACACAGACCTCCAACGTGACGGTGAAAGGCGTACCCACACGCAAACCCTTCACACGATATTGGAAAAAGGGAGACATGGAGGTCATATCACCCGCATATTGAACGACGCACATATATTCATCCGTCTCCAAATACTTCTTATTCAGCGTACTAGGATTATTGGTCATGCAAAACACGAATTCCAAGTCCTCATCGTCACGATAATTCGCGCCATCACCAGAATAGGTCGCGTTGGAAAGCATCGTGTTTCCTGACATTCCATAATGTTTCACAGATGAGAAGTCCCATGGAATAGAGTCTCCGGGATAAAAGAACGGTTCAAAATCCGTTCCGGCCACCAAAGCGGCATTCGCCTTGACTCCTCCCAAAAGAAGGGCGGAAAACGTCAACAATAAGGTAAGCCAACTATTTTTGAGTAATATATATTTCTTCATACCAACTATTCTTACATAAATACACTACATAACAAATATAAGGAAAATAGTTCTTTCCGCACACTGTTTATTTCTTAAAATCATAAAAGACGAAAAAAACAGCCATCACAAGACATACAAAAGCGGCAAAATGGTTCCAATGGAATGATTCTCCCTTGAAGACCAGCGTGACAATGCCCGTAAAGACAATGATCGAAATAACCTCTTGAATCACCTTCAACTGGAACAAGGAGAAGGGTCCCCCCATTAAATTGGATCCTATGCGATTGGCGGGAATCATAAAACAATACTCCAACAACGCGATACCCCAACTGAAAAGAATCACCAAGATCAAGGGCCAATCGGTAGAGATATTCATCTCCTTCAATTTGAGGTTACCATACCATGCGAAAGTCATAAAGACATTCGAAACAATCAACAATAAAATCGTAAAAATCGCTTTTGTACCCATTTTATATTTTCATCTTGCTCTGAAGGACAAAACCATCCTTCATAATATCTTGCAAAGATACCAAATTTATCATAACGACCACGATTTTAGCGACATAAGTTTCTCCATGACACTATAAAAATTCACCTAAAACAATGGTTTCGGAAGACGTTTGCCAACCATTCGCCACAAGAAGCCATAAATTGGGAAGCGTCAAGAGACATCCTAACAAAAAAATCACTATATTTGCCAGACTTAAACGAGACACTTACATCTTTAGACAGACAATTATCATTGATTTTGAAGGAGGAGCAGAGGCTCTTCCCATTGAAAAACACACTAGTAAGCATTATGAAAGCATTACGAATTTTTAAGTTGGTTACAGGATTATTGTTTCTTGTAAACTCATCAATTTCAGCACGTTCCATGGTCTTATGGTATGGATCGGACGCTGGAACCAGTTTCACGGACGCGCTGCCAATCGGTAACGGTTACATGGGCGGTTTGGTCTATGGTGGCGTATCCAAAGATATCATCGGCCTCAACGAGAGCACCGTATGGTCTGGCGGACCGGGCGACAACAACAAATCAGGCGCCGCCAACTATCTGAACCAAGCCCGCCAAGCACTCTTCTCAGGCAACTACGCATCCGCGGAGGCCATCGTCAGCAAAAATATGATCGGCCCTGGCCCTGCCAGTTTCCAACCAGTTGGAAATTTGGAGTTGAGTTTCTCCCACGCCAACGCATCCAACTACTACCGTGAGTTGGACCTAACCACAGCCATCGCCAAGACAAAATATGTTTGCGATGGTGTGGAATACACCCGCGAATATTTCGCCAGCTACCCAGACCACGTCATCGTGGTACGACTCACAGCCAACAAGCCGGGCAAGGTATCCTTCAGTGCGACCATGACTACGCCACACAGAAACAATTACCTCTCAGCGGATGGGCAAACCATGGTGTATGACGTAACCGTCAATTCGATAAAATTCCAAAACAGATTGAACGTGGTGGCCGATGGCGGATCCGTCTCTTTGGCCAACAATAAATTCAACGTGTCAGGCGCCAACAGCGCCACACTCATCCTCACCACCGCCTCCAACTTCAACTCCTGCTCCGACGTTTCGGGTAATCCAGGCGCACGAGCTTCCCAAGTGATGAGCAAAGTGATGGGCAAAAGTTACGAGGAGATATTAGCGGACCACTTGAAGGATTACCAAGCGCTCTTCAACCGTGTCCGACTAGATGTAGGCGAAGCTCATTCCAGCGCAGGAGACATCACCACCTCCCGTGTGAAAGGATTCAATTCGACCAATGACCCTGACTTTGTGGAACTCTATTATCAATATGGACGTTACCTCTTGATCGCCAGTTCCCGAGAAGGGGGACAACCCGCCAATTTGCAAGGTATCTGGAACAAGGACACCAACCCTATCTGGGGTAGTAAATACACCACCAACATCAACTTGGAGATGAATTACTGGATGGCGGAGTCAGCCAACCTTTCCGAGTGCGCCATCCCGCTCTTCGACAAAATCAAGGCGATGGTGCCACAGGGCGAAAAGACCGCCAAGGTCCACTGGGGTGTCAACGAAGGTTGGGTGGAACACCACAACACCGATTTGTGGAACCGTTGCGCACCGATTGATGGAGCGTGGGGTATGTGGCCTACCGGCGCCGGTTGGTTGTGTACACACCTTTGGGAACACTATCTATTCAATCCCAACGAGAAGGATTTCTTGAAGGAGGTCTACCCTACCATGAAGGGAGCCGCTCAATTCTTCCTCAACAGCATGGTGGAAGAGCCTGTTTCCGGCAAAAAATATTTGGTGACCGCGCCAAGTTGTTCGCCAGAAAACGCGCATGGCGGATACAATGTCTGCTTCGCTCCTACCATGGACAACCAAATCATCCGTGATGTTTTGAACTATACCACCCAGGCGGCTGAAATTCTAGGCGTCGACGAAGAGTTCCGCGGCAAGATGCAAGCGGCCGTAAAACGTTTACCACCGCATAAAATCGGTAGATACAGCCAACTACAAGAGTGGTTCGAGGATTGGGACGATCCGAAAAGCGACCACCGTCACGTCTCCCACCTTTACGGCATGTTCCCTAGTTCCCAAATCACGGTGGACGAGACCCCTGAATTGGCGGAGGGAGCTAAAAACACATTGAAACAACGTGGTGACTTGGCTACCGGTTGGTCACTCGCATGGAAGATCAATTTGTGGGCACGCCTTCACGATGGCGACCACGCCTACAACCTTATCCGTATGTTGCTAACCCCAGACAGAACCTACAACAACCTATTCGATGCGCACCCACCTTTCCAAATCGACGGTAACTTCGGTGCGGTCTCCGGTATCAACGAAATGTTGCTGCAGAGCCACAACAACAAAATCCAATTACTGCCAGCTTTGCCTTCTCAATGGGGAGCCGGCCATGTGGTTGGCTTACGTGCCCGTGGCGGATTCGTAGTGGATTCCATGGCATGGAAAGATCGCAAATTAGACCATGTCATCATCCGATCAGAGTGTGGCGGTACTTTGAACCTTCAAGCCAACGGCAATAAGATTTCTTTGGAAACAAAAGTGGGTGAAACCTACGAATTTGACGCGAATCTTAAGCTCACCAACCAACCTTACGAACCTATTGTCATTCCTGCCAGAATTGAGGCCGAGGATTACATCTCCATGGATGGTGTGCAAATCGAGCCAGACAAAGATGGCGTCTTGAACCTAGGTTGGATCAACGACGGTGACTGGTCGCAATACTTGGTGGAGGCACCCAAATCAGGCCGATATATTTTCCGCGCCAACGTAGCCTCCGAAGCCGAGGAGGCAAGCACCATCTCCGTACAAGACTCCACGGGAAAAGTCTTGGGAGAATTGATGGTTGACCCAGAGAAAACCAACGGTTGGAACGATTGGTATGTGGAGGAATCAAGCGTGAAAATGCCACAAGGTGTGCAAAAAATCACCTTGAAATACAACGGAGAGAGTGCCTTCCTAATGAATATCGATTGGTTTGAATTGGAGCCCGATCCACAAGATGTCTCCCTTGCGGACCATAACGCTGACGAGACCCATTGGATCAATACCCTAGCCATCGCCGAAGGAAGGGTGGATTTGCAGATCACACCATCAAACGAAGAAAGTTATGATGTAAACCTTTACACCCTAGAGGGCAAGATGCTCTCCAACTTCCACAGTGCGGGTTCCAAGCACATCCGCTTCGGCGACTACACACCGTTGCCGAAAGGCATCTACTGCATTGTCATGAAACAAGGCAATGTTCAACAACAGATTAAGATTTGCATCCAATAGAAGCAGTCATTTCTTATAAAGAAAAGCGGTTTCCTCACAAGAAGAGACCGCTTTCCTTTTTCTATTCCACAGATTTTAGTATCTCACATAACGATACTCCTTACCATTGCTTGCTCTTAGGATCAACTCGCTGTCGCAGGCCTTGTTGATATGATAATATACCCTGTCACCATTTCTGTAGGTGATTCGGATTTCCCAGTTAGAATACTCGTAGGTACCTGAATCATACTCCTGGTTGTTCCAATTGTAATGTTTAATCTCCCAATCGGTAAAACGGATGTATTGCTCATAACTATCCTGCGAAACCAAATACCAACTGCCTACTCGAATGTAATTATAGGGGTTTCTATCCTCATAGTGATAGTAACCATCGTGATGATAATCATGGTGGTTGTCATAATGGCCATCGCCATGGTGATTGTCATTGTAGTATTCATGGTAATGACCATGCTCATCATAATAACCATAGTCATCATAATGATCTCCGCAAGAAGAACCCAACAGCAACATGCTTACCAATATTGGGAACATCAAAAATAGTCTCTTCATCATTTATTAGATTTCTTTTAAGAATAAACACGATTAACTGACGGCGCGAATATACTAAAAAAAGCCATAAAGGGATAAAAAACATCTGAAATAGAATATTTAATCAGATGTCCAAGCAAATCCCTGTCATCATAGAGTAAAATCACCGCTCATACAGAGGATAATCGTCATTCAAATAGAGCATATAAAGCTGATGGAGATCCTCCGCGGAACATTGCAATTCAAAATGTACGCCAGACTCCGTTCCATTATACTCTATCGCCAACGCCTTTTTCGCTTTGACGATAAAACGGCACAAAGAGATGAAGGTCCTATCTCCCGTATTGAGAAGATCAGAGAAAAAGCCTTCGAAGAATTTCTCCCGGGCCTCTTCGGAAGAATCGAGGTCCAATTCCAAAGGCTCCTCTTTAGTATCCTTTACGTCATAAACAATATGAACACCCTCCTTTTTGTCCAACAAGGAAATAGAAAAATCTTCATTCTCCGCTTGGGATAGATCGTCATTGATTTGCGACACAAATCGTGACAGAAACACATCTTGACTCAACGGTTGCCTCTCAAGAAGATGCTTCAACTCCTCGTTATCGTATCTCAAATCCACCTGTTTATTGAACCCCTTAAAACGGAAAACCAACCCATATCCATCCGTCGCGACAGAAGAGACGAATGGCCTGAATTTTTCAGTCATGAGCAAGGGGGCAAACAGGCTCTTCACTTGCGCATCATCGGCGGAACCAATAGCAGTTAGCAGATTCAACTCCATCACCAAGTCATGGTCTTCGAAAACGATTTGATCGCAGGAACCCATCTCCCCCATATTTAAAGGGAGTCGATGTTGCATAACATCCACCAACCCATGGGTTTTATCATGGGTATTGACAGGAACATTGCCTCCTTTGCCGCAACCATTCAACAAGAGAAGCAGAGGGAACAGAAATATTAATTTGAAAACTGATTTCATGATGTAGTGATTATTTATAAATTCGCATGAATTAATCTCTTCTCGTATCAACTAAAACACATTTTCCATGCATAGTTTCTCCGCACAATTGTTCATTCTAACCGCTATCGGGACATTTTTAAAATTTGTGGCACTCTTTATCATTGTGCCATACACAGACTTGGAGGGCTATCTATTGATTACCCCATTGATTTTGCTCATACTCTCCGTATTAGCCTATAAGTTCGCTTATCATCCCGACACCAAGGAGATCAAGTCATCGAGATGCATCCATTGCATCCTTTTAGTCGTCCTCGCCTCCGTCATTAGTTTCGCCATTGTCTTTTTCTCCTTCATCGCAGGATTGAAAGCCTCTGGATTTAGAGGTTAATTTTCCCTTTATTCCTCAACTTCTTTCGGATGGACCGGGCGGATAGAAAGTCCGTTGCTGCGTCCCAACGCATACTCACAGAGGCCAATATAACTAGTTCCGAAGCAGGTATACCACGCTTCGCCATCATTTTTCAGAGAGACAGAACTAGACCAATAATAGCCATTGCTTCTGGCGCCACGACCCTCTTCGTCACCCCAACCCGCAGTCGGCAAAAAAATAACATTGCCATTCTTTCGGCTCTTGCCCAGCATACCGTCGACACCACTGTCGTTAAAATTCTCCACCAAGGTCCATTCACACCCCTGCCTCAACTCTATCATTTCAGCGCTGGTCGGCATACGCCACGCCTCTCCCCACCTTTGGGTGGCGACATCGTCTTGAGGCACCAAAACTTTTTGGTTGTCGTTTCCGTAATACTTATTCACAACGCCAGCGACATTGGTTAACTTGTAGTTTCCATTCGTAAAAACCGTCTTGGGAGAAGTCTCTCCCCAAGCGAACAAATCCCCGTCATCAATAGGCAAAGAGGCTCCGACATTATAGGTGGCCCACATCACACTAAGGCCAAGGTCCACATAGGTATATTCCCCTACTCTACCAGTCACGCTGACGCCTTGTTTCTTCGCAAGTTCCGCCAACTGCTCCTCCTCGGAGAGTTGTTCCTCCCACGGTTCATCCACTTCCTCTTCAAAACAGGAGACAAAGAAGAGACCGAACATCATGGACAAGAAAATATATAACTTCTTCATTTCTTTGAATATTGGAATTACACAAAGATAATAAAAATGCCGATCGGTTTTCATATATGGCTATTTACCCTCCAGTCAGAACACTTTCAAAACTTGAGTTAATTGTAGACACTATGAAAAATGCCACACAAGCACTCTAATAAAGGGACAAAGAATAGAAGAAGCAAGAAAGAAACAACCACAATCACCACATAATACAACAAATCTGGATCTTTCCCCTTTTTTACTCTGACAAAGAGGACCAACAAAGGCACTATCCAAGGGAAGGATAATATAACAACCCAGTGTAAACCCGCCTGTACGACATAATGATCATAACCTGCTTTTGATAAAACAAAGGTAAGGGTAATCATTATAATATAAAGCGTCGCTACGATATAAAAGATTATTTTTTTCGTATTACTCATAACGCATTGTATTACGGAGCTGACTAGTCCTAAATAACCGTTACAGTTTTAGACTTAGTTTATCATAGGACAAAG
>JAKSKY010000101.1 GCA_024401515.1 Paludibacteraceae bacterium | reverse complement strand
ACTTTGAACGGCAAGGCCATCGAGGGCAACGTAGTTCCATTCAGCAAGATGAAGAGTGTGAACGAGGTAGTCGTTGTAATGGGATAATTAATGAAAAATTAACATCTGCTCGTAGGGGCGTATTGAATACGCCCTTCGCGAAGAAGATAATTAATTATTCGATCAAGATAAAGAGAGCAAGGGGCCTCAAGCTTCTTGCTCTCTTTTTGTTTCTGGAAATTGTGTATATTTGCAAACTTAATTACAATGACAGCATGGAAGGGACGCTTCAAATATTTCACTTTGATGATCATAAAGACTCAACTTTTTTGCTGGGTACTTACAGAGCAGAGAAAAACCAACTAGACTGGATTGTTGGTAAGAATCCTCAACGCTACGAGATGTTATACAATATACGATACAATGAAAATATTTTTGAATCAAGAGAAGGTGGCGTTCTGTCTGGGTTTAAGCCAGATTATATAGCAATATATAATCATGAAAATCTTTCTGATGGTTGTCATATTTTTCCTTGCGTCTCTTTCACAAAAAAGAGCGAAGAGGAGATGAGTTTAATGGAGTATCCTTCTCCACAAGGGAATTATATTGTTTATCTTTTAGGAGAAGAGATTATTGCCGATTCGATAAATTTAGAAACACTTATAGACACAATAAAAGGAATGCATTCAGTAGAAAATGCTCCTATCTTGGTAAAAGGAGATTTGATAACTCAACACGTTGATTCTTCAAAAAAGACAAACTCTTCTCTGAGGCCAGAACCAAAGAACGTGGTACGTTTCATTGATTTGTTTGCGGGAATAGGGGGGATACGAATGGGGTTTGAAAGAATTTTTGAAGGGAATGCAAAGACCGTGTTTGTTTCTGAATGGGATGTTCCTGCACAAAAAACCTATAAAGCAAATTTCAAAGATAATTTTGAAATAGCAGGAGATATTACTACCATAAAAGAGAGTGATATTCCTGCTTTTGACATATGCTTGGCAGGATTCCCATGTCAAGCTTTTTCAATGGCAGGTAAGCATCAGGGATTTAATGATGATTATAAGGGGCGTTGTCGAGGAACCCTATTCCTTGATGTGGCTCGAATTTGTGATTATCATAAGCCTAAAGTCATATTTTGCGAAAATGTGAAGGGTCTAACAATTCACGACAAGGGGAAAACCTTCAAAATAATAAAGGAGACCTTTGAAAATTTGGGATACAAGGTTTTTACTCAGATATTGAATAGTAAAGATTTTGGTGTTCCTCAACAAAGAGAACGCATATATATAGTATGTTTTAGAAATGATATCGCACCAGAATCATTCTTTTTCCCAGAAGGTTCTAAAACACCAACATGTATACGAGACATCATGGAAGATGCGCCTATTGCATCGAAGTATTACTTGAGTGATACTTACGTTAATACGCTGAAGGAGCATAGAGCACGACATGAAGCTGCTGGACATGGATTTGGTTACATAATTAGACCTTTGAATGGAATTTCGGGCACAATAGTTTGTGGCGGTATGGGTCGTGAGACAAATTTGATTATTGATCAAAGAGAACATTCTATGATCCCGACCACTCATATCAAAGGGAAAATAAATGAAGAAGGAATCAGAAAAATGACACCAAGAGAATGGGCTCGTTTACAAGGTTTCCCAGATGACTTTGTGCTACCCTTATCTGATGTGCACCTATATAAGCAATTTGGCAATAGCGTCACTGTCCCTGTAATCGAAGCTATTGCAAAACAAATATATAAAGTATTAAAATAAAAACTATGGCAAACAAAGGGGAATGGAGTGAACTATACGCTCTTTTTCAACTATTAGGAGAAGGGAAAATACATGCAGGAGACGCTAAATTAAATAAATTAGCATCTCCAATCTACCCGATACTTCGTGTGTTAAGAAACGACATTGTAAATGATTTTGAGATTGATTCTATCAGAAACGTTATCATCACTCATGGAGGTTTGAGCACCACAATTCCGATGAAAAACTTTATAAACGAAGCAACCTCTTTATTGAATCATTTACAAGTGAACAAAGGTAGAAGTTTTAACATTTCATCTACACAAGCATTTATGGGTAGTGTCGGAGTGTCAAAAATAAAGGCTCCATCCACAAATAAAGCAGACATTGAATTGGTCATTCACGACCCTGTAACTAGCATGGTCAATCAACTCGGATTTTCAATAAAATCTCAGTTGGGAAGCCCTTCTACATTGCTAAATGCGTCTGGAGCAACCAACTTTGTTTACAAAATCAATGGTAATATGAATGTCTCTCAAATGACCAAAATCAATAGCATTCCTGATCACATGAATCGTATAGCGGCAATTTATAGTGCAGGATTATCATTGAGATATGATCATTTGGATAATCAACAGTTCTTAGGCAATTTATTATTCATCGCATCTGATCTTCCAGAAATTTTAGCAGAATGCTTAATTGAAGATTCAAAGACAACTGGTAGTGACCTTGCAAACATATCAAATAAGATAGCAATTACCAACCCTTTAAATTACCCTACCTCAAATTTCTTGAGTATATACGAGAATAGAATGAAACAATTACTGGTTGCGGCCGCTTTAGGTATGGTCCCAAGTAAGTCATGGAATGGTTATTATACCGCTCCCGGGGGCTATATTGTAGTTAAAACTAATGGAGATGTTATTTGCTATCATTTTTACAACAGAAATCTATTAGAAGACTATCTATATAACAATACTAAATTTGAAAGAGGTAGCCGTCATAAGCATGGATTCGGGGAGATCTACCAAGAAAATAATGATTTTTATATAAAACTTAATTTGCAAATTAGGTTTTTAGTATAGTTCCATTCAGCAAGATGAAGAGTGTGAACGAGGTAGTCGTTGTAATGGGATAATTCTTGAGTTAAGAATTCTTATTCTGACAATAAAGGGAGCAAAGGGCTTGGGCTTTTTGCTCCCTTATCTTTTGGGGGAAAGAGTGTGCCTGCCACAATTTTAAATCCATACGCTAGCCTTACACCATTATGTTTCGAAAATGACTATCTTCGCGCCCGAAATAGGAGAAGTCTCCTACATCGAGTATAAATGATATGAGTTCAAACACGATTACCGCCACCAAGCGACATGCGAGATTAGCCTTGTTGGCACAATATTTCCTGATGGGATTCGTCTATGCCTCCCTGATTTCACGCTATCCAGCCATCCAGGCGCATTTTGGCATGAGCATCGGCCAATTGAGTTTCGTGCCCCTCTCCATGGCCATCGGATCCCTCATCACCACCCCATTCTGTTGTCACCTGATCGCACGGTTCGGCAGTAAAAAACTCATCAATGTAAGTTTCGCATATATGCTGCTCCTGCCACTGATGACACTTATGCCGAACATCTATATCCTTTACGCTTTTTGCTTCCTCTACGGCTCTCTCGTCACCATTACGGATGTGGCGATCAATGGCAACTCCATCCTGGTGGAAAATGCCTATAAACGCCCTGTGGTCTCCATGTTCCACGCCCTCTACTATGTCGGCGTATGCTGTGGCTCGCTACTAAGTATCCACTGTATTACCCAGCAAATCGATGTGATGGAACATCACGCCTACGTAGCCATCATCAGCGCCATCGGCGTCTTCTATATCCGCAGATTCTTCCTACAGGAGAGTGTGGGAAAAGCAAGAGAGGCCAAGAAAACGCCATTGATCATACTTCCTAAGGGAATACTATTGCTCATCGCCTTCATCGCGCTCTGTTCCAGGGTGACAGAGGGTAGTTTCACCAACTGGAGCACTATCTATATGAAGACCATTATCGAATTCCCGGAGAATTTAGCGCCACTCGGATTGACTATCTACGCCGCATTCATGTCACTCGGAAGGTTCATCGGAGACCCTATCCGCAAACGTTACAGCGACCCGGTTATTCTTTTAGGAAGTTGCATCATGACCACGATCGGCATCTTCACCATCATTGCCGACACCAGTTTCGCCTTCGCCGCCATCGGCTTCTTCATCACGGGCTTGGGCATCTCTTGCCTAGTACCTATCATCTATACGCTGGCAGGCCACCAAAAGGAGGTTTCCCCTGGCGTGGGCATCGCCATGGTGAACACGGTCAGCAGCACCGCCTTCCTATTCGGGCCCTTCTTGATTGGACGAATTGCGGACGCATATAGCATGCGGACCGCCTATGGCTATGTTCTCGCATTAGCCATCCTAATGACTATCCTCACCACTCAATTGGTGAAGCGGAAACGATAAGCGATTCCCTTGCATGTCGCCTTGGCGATGGCAAGTAACTTACTTAGTTTGTTTTTTTGGAAGCAAACAATATGGTGGGGTTCACCCAAATAGAATATTTTCAGGAAATGTCCTTTTTTGAAATACTGGGGATATTCGGCCCACATCATCCATTGGGACAAAACAATGTTATAAAGTCTTTGCGGTGAATAAGAAACAATCCTTTTCTCACCCACTTGAATGGTCTCGCCGAACTGTTGATTGAGGAGGACGCCTCCTAGCATCATCACCTTGAATCCTGCCTTTTTTGCCTTAAAGCAGAAATCCAAATCGATGCCATCCACCAAGAACTCCTCACGGTAACCACCGATCGAGAGCGCCTTTTTCACATCCACCATAGCGCCTGACGTGATGATGTAATCCATCTCCCTCCACTCCCCTTTCGGAGCGGATACACCAGGCGTCTCTGGACCAAAAGAAATCACTTCCCGGGAAGGGAGTTGTCGCTCCACACTTCCCAAGAAGTGACTAAAATCTTCAAAACGGCTATCTTGGTCCATGGTGAGCAGATAATCAAATCCCTCCTCCTGGCATCGCCTCAACACCGCATTCAATGCGTGGGAAATTCCCACATTCGTATCTTCACCGATCCACACCACATTGTCGCCCAAATCGTTCCACTGGTATCTCCCCCTCTCCGCTATCGGTGTGTTTTGCCACACATAGACCCTCTCCGCGAAGGGTTGATAGCATGCCACATTCTCTCGCAGCAATTGCTCATCGGGATAGTAGGTGACCACACAGGCGCAGAACCTCATACATTCGGGCTTTATGAAGCGGGAAAGAACTTATTCCTTATGTCTAGCCTTCAACTCTCTGGCCAAATCCTCGATACGGTATCCCTTCTCGGTCAACAACACGATGAGGTGGTAGATCAGGTCGGATGACTCGTACAAGAATTGCTCGCCTGTACCATTGGTAGCCTCGATGATGGTCTCGACAGCCTCCTCGCCCACCTTTTGGGAGATTTTGTTCACACCCTTGGTAAAGAGTTTGGTGGTGTACGAACCCTCTGGCATCTCACGTTTGCGCTTCTCAATGAAGTCCTGCAAGTAAGATAGAAATGCGAGGTCCGCGATGTTCTTGTCGCCACGGAAAGTATCCGCACCTGTGGTGGAACCCTCTGGCAACGCCTTGATGATCACTGCGCTCTTGTCGGTGTTGTAAACCAATCCATCCAAGGCAACTGGCTTGAAATACTCGCCGCCTGTCACCAACTCCAAAGCAGTTTGCTCGCTGTTCAACAAATAAACCTCCTTTGTCTCCTCCATCTTGGCGATCGCCTCTTGGTTCACATAACCGATACGGAGGATCTTTTGGGTGCGAACATCTTGCACCACCGCTTGTAACTTATTAGCCATACTATAAAAATTATGCCAAAGCCTTTTTTAATCTAACAATAAACTCATCCACATCCGCCTTGGTCAAGCAGAGAGGCGGCAACAAACGAAGCACATTGGTTCCGCTGCAACCCGTGAAGACATGTTGATCGAAGACGAGTCTGCTACGGATCTCCTTATGAGGGCAATCTAACTCGACACCAATCATCAAACCTCTACCACGGATATCCACCACGTGAGGCAAGTTGGCAGCCTTCAATTGCTCCATGACGTAATCACCCACCTTAGCGGCGTTCTCCACCAAGTTCTCCTTCTCGATCACATCCAAGACAGCCAAACCTGCTACGCAAGCCATGTGGTTTCCACCGAAGGTGGTACCCAATTGTCCGTAAGTTGGCACGAACTTAGGAGAAATCAAGAGTCCGGACATTGGGAAACCGTTTCCGATACCCTTTGCCACAGTGATCAAGTCTGGCTTCACATCCAAATGTTGGTGTGCGAAGAACTTTCCGGAACGTCCATAGCCACATTGAATCTCATCGCAAATCAAGACTGTATTGTGCTCGTCGCAAGCCTTGCGTAGGCCTTGCATAAACTCCTTGGTCGCCATACGGATACCGCCGACACCTTGGATGCACTCCACGATTACCGCACATACATCTCCCTTTTCGATCTCCTTTTTCCAAGCCTCCAAATCGTTAAGCGGCAAGAAGGTCACGTGGGCGTTGTCGTTGATAGGAGCGACAATCTTCGGATTGTTGGTCACCTCAACCGCCAAAGAGGTACGGCCGTGGAATGCCTTGTCGGAAGAGAGGACACGTTTGCGGCCATTGTAGAAAGAGGCCAACTTCAATGCGTTCTCATTGGCCTCCGCACCTGAATTCACCAAGAAGAATTGGTAATCCTCATAACCAGAAGCCTTTCCGAGTCGCTCCGCCAATTGAACTTGCAATTTGTTAATCACCGAGTTGGAATAGAAACCAAGGGTGTTCAACTGCTTGGTCATCATCTCAACATAGTGTGGATGGCAGTGTCCAATGCTGATCACTGCGTGTCCGCCATACAAATCTAGGTACTCTTGGCCCTTATCGTCCCATACCTTACAACCTTTACCCTTCACGATATTCACGTCGAAAAGAGGATATACATCGAAAAGTTTCATATATCTAATTTTTTAAAATTCATATTTTACCGCCGTGTGATCTCCCACGCGACATGATAGAGCGCAAAGTTACTAAAAATAAACATTTAACCAATCACGAAGAGGCTATGGATTCAAACGTTTGAATTCAAAGAGAATCGGCTCTCGATTGCCGTTCAGAATATAGGTCGAATCATGGCTCCGCAAATGTGGGTTGGAGATGGCCAACGAATCGCAAATGACAGGGGCCTGGATATCCGCCATGTCCAACAAAGAGTGGAAGACCACTTCGGAAGAGAGGTTCCGGTCTTTATGCGCCGTAATTTGACGGACCTTCTCCGGATAGCGTGCGCCATACCCCTCAGAATAGGCGATAATGAAAGGTATTCTTGCCTCATAATCAGATACTTTCAATGTTCCATGCATGATCAAATCCTGCTCATCGTCGAAGAGGTTCTCGCCATGATCCGATAGGTAAACCATCGCCCAAGTAGCGCATTGTTCATCCAATCGATCCATCAGATTGGACAAGAAAAAGTCTGTGTAAAGAATCGAATTGTCATAGGCGTTCACCAATAAGTCCTTTTTTTCCTTGCTCACCGCCAAATGGTCCATGCTATTGTCGAAACATGGTTTGAACTGCTCAAATCCAGATGGATAACGTTGGTTATAACGAAAATGGCTTCCCTGCGTATGCACCACAATGAATTTTTTCGGACGATCCTTTTTCACAAGAACAGAGTCCAAAGCGGGAAGCAAATCCATATCATATTTGCCGCGATCAGAAAGTGTCTGCTCCTGCGAAACAGCCGTGTCGCAAGTTTTCATGATTCTATCCTGATAGACCGACACATCCTGGTTGGTAATCCATGCGGTATAAAAACCTGTCTCCGCGAAAGCCTCGGCTAGCGATCGCTCGCTATGGGCCAACCCACTCTCAACAGCGCTTGCCCTGGTCAGAATGATCGGGATGGAATTACTGGTCAAATTGGCTTGGGTGACGAAATGGTCATAGGCCACCAAACGCTGTCGTTTCGAAAGGAGCGGTGTCGTATTCCGCTCATAACCATAGAGTCCCATATTATTCGCGCGGGCTGTCTCACCGATCACCAAAACATATACCTCCGGATCTTGGTCAGCTTTAGGCGATAATCCGAAACGGAAATCCGCCACCCTTTCTTGCGCCTCACTTACCTCCGCACGGTGCTGCCACACGTCATAGGAGGAGAGATAGACCGAGAAGGGGAAGATCTTATGCAATTTATCCACCATCAAATCCTTCACATCCACCAAGTTATCCTTCCAAGTGGTCGTCTCCATCGTTAGCAAAGTACGGGCGAAGATGAAGAAATAGAGGAATCCTAAGGTCAACAAAGAGGCGCCAACGCCCAAGAAAATATTACGTAGTTTCTTGGGGAAGAAGGTCTCGTTGGGAACATACTTGATGGCCGCAAAAAAATAGAGTCCCCAAACCAGCAACACCAATAAAACCAAAGGGAGCATGGAGGAGAGCAATTCGAACGCCTCCATAAAATGGGTGCTGAAGATGGTGTCCATCATCATAAACGAGGTGGGTGTGCGGCTAAGATAGATGCTGGAAAGCTCTATCGGCGACAATAGCAGCGAGACAACGCCCATCACGAGGAAATAACTTCTCTTCTTCAAAAAGAGAGCGGGTAGTAAAAGGCAGACCAAAGAGACCGCCAAATAGGCGACCTTCTTCACAAGGAAACCCGCCAACTGCTCATCGTAGAGGGCTACAAAGAGGTTGGGTATCAATAAAATAACTAATAGCAAAAGGGGCAATACCCTTTGTCCTTTGTCGCTATTGAAAAGCATAGATCACATCATTTATTTCGACAAAATTACAAAATAGAGTTTTTGTTTCCGCAATTTTCTCTATTTTTGCACATGTAATTAATACACATATCTACTATTTTGTTTTTTAATTTATCACAATGAGAAAATTTATTGATTTAAAATGCGATTTCGGGTTTAAATATTGCATGCAAGACGAAGAAATCATGAAATCATTCCTTAACGCTATTCTAGAAGAAGAAACGGATCGGATTACAAGCGTAAAGTTCGAAAATGTGGAATCCACCCAAGAGACGATAGGTCAACGGGGCGTCACTTTTGATCTTCTCTGTACCACAAAACAAGGTGAGACGGTCTTGATAGAGATGCAAAATTCGTCGCAGAAATATTTCAAGACGAGAGCTGCATTTTATATTTCAAGGCTTATGGAAAGACAGATTAAAAGAGGACTCAAATGGGAAAAGATGGAGCATGACATCTCCCGCATCTTCGGGATATTCATCATGGGGGAAAACAATGCGTTTCTTACAAAACCAGTGACAAGGACGAGCGTTTATGACCGTGACGAGCTTATTGAGTTCTGGGACAGAAATCACAATTTTTTCATATCTTTGCCCCAGTTCCGTCTGGATATGAATAATTTTACTACCAAGGACATCTGGTTGTATCTTTTTAAAAATTTAGGCAAAATGGAAAATATCGACTCATCTGTTTACGAAAGAGCGGACAAAGGATTGCTCAAACTCATAGAAAAGGCAAAAGTCGCTGCCCTTTCCGAAGAGGAGTACAACCTTTACGAGGCCAGTATGAAAGCCCTTGAAGACGAAATGGACATGGAAGAGCATGGCTACAAACGGGGGCGGGAAAAAGGTCGCGAAGAGGGAATTCTATTCCAATCCATACAGATGGCCAAAGAGATGATCCGTAGAGGTTACCCTATCGAAGAGATTGCTCAGATCACCCAATTATCTGCGGAAGAAATCAAAGGAATCAAACTTCAATAATGTTGATGTTGAGGAGACGTCGCAATGCGGCGTCTCTTCTCTAAAAACTCCCTGGATCAGAGTGTACGTAAAACCTTCTCACAGCAGTAACTACTAATCGCATGACCCAGTGTGCACCATCCACTAGACGGCATCTCCTCCCTTTGTAACTGGGTTCACTATCTGTCTCATGCCACCTTACTGACAGCATCTCCTTCGTCGATGCAATCGGTTACCCAAGTATTGCCTTATAGGCAAATATGCTATATACACAGGAATAGACAAAATACATT
>JAKSKY010000100.1 GCA_024401515.1 Paludibacteraceae bacterium | reverse complement strand
GTCACAGTAGTTTGGATAAATCGTAGAAGAGGGTGAGGGTGTTGTTGGTGCTATTGAATTTATTTTCTTTATTTAGGGGAAGGAATCCGTTCTTAATGTAAAAAGGCAATGCTGAATTTAGGGCATCTACGGTTACGAAAGAGCAGCCAGTACGATTGTTGTCCAGAAAAAGAGACTTAATAAAATCAAGGATTTTCGATCCGATGTTAAGTCTCTGATATTTCAAATCGATTCCGAATCGTCCGATTTTTACCGATGGATAATCGCTTCTGTGTTTTGAATGTGGAAAAACCTTTCGTAATTTCCTCCATGTGGATTTGTCGGAATCAGGAACTGATATTTTGTCGTTAGATAAAGAAAAGTATCCAACAATTTTCTCTCCATCTTTGATGAGGTATGTGACGGAGAGAAGACGTTTCATATAATCTTTTGCATCGCCTAGAAGGAAATTGTTTAAGTCCTTATTCCCACAATCAAAGGAAGATAGTCTAGTATCTTCTTGCAAACGTATAACAGAGAATTTTTCAAACATAGAGAATAGAGATTAGAATTTAAAAGTCAACCATTTCTTTACTTGTTCTGCATTCTCTTTTATCCTTTTTTTCTCCTCTTCTGTGGCCTTAGGCCTTGTTTCCAGGTAAGTGAAGAAATCGATTGCCGCTTGTCCGTGCAATTCGGGTGTTGGTGCAATAGGTGTTGCCATAGTTAATCAGAATTATTAGTTAGTAAACATGCGCAAAGATAATCTTCTTTTTGTAAACGCGCAATCGTTGTGTGAATTTTACATTTAAAATGGATTTGTAATTCTCTCTACTTAAAAATCTTCTGGGCGAACTCCTTCAAATAGAAGCGCCAATTCTTCCAGATGTGTCCACCCTCCGTTTCGATGAACTCGTGACGGTGACGGTTGCGGTCGAGTAATTCGCAGAACTCCACATTGGCGGGATAGAGGAAATCATCCTTTCCGATGGCTATCCAATAGAGGGCCGGACGTTTGGCGAATTGAGCGCGAAGTTTTTCGTGGAAACGGTCGTAAACCGGAGAGCCTACCTCTCCCACATCCTTTTTGACCGATGCGGAGAATAATCCCACGTAATCGAATAGATCAGGGTACTCCTTGGATATCATCATCGTGTGGAAGCCTCCCATGGAGAGTCCCGCGATGGCGCGTGAATTCTTACGTGGCAAGGTGCGGTAGTTACGGTCTATGAATCTTACCAAATTAGGAAATGATTGCTCATAGGTGCCGTCGCAAGTGCGGGGCAATTCGATGGTGGGCACCACATTGCCATCTGGACCATAACCTGGAGCGGCCACTTGGTCCATGTTACCATTGGGCATCACCACGATCATGGGTTTGGCTTTCCCCTCCGCGATGAGGTTGTCCATAATCTGCGCCACACGACCTAACGTGATCCATGCCTCCTCGTCACCACCCATACCGTGCAACAAATAGAGGACAGGGTAGCGCATGGTATTGTTGCTGGCGCCATACCCTGCAGGTGTATAGATGGTGGCCCTACGCATTTTTTGAAGTTGGTCGCAAGGATACCAGATGCGGGAGACGGTTCCGTGCGGGACATCCCGCTCTTGGTAGTAATGGCTTCTTGGCCCATTTACGATGAAGATATTGCTCATTGTCACAACGTCGCGGGTGACGTAGACATTGGATGGATCGGTGATGCGCACACCATCCATGACGAATGCGTAACTATATAGTTCAGAGTGCAAAGGGACGGGGGTGGTATATTCCCAAAGATTGGGTTGCGTCTTTCTCATATCGGCTCTTCCTTCAGGTAGGAAATCGCCAACTACCTCCACGTGTTTCGCTTGAGGTGCGACCAAGCGGAAGGTTACCCTGCGGTCATCATGGATTTCTGGGGAGGTGGTGGGTGTTTTCCACCAAAGTGCCTCTTGTGCGGAAACTGTGAGGTGTAAAGCGCAGAAAAGAACTGCGAGAAAAATGAATCGTTTCATATGTTATACTTTAAAAACATACAAATATAGCGCTTATATTTTCGAGAGCTCGATTTTGCCTGTAAAATTGTTACTTTTGTAATGTAATAATCCGTTGAAGAATCGTAGCGATGAAGCACTCCAATATCCCTATATTCATTCCCGAACTGGCTTGCCCGCACCAATGTATCTTCTGTAACCAGGCGAAGATCAGTGGCCAGCAGAATATTCCGCAGCCAGAGGAGATCCCTGCCATGGTGGAATCCTACCTCTCCACGATGAACGATGGCCGCGAGGTGGAGATCGCCTTCTTTGGAGGTTCCTTCACGGGTATCCCGATGGATTTGCAGGAGCAATACTTGCGCAAGGCATATCCCTTTGTGGAGCAGGGTAGGGTGTCGGGTATCCGTCTCTCCACCCGTCCTGATTATATCAATGCTCCCATCTTGGATCTTCTGGAACGCTACGGTGTGAAGACAATCGAATTGGGGGCGCAATCGACCACCGACGATGTGCTCTTGGCATCGGGAAGGGGACATAAAAGGGAGGCGATTTGGAATGCTTCCGAGCAGATCCGTGCGAGAGGTTTCCACTTGGGTTTACAGATGATGATTGGTTTGCCTCATGACACCTACGAGCGCTCTCTTCAAACGGTGGAGGACTTCATCTCCCTAGGGGCGGACAACACCCGCATCTATCCCACCTTGGTCATCAAGGGAACGCAATTGGCGAAATTGTATGAAATGGGACGTTACACACCGCTTGACATGCCTACCGCAGTCTCTTGGGCAAAGGATTTCTTCCTTCGCTTCGAGGCGGCTGGTTTGACGGTTTTGCGTGTGGGGTTGCATGCGTCCGAGGAGTTGACGCGGGAGAAGTCTTTGTTGGCAGGCCCTTACCATAAGTCTTTCAAGGAGTTGATGATGACGGAGATATGGGCGGAGATGCTTCGGGAGAGATTGAAGGATGTGCGTCATGAATCGCTGCGTTTGGCCGTCCATCCTTCGCAGATCAATTTTGTGTGGGGCTATCAAGGAGCGAACAAACCCTTTTTTGAGGCGCAAGGTCTTGCGGTCAAGGTGGTGGGAGATTCTCAATTAGGAAAATATGAAATGCAGGTTAGCCGTTGTTGACGCGAGGTGCGATGAGGAGATCGTGGAGCGACTCCATGATTTTTCGGAGGAGGTTTTATTTCAGTGGGCGTTTGTTTTGTTAGACTTATACCGAACAATACTAAAAAAGGTTATTGGAATACACCTTTTTGTGTGCTATATTGCTGTTGTTTGGTGAGAATTTATATCTTTGTAGTTGATAAAGGTTGACGGCATAAACCTTTTAGTGTATTTTCCTGCAAAAAACGCTGTATGAAAAGTATAGAAAACGTTATGAACGAATGGAACGCTTTGCAGCCCTTATCTGATAGGGATAGGGAGATGCTTAGTCGTCGATTCTCTATTGATTTCAACTATAATAGTAACCACATTGAGGGTAATACATTGACTTATGGACAGACAGAGATATTACTCCTGTTCGGAAAGATAGTTGGTGAGGCTGATGTCCGTGATGTTCACGAAATGACTGCCAGCAATCTTGGTCTGAAAATGATGAAGGAGGAGGCACTACTTAAAGAGACTCCTTTGACGCAGCATTTTATACGAATATTGCATAAAACCCTTTTGCGGGAGGATTATACTGTTTTTCGCACTTTGCCTGGTGGGGTCCAGACAAGTTACGTTATCCATGCAGGAGAATACAAAACCCGTCCAAATTCTGTTATTACGCGTTATGGTGACAGATTCGAGTATGCGACACCCGAAGAGACACCTGCCTTGATGAGCGATTTGGTAGATTGGTACAATGAAGCGGAAAGCTCCGGGAAGTTCACTCCAATAGAACTTGCCGCAATATTCCACTATCGATACATTCGTATTCATCCATTTGAGGATGGCAACGGACGTATAGCCCGATTGATGGTCAACTACATCCTCTCTCGCCATGATTACCCTATGATTGTGGTGCGCAGCCGTAAGAAAAAAGAGTATTTAGAAGCATTGCGTCGTACAGACCTAACTGTCGGCGCCGCGCCTTCACTTGGCGCGCATGCCTCAAAGCGTGACATTCAGCAGTTTCTTACATATTTTACGAACCTCTTTATTGACGAAGTGTCATACGACATACAGTTTTTGACTGAGCGCGGAGATAACGTATGGTGGTTTGATGGCGAACGCGTGAAATTCCGCAGTGCCACCACCAGCGTAATACTTAATCGTATGTATGAGCAACCCAACAGTACTATCCCACAACTGGCAGAAGCGGCAGGTATCAGTCTTACTGCGGTAAACAAGCAGTTGCGACTCCTTACAGAGAAGGGATATATCGCTCGTACAGAAAAAGATAATTCTTGGAGGCTAATTATCACGTCATCAGTATAAAATACAAGTCACATATAAAAACATGGAGGAAAGTATGCTAAATCCATTAGAAA
This sequence comes from Paludibacteraceae bacterium, assembly GCA_024401515.1. Lineage (GTDB taxonomy): Bacteria > Bacteroidota > Bacteroidia > Bacteroidales > Paludibacteraceae > UBA1181. Next base: position 5,658 of record JAKSKY010000100.1, on the reverse strand, counting down.
GCGTTGGGTTTTTTAGCGAAATCTTAATTCGTTCTGTAATTGACTGCGGCCGCCCTGTCTTGATGTATGGGGCCCCTTTTGTAAAGTAGGTTCGTAATATCTTGGAAAATATGAAATGCAGGTTAGCCGTTGTTGACGCGAGGAGCGATGAGGGGATTGTGGAGCGACTCCATGATTTTGCGGAGGAGGTTTTCCTCTTCCGTAGCGAAGGAATTACCTATGAGTCCATCTCCTGCCATCCCGATATATTTATCTACCAAAACCATGATGATGTGGTCTTGGCGTCCAACACGCCACAACCATTGTTGGACAAACTTCAGACTTTGAATATTCCCTATCGACTAGGCAATTCCTCCATAGGAGAGGTTTTGCGAAACTCTTGCTACTACAACTGCGTCGCCACCGACCATGCCTTTTTCCACCGGGAAGGATTCTCGGACGAGGTGGTGTTGACCCTTAACAAGCCGAAGCGTGTGGTAAGTTTGCCGCAGTCCTACACCCGTTGTTCCATGTTGGCATTGAATAATGAATCTTTCATTACCTCTGATGCGGGTATCGCTAAGGTTTTGAGGCGTGAAGGCTACGAAGTGTTCTTTTTTGACCCTAGGGATATTCATATTCCAGTTCATGCCTATGGCTTCTTAGGTGGCACTTGCGGCAAGTTGGGGAACCAATTGCTCTTTATGGGTAACCCGTTGAGGCATAAGGATGGAGCGGCGCTCTGCCGTTTTGTTGAGGCGCATGGCGTGGAGGTGGTGGCGTTGTCGGATGGCTATCTTTACGATGGTGGCGGACTCTTTTTCTTCGAATAGTAGTATGATTTTTTCTTTCTTGTAGGTCTATTGTAACGCTATACTTTGTAATTTCGCGGAAAGACGGAGTGGGGAACCGCTTCGCCAGTTGTGGATGCAATTGTTTTTGAACAGTTTTGGAGCAAGTCCAGCATTTCGCTACTGAACTCGACTCTTCAATTAATAATGTTTTATTAAAAAGGAGGTCTAATATGGGAGCTGCGGGTAATAAGAAACCGAAAGGCTCAAAGACAGGTAAACACGCGCCTGCCTATGAAGTCGAGGAGTCAAAGAACTCAAGTTCGCTTTTCAACAAAAAGAAGAAATGATTTTTGTTTGAATGGGAAGATGAAGGGAGATGGTCACGGGGTGGCGATCTCCTTTTTTCTTCGTACAAACAAAAAACGCCGAACGGATTTCGCTCGGCGTTTTTATGATAGGGTTGTATTTGCGTAGGATAGGGCTGGCGCCCTATCCTAGAAGCTTTCCTGGATTTATCCTACTCTTGAACCGTTGGCCACCTTCTTGGAAACGGAGGTAACCACCAATTTGCCGTCCTTGTCAACGGCGGACATGATCATACCTTGGCTTTCGATGCCCATCATCTTACGAGGTGGGAAGTTTGCCACGAAGAGGATTTGCATACCTACCAACTCCTCTGGGTTAGGGTATGACTTGGCGATGCCGGACAAAATGGTGCGTCCGCCCATACCGTCGTCAATCTTGAATTGAAGCAACTTGTCAGACTTAGGTACTTTTTGGCACTCCAAAATTGTTCCTACACGGATATCCAACTTCGCGAAGTCGTCGATGGTGCTTTCGCCCTCAATAGGTTCTGGCTTCCAGTTCTTCTCTTCGTTCTCCTTCTTGATACGCTCCAAACGTTGGATTTGGGCGTCGATGGCCTCGTCCTCGATCTTCTCGAAGAGAAGTTCTGCCTTGCCAAGTGCGGCGCCGGTCTTCAACAAATCGATCTTGCCCAATTGGTTCCACTCGAAGGTCTCCATGCCCAACATCTTGCGCAACTTCTCGGAAGAGAAAGGCAAGAATGGCTCGAAAGCGATTGCCAAGTTGGCGGCGATCTGCAAGCCGATGTGGAGGATGGAAGCGGTACGTTCCATGTCGGTCTTAGCCAACTTCCAAGGCTCGGTCTCCGCCAAATATTTGTTACCGATACGGGCCAAGTTCATCGCCTCTTTCTGTGCCTCGCGGAACTTGAAGTTGTCAAGCAATTGCTCCAAGTTGCCCTTCACGTCAGCAAACTCTTGAAGGGTTGCCTTGTCGTAATCGGTGATCTCGGACAAGGCAGGTACCTTGCCGTCGAAATACTTTTGAGTCAATACCAATGCGCGGTTCACGAAATTACCGTAGATGGCCACCAACTCGCTGTTGTTGCGGGTTTGGAAATCTTTCCAGGTGAAATCGTTGTCCTTGGTCTCAGGAGCGTTCGCTGTCAAAACGTAGCGAAGTGTATCCTGCTTGCCAGGGAAGTCCACCAAGTATTCGTTCAACCACACAGCCCAGTTGCGTGAGGTGGAGATCTTGCCACCCTCTAGGTTGAGGAATTCGTTGCTTGGCACGTTGTCTGGCAAAATATAGCTTCCTTCAGCCTTCAACATGGCAGGGAATACGATGCAGTGGAATACGATGTTGTCCTTACCGATGAAGTGGATCAAACGGGTGTCCTCCTCTTTCCACCACTTCTCCCAGTTGCCGTATTTCTCAGGGTTTTTGTCGCAGATCTCCTTAGTGTTGCTGATGTAGCCGATAGGGGCGTCGAACCATACGTAAAGTACCTTGCCCTCCGCACCCTCTACTGGGACTGGGATACCCCATTCCAAGTCGCGGGTCACCGCACGTGGCATCAAATCCATATCCAACCAGCTCTTGCATTGACCATAAACATTAGGTCTCCACTCTTTGTGGTTGTTCAAGATCCAATCCTTCAACCAATCTTGGTGCTTGTTCAAAGGCAAGTACCAGTGCTTGGTGCTCTTGAGAACTGGTTTCGCACCTGACAATTGGCTGACAGGGTTGATCAACTCCTCTGGGGAAAGGGCGCTACCGCACTTCTCGCATTGGTCTCCATAAGCGCCTTGCGCATGGCAGCGAGGGCATTCGCCTGTGATGTAACGGTCGGCCAAGAATTGCTTAGCCTCCTCGTCGTAGTATTGCTCGCTGGTCTTCTCTGTGAACTCGTTCTTATCGTAAAGTTTACGGAAGAAGTCTGAAGCCAACTTGTGGTGGGTTTCGGAAGTGGTTCTGGAATATACGTCGAAAGAGATACCGAACTCTTGGAAAGAGTCTTTGATGATCTTGTGGTAACGGTCCACAACGTCTTGTGTGGAACAACCCTCTTTCTTCGCGCGGATGGTTACAGGTACGCCATGCTCGTCGGATCCACCGATGAAGATGACCTCCTCGCCTTTAAGGCGGAGGTAGCGCACGTAGATGTCGGCTGGCACATATACACCAGCCAAGTGTCCGATGTGGACTGGTCCGTTGGCGTAAGGCAATGCGGATGTGACAGTCGTCCTTTTGAATTTTTTATCCATATTATCGTTTTAATTATTGTTTCTTTGATAATGACGCAAATTTACAAAAAATACATCTTTAAGACAATAAATATCACCCTAATCGTTTGAAGTGAAAAATAATTGCCTATATTTGTGAAATATATTTTGATGTTTTTTAGACGAATAACGAAAAAAGATGAATGTAATTACAAAGACGATTACTTTGCCTGATGGCCGTACGATCTCTATCGAGACTGGTAAATTGGCGAAGCAAGCTGACGGATCAGTTGTAGTTAGAATGGGTAACACCATGTTGTTGGCTACGGTTTGTTCAGCGAAGGATGCAGTACCGGGAACGGATTTCATGCCGTTGACGGTTGAGTACAAAGAGAAGTTCGGTGCTTACGGACGTTTCCCTGGTGGTTTCACCAAGAGAGAGGGTAAGGCTTCAGACTACGAGATTTTGACAGCTCGTTTGATTGACCGTGCACTTAGACCTTTGTTCCCAGATAATTATCACGCAGAGACATTTGTGAATGTCCTTATGATTTCCGCTGATGGAGTGGATCAACCAGATGCATTGGCTGGTCTTGCTGCTTCCGCAGCCCTTGCGGTTTCTGACATTCCTTTCAATGGCCCAATCTCCGAGGTTCGTGTGGCTCGTGTTGATGGACAATTTGTCATCGACCCTACATTCGAGCAATTGGCGAAGGCTGATATGGATTTGATGGTAGGTGCCACTTATGAGAACATCATGATGGTGGAGGGTGAGATGGATGAGGTTTCCGAGCAAGACCTCTTGAACGCTTTGAAGGCGGCTCACGATGCTATCAAGCCAATGTGTTTGGTACAAAAAGAGTTGATGAAGGAGTTGGGTACCGAGACCAAACGTGAATATTGCCACGAGGAGAACGATGAGGCATTGGAGAAGGACGTTTGGGCTAAGTGCTACGACAAGGCTTACGCGTTCGCCACATCAGCTAACACTGACAAGCATGACCGCGAGGCTAAGTTCGCTTCCGTAAAGGAGGAGTACATCGCTTCATTGAACCTCTCTGACGATGAGTTGGAGGCTAAGGCTGGTATGATTGATCGTTACTATCACGCTGTTGAGAAAGAGGCTATGCGTCGTTCTATCTTGGACGAGGGTAAGCGTCTTGACGGTCGTGCAACTACTGATATCCGTCCTATCTGGTGCGAGGTTGGTTACCTTCCTGGCCCTCACGGATCATCTATCTTCACCCGTGGTGAGACTCAATCTTTGACTACTTGTACTTTGGGTACTAAGCAAGATGAGAAGCTCGTTGACGAGGTGCTTACCCACGGTAAGGAGAGATTCTTGTTGCACTACAACTTCCCTCCATTCTCTACCGGAGAGGCAAAGGCACAACGTGGTGTAGGTCGTCGTGAGATCGGTCACGGTCACTTGGCATGGCGTGCGTTGAAGGGTATGATCCCTGCTGACTACCCATACGTAGTACGTGTCGTTTCAGACATCATGGAGTCAAACGGTTCATCTTCAATGGCTACTGTCTGCGCTGGTACTTTGGCGTTGATGGATGCTGGTGTGAAGATCAAGAAGCCAGTTTCAGGTATCGCTATGGGTCTTATCACAGACAAGGGTAACGTGAAGTACTCTGTGCTTTCTGATATCTTGGGTGATGAGGATCACTTGGGTGATATGGACTTCAAGGTAACAGGTACAAGAGATGGTATCACCGCTACTCAAATGGATATCAAGGTAGACGGTCTTTCATATGAGATTTTGGAGAAGGCGTTGAACCAAGCGAAGGCTGGTCGTATGCATATCTTGGACAAGATCCAAGAGACTATCGCAGAGCCACGCGAGGATCTCAAGCCACACGCTCCACGTATCGTGGCATTCGATATTCCAAAGGAGATGATCGGTGCTGTGATCGGCCCTGGTGGAAAGATCATCCAAGATATCCAAGAGAAGTCAGGCGCTACAGTTTCTATCGAGGAGACAGACGGCAAGGGCCGCGTAGAGGTTGCTGCAACCAACAAGGAGTCTTTGGACGCTGCAGTATCTCGTATCAAGGGTATCGTCGCTGTTCCTGAGGTAGGCGAGACTTACGAGGCTAAGGTGAAGTCAATCATGCCTTACGGTGCATTCGTTGAGTTCATGCCTGGTAAGGAAGGTTTGCTCCACATCTCTGAGATCGAGTGGAAGCGTATCGAGAAGATGGAAGATACAGGCATGAAGGAGGGTGATATGATCACCGTTAAGTTGCTTGATATCGATGCTAAGTCTGGCAAGTTCAAGTTGTCTCACAAGGCATTGCTTCCTCGTCCACAACGTGAGGAGAAGGCTGCGGAATAATTCTGTAACC
>JAKSKY010000010.1 GCA_024401515.1 Paludibacteraceae bacterium | reverse complement strand
GGATTATTTGCAGGGTATTACCAATAAAATAGATAGCAAGTGGAGCGTTTATGGTTTGGCTACTAGTCAGATAGAAGCTTTGAATTTATCGAAAAAGGATTTGTATAATAAAATTAATAATGAACCTTATACTAACATTAAGGCTCCTATAGAGAAATCATTTATGCAAATTGTCGCAGATAAAAAGTTGGCTTTGCTGATTTCCGATTTGGAGGAGTATGAGCCTGAAAATAAAGAGGCTAAAATTCAATATAGCGCTTATGCGACAAAGTATTTCTCAGAGTGGTTGAATAACGATGGACAGATTTTGTTCTATGTGATGAACTATGATGAGCCTATTAACAAAGGGAAGGCAAAAAAGGCGAAACATCTCTATTTTGTTCTCTTCGATGATTTGAAGGGTACATTGAAGGGGGTTGTTGATCAAGCTTTGGCAGGAAGAAAGGTAGTTTATGAGACCTTCTTGTTGTCCAACAACTTCTATACCGTGGAAACCAAATATTCTTCCGCTACAAAGGGTGGGAATTTCCACGATAGCCAAAATGAGGATTTGGTGACTGCCGTCAATGAGCAAGATACCAAAACGGATTATTACATTAATAAGTCCGAGAATGGATGGGAATATTATCCATGTATGGAGACATGGAGCAATATTGTTTCTAACGCGAAGGCGCAAAGTGACAAGGAGATTCCTAAGGCGGATCGTTTCTTTTCTCTCCTAAAGGGGCTGTTTGTCTCTTTGAAGAGCAATGACTCTTATATTGTAAAGAACCTTGATATCAAAGTTTATAACGTTAACAGCGATTTCGAAGCATACTCAAGCAACAAGCAAGCGAAGACTTGCGCTCCATCGGTAAGACGTGATGGTGAGGATGTGTATGTTGATATGGGAAGCGATCCATGTACAGAAATTTACTATGATCCCGTAACCGGATCTTTGTTGAAGGAATATGAATATGCGCCAATCGCACCTCAAAGTGTTGTGGAGATGTTCGATGTTCAATGTGATTTACAAAATGATGGTGAGGTAATCATTAATTTCTCCAATAAATTTGATGGAAACAACCGCAATGTGAATGATGGAGATTTGTTGAGGATTGATGTTTGTCTTGGTGATTGCGAAATCAATTATGAAAAAATGAAGGATTATTTCGTATGGCAGGATATTGAAAAGACCAATAAATCCATTGAGGAATCTTTGCGCGCCACATTGCAATCCGATGGTGTTAATCCGAAGGGAAAGGTAATCTATACCTACTATATTAAGACATTAAACTAATTGAAATCATTAATACAAATTTTTTAGAATTATGCATACGACTGTTGTGACCGCATACCTAATTTCTGGTATTGCATGTATTGTACTATTTTTATTGGCTTTGGTATTTTCTAATGGTGTAAATTACGAACCCGACAAGTCTGATGTTCGCAAGCGTAAGATTATTTTCTGGGTCTTTAATATTGTTAGTTTGTTGGGCGGTTTGGCATTAAATTATTTTCTTGAGTTGAAGGGTATCCGTGTCCCTTCTAAGGCTGAATCTTATTTGATCCATATGGCTATTGCGGCTGTTGTATTCTTTGTCCTATACATTGTTATAGGTTTTGTCCTTAGCAAGGTTTGCAAGGGAAAGAAGGTTGAGACATGGTTTTAATTTGAGAAGAAAATAATATGAACGATAATAAATTTTTTGTCATAGCCATAGGTGGAACGGGAATGCGATGTCTCGAATCGTTTGTCCATTTATGTGCGGTCGGATTGTTTGATGACAAGGAGATTAACATTTTGACGCTAGATACTGATGCTCAAAATGGTAATAAGGAGAGAACTGAAAGTCTTATCAATCTTTATAATACGATTAAAAAGAAAAAGGGTAGCGACGATGAGGGCAATCCGAACCACAATACCTTCTTTTCCGCAAAATTGAATCTCCATAGCTTTTACACGGATTTTGGAGACAAGGATAGTTCTAGGGATAATTATGTGAATTTGGCGTCTGTTCCTAACCAAGAGGAGAGTCTTAAGCAAGACAATGAGGATTTGTCTGATTTGTTCTTGGAGAAAGAGAGTGTCCAAAAGTTTGATTTGGCCCATGGCTTTAGAGCTCAAACTCACTTGGGTAGTATGTTGATGTATCATGGTATCGTTGAGGCGGCTCGTAATGTGGCAGCTAATAAGGATACCGCCCGCAAACAAGACCGTGCTTTGATTGATTTCCTTGATAAGATGGCTGATGCGGGTAAGCAAGCGCGCGTATTTATTTTTGGATCTGTTTTTGGAGGTACTGGCGCTAGTTCAATTCCAATCCTTCCAATGGCATTCAAGCAAGCGGTATCTATCCAAGGTAAGTTTACTTTGAATTTCCAAGATATGAAATTCGGTACAACATTGCTAACCCAATATTTCTCATTTACCAGTCCTGATGATAATCAGAAGAAGGCGGAGAAGGGTATTATCGCCGATTCTAAGTTGTTCCCTGTTAATAGTCAGGCTGCATTGCAGTTCTATCAGAATGACTCTACGGTGAAGGAGTGTTATAAGTCTCTTTATCACGTAGGATGGCCTTTGGGAACCACCGATTATTCTTCTACGAATGCCTCTAAAACCATTACAGGTGGAAATGAACAGAAAAATGCGTGTCACTTGGTGGAGCTTCTTTGCGCTTCAGCCGCATATGACTTTTTCAATAAAAAGGATTCTGAGTTAACGAATGTTGATGCTCAATATTTCTTCCATGGTGTGGAACAAATACCTGGTACCAATACCTATAATTTTGTCGGTAGTACTTTTGTGGGTGGTCCTGGTTATGAGAATTTGGCGGATGTCTTCACTAACAAGTTGGGTGCATTCCTATCGTTCGCCCATGTGATTTTGTCTAAACACCAAGCCGCTTTCTCTGAAGAAACACATGGTACAAAGGCTTTTATCGATTTCTTGAACCAAAATGATGATATTTTGAATAAATACCATTACGAGCAAGGTATTTCAGATGACGAGATGGATGAAATCGATAAGTATATGCGTTTGTTCGCTTATTCAGTTGTGAACTCTAAGTTACAAAAGGGGTGGTTATATCAGATTTTTGATTCTTTGAATGGTAGCAATTTTATTTTCAAGAAAGATGCGTTCGAAAGCGATCCTGCGAGATTGATCAGCAAAGATTTCGACCCGGGAAACATTTTTGTCGACGATGCGCATAACTGGCCAAATGAATCCGGTGTGTTAGGTATCGGAGGAGAGACCAGTTATAATAAGTTGATTACTATTTTGAAGACTAAGTCAGAGCCTAAGGAACAAGAGCAGCGTTTGACGACTGTGAAAGAGAAATTCTTGGCTCACTTGTACAATGCGATTACCATTGCACAAAAATTTGTTTAATTTAATCACTGAATGATATGGCTGAAAATAAAGCTTTAGTTATAGATGTCAATAAAGGTAAAGAGATTGCTTGTAGTGATGCGAAGCAATGGAGCCTTTTGGAAATAAAGTCTATGACCGATGAGATCGATACTGGATCTGCATTGGATAAGGACAACAAGGAGGGATTAAATGCGTTTGTTTCTGGTGTTCCTTCAGTTTTCGCACGTGTGCATTTGTTTAAATATGCATTGGTTCATGCTGGAAAGATTCGCTCAGATAAAACCCAATCACTTAATATTTTCTATGCTAATTTGTTGGATCAATGGCGTAAGGTAATTACCGCAATCGCTCTATTTGATGAAAAAATTGAGGTTAGAAGAATTAAGTTGACCTATTCGGATGGTAAAACCATAAAGGAAACTGCGAGGGTTTTTGAGCCTAAGGGTGCTTTTGGTAACATGTTGTTGGCAAATAGACGCTTATGGTGTGATCCAAGTACGCCAGTAGATACTCCGGATGATAAACTCGAACCATTTATTGATGTCATTAAATTTGATCACAAGGTAATTGGTGCGACTTCTCCTGAGACTATTTTGTTCTCTTCCACACAATTTAGCGAGGCGAACAATCCTTCGCTCTTTCAAGCTGTTGGGAATTTGTCTATTCAACAAAAGGGGCGTTTGTTCGCCTATGTAGGCCACATTCGTTCTAAACTCACAGAATTTGGCAAGAAGTACGATAGAGACTTCTTCTATGTAGAGAATGAATTGGACAGCTGGATGAAGGAATTGAAGGAGGAGTTGAAGGATTATGATAATGTAACCGATATCCCTTCTATTAATAAGTTTAAGGCTCCGTTCTCAAATATATTTAACCATTCAACTATACTGTTCAGTTACAATGGAGCAATTTTCCCTAGCGAGAAAATGGGACAGGAGAATGGCGTGGAATTCGATCCAAAAACATTGTTGTTGCCTAAGGATTCCGTAATCGCTCAGGTGATGACCAAGAGTTATGCGAAAGAACATCCAGAGGCGCTTAGCAAGTATCCTTTGTATTTGTTGAAGGCGAAGATTGAGGGTGATACTGGATATGTTTATTTCGCATTGCCTTTAAGTGTCAAAGGTCTACAAGTTTTTGGTAATAACATTGGTCAATTATTGCAAGATAATGAGGATGCCTCTAACCACGAGATTCGTTCAACTCTTACCGCTTCATACGATCCTAATTCGAAGATTGATAACTTGAAGGTCTTGTTAAAGATTCGTTTAACAGGGGAGAGTGGAGAGCAAGGTCCTCCTATCAGCGAGGTTTATACAGTAAAGGAGCGTCCTATTCAAAAGAAGGACGTCGTTATTTGGCCAAACTTTGTGAAAGAACAATGGAGTAGATATTTTATCTATTCTGAGCTCCCTCATGATACAAGATCTTCTTCTTGTCCTTTTGTGGCAAATCCTATTGCCGCAAATCCAGGTAAGGGATCAATGCGTATGTTGGTTGACGAACACGATCAACCTGTTTATATGGCTAATGAGGACTTGATTGCCACGGATGAAAGGGTAGGTGCGAAGATGCATGTTTCTGCTCGTAAAATGATTGATAATCCATACAAGTATGAAATCTTCGAGTCTAAGATGCCTTATTATGGATTGTCTCTTTCCTGTGGTGACAAACCTGCTGGTTTCTTGGTGATTAAGTATGGCGGACAAGGCGATAAGCAGCTTCCTAGAAATATGTTTGGCGTCTCTGATTCTGATACGATTAATGCTGCGTTGGGTATCGATTTCGGTAGTACCAATACCTCTGTCGCATTCTGTGAAGAGAATGGAAAACCAGAGGCTTTCAGCTTCCGTAACAAAAGAATCTCCTTGTTGTTGAACAGCCATTCTCCAATTGAGGATAAATCAGGAGAACATGATACCAATGCGAGTGAACGTAATGTGTTTTTCTTCCAACGAAGGGAGATTGGTTCCAATGCGATAAAGAGTATCCTGACTGTTCATGATAGATCACGTTTGGATCTAACTGGCGGAGAAGTGGAAACTTTGCAGAGAGAGGTTGTGGGTGGTTTCCCTTGTTTTGAGAATGAATTGCCAATCGCTTCCGTGTCGGAGCAACGTGTTAATTTGAATTTTGACGAGGATGTATCCGCTGAACTTGTCCATAACATGAAGTGGTCTGAGAGTGATGTTGATATCGCTTATCGTAAGGCTTATTTACGTACACTATTGCTCCAAATTTACGCAGAATTGTATGATAGGGAGTTTAGACCGATTGTTCCTGATAAGATCCGTTGGTCATATCCATCATCATTCACTTATGAATTGATGAATCAATATCGTCAAATTTGGGATAGCTTGAAGGATGTTTATCCATTTAGAATCGAAGATGGTACAAAATACAAAAAGCCAGTTATCTCCTCTCCAAATATGGGTAATGCCGGTGTTGGACTCGGCGGTAATGGTTTGGGTGATGGAACCTCTAGCGGCGTAGGACTTTCTGGCCTTGGTAACGGTGGTGGTCTAACTGGATTGGGTGGCTTAGGTGGCCTAGGGGGCGGTCTTGGTAGCGGAACTCAAGGTGGCTTAGGAGGTCTTGGTGGTGGCCTTGGCAGTGCTCCTAGGGGAGGATTGGGAGACAATACTCCTGTTCAAGCCAAGGTGATTGATTTGGCACCGAAGGATGAGGTCATCAAGTTTGACTTCAAATCGATCAATATGGACGGTAATTCCAGTATGACAGAAGCAAGTGCCGTGGCTAATAAGTTCGCTAATAATATTGATGGACAAAGTCTATTGTTATGTTTTGATATTGGAGGAAGTACTTCTGATATTTCTGCCCTTTGTCAAATGTACGATAGTCAAAGAACACCTTCTTGTGCTATGGTGAAGCAAAGTTCTATTCGCTTTGCCGCTCAGAATGTTTCAAGAGCGACCAAATATGCCTCTGCTTCATTCAAGAATGTTCTATTGTCCACTTGTCAACAATATGGTTGGTCTATTCCTGGATTAAATATTGGTGATAATCGTTATAGTCCTGAGACTGCCTCTTTCTATTTCGACCAAGTGGTGGACCGAATGGATATTAAGGATCTGCCAGCCTTCTACAAGAAAATTAGTACAGATTGTCAAGGACTTATGTGCGCTAACTTATTTGTTACCGGTTTGATCATGTATTATGCCGGACAGGTAACTAAAAAGTTGGTGGAGGAGATCAGAAAATCTGACGAAGCACCAGATAAGAACTTTAGACCAATTGTTCATTTGAAGACAGCGGGTAAGGGTGCCCGTATTTTCGAATGGTTGAGTTGTATTGATAGGGAATTCGCTAAAAATTACTATCGTACCTCATATCTAGCCGGTTTGGCAGGTACCGTAGAGAGCAACGCCGCTATTGAACAAGCGGCTGGTCAATATATTTATGATGTTAATGAGAGCGAATTCACTAAGGGAGAGGCTAGCGATGACATTAAATATGAAGTCTCTATGGGATTGGTCGCTTCTAACAGTCGATTGTTAGTTCCGTCTGAAGAGAAAATTATTGAGTGCATGGGAGAGGACAACTTCTATGTGGTTAATTCTCAGACTCAAGAACATGTGGCTTTGAAATTTGATGATGGTGTCAGCACGGATATGTTCCGTTATTTGGGATCTAATTTTATGTGTCCACAACGTGGTCAATACAATAAGTTCCAAAACTTCATTCAAATCTTCTACATGGTTGCTAATAACTTCGGAATCAGCAAGTTCTTCACCCAAAATGAAATCATTGATTTCTTGAAGAATATGGAGCTTAATAGATATATTAAGGAGATGCCAGAATATCAAGCTGCCATGAAGAAGAATAATCCAAAAGAGCCATTCAATTTCTTGTATCCTTTGATTATTTTGGAGGGTATGAATTTCTTGGATGAGTTTTTGCTTAAAAAATTAAAATAAAAAGAGTATGTCTCATTTTGTTTTGATCGTTTTATCACAGAAAAATATATCGTTGTATTACAATGCAGATACGAGTTCCTCGTATCTGCAGCGATACAATATTTTGCGTTCTGGTATTAGTGATTATTGGACACCTTTGAATTCCATTGAGGCGGAAAACACTTCCCGACAACAAAATGAAGAAAATGAGGAGGGATTTCTTCAGTGGGCGATAGAAGGTATTAAAACAGGAGTTAACCAAGTTGTAAACACTTACAATAATTTAACGGATAGAACCCTTTATTGTAAGGTTGAATCCTATTTACGCAGTTTTTTTTTAGATGTTTATAGGAATGAGGATTTGGTCTCTTTGAAAGCCAATTTGCCTATTGGGTTACTTTTTTGTTCCGAGGTCTCTTTTGATGATAGAATCCGTTTGTTGAATTTATTCAAGGATGAGGGTTATGGCAATGTGGCTAGTTTGGATTGGAATTCCACTTTGGTTACTTCCCTAAAAGAGCAAAATCGTTTATCATTACCTTATACGTGTGTGGTGGAGAACGATGGTGACGATGTCTCTCTAGGTCTCTATATTTCACAAACAGCAGAGCGTTTGGCGAGTTGTATTGTACCAGGTGTGGGACAAGATCCTAGAGTTGGTTATGGTGTGAAGATACTATGGGACAGTATTAATGCCAGAGGACTTACTCTAGATACAGAACGTCCGATATTAACTGAAATTGTAAAGAATTTTCTTGATAACGATTCGAAATCACTATTTAACGAGACGATTGTACTTTCAAATAATAAGGAGTACGATGCTTATTTGTTGAAGAATGACATCAATTCCGCCGCATTGGCTAACGATCAATTAAGCGTGCAGATGAAGTCCTTCTTCAAGAAGAATGAAGTGGAACCGGCCAAAGTAAACATCTTCTTTAGAGAGTTTTCGTCCAAGAACAATTTGCTTGAGTCTTCTCTTTCTCAATCATTTGGTTCTGTTGCTAAGGTTTCTGATAAGTTGTATGCCGATGTCTTGGCGCATTTATGGAAAGAGGCTCGTTTGGTTGATATGGATATGGATAAGATCTGTAATCAGCCAACTTCAAATTTGGAAGGTGTAAGGACTTGGGTTAAGAATTCTGATAAATTGGTCGCTGTCATCGATAATGTTGAAAATGTTATCAGTGAAGCGGATACAATGATTACACCTGCCCTGGATGATTTAAGAAAATCAGAAGCGGTATGGTTGGAGCATATGAAGATGGCCGATTTCAAAGGGGCTAAATTGGGATTGCAGCTAAATGTCGCCTCTAATTTGGATGCTATCGTCGGTGATTTGAATGTTAAGAAGAATGAATTGGAGAATATATATTCGATTGTCCAATCCGTCGCTTCTGTTGATGATGCCAAAGGTGTTGTGGAAAGGTACAACAAGACTTTTTCCCGTATCTCAGGTTTGTTGGAATCTGTAGATAAGATCAAATTATTTGTTTCGACCAAAATGGAGGAAACGAATAAGTACGAGGATTTGTTCCCTTCGTACAAACAAAAGCTAGATGAATTAAGAAAGACTTCCGTTCGTTCGCTTCAGGATAAACTGATTGAGCAGATTAAGCAATTGGTTCCTCCTGGTTTCGAACTACCGGTGGTTCAAGCCTCTAAGGTTTCCGTGAAGATGAGTGCGTCGGTGACGACAACTGGTGGTTTCTTTAGTAAAAAAAGGAAACTAAATGTTGTGATTGACTTTGGAGACACCAAGGTCTCTTATCGATGTGTCCTAGCATTCTTTACAGAACCCGTCACTCGTGTGGATCGTGTTCTCTCCTTTGTGGATGACTTGAATGAATCAGGGGAGGTTCTGACTGGTGTGGTGGAGAAATCATATGATTTACCATTCCCCGAGATGCCAAAATGCAAGAAGAACTTGCCTTTGACAATTAAGTTATGGCCTCATGAAGATGAAGTTACTGTTGGAATCAATAACGCTTTTGATGGTAATACATGCAATTGTAAATATTAATAAATGAATTTGGTATGGCTAAAATATTATGTCCTTATTGCTTTAAGAATTTTAAATCCACGGAGGTGATGTTCCGTTGTGAGAATAACTCCACAATGATTGGTCCGGAGGGTCGTCCTGTACCTATTTGTCCGATGGTGGACGACAAAAAATATTCTGACCACTGGGGTACGAGTATGCCTATGAAGCGCTACTTCCCAGGTAGTTTTTCTTTTTTTGAGAGAATGGGTTGGAAACCTTTACAGTCCCAAAAATGTTCATGTGGTGTGGCTTCCCACAAGTTCATTTGTCCTCATTGCCACAATCAACTTCCTGCTGAGATGGTGGAGAAAGGTTCTGAAATTATCTCGGTTATTGGTGGTCCTGCCAGTGGTAAATCCCATTATATCGTCACTTTGATCGACCAGTTGTTGAAATACCGTAACAAATTAGGTTTGTCCGTAACGCTACAACAAGTTGGTAGAACCGAGGATGAGAGAACGACCAACATGTTCAAGAAGCACCGTAAGGCTATCTTTGAAGATAAGATGGCTTTGAACAAGACACAGGAGACTCCCCATCCTATTCCATGGATTGTGAGATTGGAAAGTGTCACGACTAAAAAGGCGGTGTATTTGGTATTCTATGATACTGCAGGTGAGAGTTTTAACGATGCTGAAAAGGTAAAACAAGAGAAATACTTTAAGGAATCGAAAGGTGTTATTGTTGTGTTTGATACATTGTCCATTCCTAATATTAAGAAAATTTTAGAGTCGAATGAAATCGAGAATAGTGACATTACATACGATTATAAGGAGACTTTGAATACGTTGAAGGTGTTCTATCAGAATAATAGCGGATTGAAATTGACGGAACGACCATTTGCCTTTGTCTTCTCAAAATTTGATGCGGTGATTGATAACAAAGAGGACTTGGGTTGTGATGTGACCCCATTTGTTGATAGAAACGGTGATTTTGAGAATAGCAAATTCATTAAGACAGGAAAAGTTTCTATGTCTCAAATCGATGACTGCAGTGCCATGATTTCCGCTTATTTGTCGGACGAGAATGTATGGGATGAAAGTGCATTGGCGGATGACATCAAGCATATTTGGGGCGATAATGCAAGATATTTTGGCGTTTCATCTCTCGGAGCCATGTGTGATGTCGCAAAACAGATTCAGGTGAAAAACGGTTCTGATCAGGTGACACCGATTCGTGTATTGGATCCTTTGGCTTGGATCTTGATAAAGTTAGGCGGTTTTGATATTCCAACAGATAAATAAATATTACCATTATGAAATATTATCACATTATATATAATTCTTCCGAGAAGACACAATCAGGAAGTGTTGGCTTAGGTGTACGTACTTTTACGGAGGGAATGCCTCAGGAGTATATTCAACTGTTGCAAAACAATGGTATTTTCTCCTATAATTCAGGAAAGTTGGAGCAACCCAATCCGAAGGTGTTGTTGGAGAATCCTAATTTGATGGATAATTATCCGATTACCTATCGTTTTGTGAAGTTGGCTGATCCTATTACGGGCAAGGAGTTGTATGTCATCGCAAGGACTATCTCTGTTGGATTTGACTATCCGTATTACATCAAGTATACGGCAGCCAGAGTAGATAATTTCGTTGTGGATGCCTATCTATTTGATGCATTCCCTGGCATGGAGGCTTTGCAGATATTCTACGAAGACGCTAAAGCTGGTAATGTCGCATTTACCCCTAAGACCCCAGTCCCTTCACAGAGTAATGAGGAGATGAAGCAATTGTCATTGGGTGAAATGCCTTTGTTGAAACAGGAGGAGAAATCATTCGCATGCAATGAATTGCCGACGATAAATGCGGATATTACATCAAAGATGTTGTTCGCATTTCTTGAGTCCCTTATTTCTAAAAAGCCATTGATCATCAAATCTGACGCGAATGATGCGGCTCGTTTGATGGTGGATTTGATGAGAGTTGTCCCTGCCTCTTTGGTGGAAAAAATGACTTTCTGTACCAATTATCAGTTGGAAGGTGCTCAAGAGGCCTATAATATTTTCTTTGTCAATGAACATTATAAGTTTGATTATTCATATGCGAGACAATTCGTCGAGTTGGATTTATCTTCTGACAATGTATTCGAGACAATTGAGGCAAAATTGTATGGTGGTGTAATTAAATCTAATATTCCTAACAATCTTCAAGAGGTACACAAGTATATTAATTGGATTTTGAGTCCCGTTTATTTGGAAAATAGGAATGTGGATCCAACCATAAAGAGCGTTTTGTTTAGTTATCTGATGGAACCGAACAATTTTGCATTCGCAAATATGTTCCCTCAAAATAATGATTTGTGGAATATCTTAAAAAATTGTTTTGCAGGCAACAAGGCTCTTCAAAATAGATTGAACTCATGTGTAGATGGTGTGTTGAAAGAGTATATTCAAGGTAATGCGAATGCAGATTCTATTATGAAAATCAATGCATTATCAGATTACGGTTTCGATCTTAGCGGTGTGATCGCACCTAGCAAGAGCGCCATCTCTAAGCAGATATTGTCATCCGTCTCCACATTGGTTGATTCAATCAAAAAGTTGGGTGGTTTTAAGAACATCAGTAAGTACTTGGAGAAATCCCAATGTGAGGAGAAGCATGCTTATTTGGATACACCTGAGATCTCCGCCTATTGGATGGATATGTATGATCTCTTCTATTCAACCAAACAAAAGCAGGCTGATTACATTATTCCTAAAATGTTTGAGTTGAAGAGAAGCGACGCAGACATCCAAAAAGTGATGATGAATTTGAATTTACCTGCGGGACAAACCCTTGATATATTGCTGGATGTTGTCAATAAGGGTAAAGGTTCTATCGCTCAAGTTTGGTCATTCATTTTGCCAATTCTGAACGCTAACCTAAAGGATAATAAGGTTTCTGTTGATTTGGCGAAGAAGATCAAAGAGAAGATTCTTTCTAACCCACAAATAAATAAAGCCGATAATGAGGTGAAAAAGTGGGAAAATATCACGGCTTATATGTTGGGTGATATTAATGAAAAGAATGCGGCCGCTGTTATGTCTACTGCTGGCGAATTTGCCACTGTCGATGAATTCGAACCATTGCTGAAAAAAATAATCCCTAACTTAAAGTCTGATGACTATAATGCATTGGCGGAATTGGTGAAGGGTAAATTGGCGAAACATTCTGAACAATCTCTATTCCCATTGGTTGGTAGTGCGAAAGCTCCTTATGAGTTTGTTGAGAGTATTCTTAATGTTTATAAAATTTCAAGGGGATCATTTGATTCCATCATTAAGAAATCATCAGACATTCCAGAGGATATCGCAGCCAAGATAAAGTCTGATTATTACGGAGAGTCATTCTTTAAGAAGATCATGAATGTTTTGGGAAAGAAAGGGTTGTTTGCCATTTTAGCTGTTTTAGTTATTGGTTTAGGTGCTGGTGCCTATTTCTTTTTCTTTCATAATGACAAATCCGCATCATGTTGTGATGTGGCTGATTCTACCAAAATAGAGGCAGTTACATCTCCAGACTCCACTGGAAATGCTTTGAAATCCCAAGGGGATACACTCTCTTCCGCAACCCCAGAAAATAATGGGGAAGCGGCAGAATCTGACACATTGTCAAAGTCAGCAAAAAATAAAAAGGCTGGAAAATAGCTTTGCTCTTATAACGAAACGCAATTAGAATGGACAAATATATTTATGCAATTTACTCGGAGCAAGACAATGATGTCGTTGCTCCTCTTCTTGATGACATTAAGTCACAAGTTAAATGTGAGGTGAAACACTTGGACTCAAATGATGCTGACCTCGAAAATAGTGTTTTCCCTGTAATTGAAGCTGCGGAAGTTGTTCTCGTATTTGTTTCGTCAAATGCTAAGAACTCTGAGTCAGTGAAATCTTCTTTGTCATTCGCCAATGATTTGAACAAAACGGTCCTTCCTGTACAATTGGGATCCACAACATTGTTGGGAGATGATGTTTTTAGGTTTAGGACAAATTTATATGATTTAAAGACAAAGGAAGGTCGAAATGAGTTCTATGGTTCGTTAAAAGGTTTCTTTTCAATCACGCAGGAAGCGGGAGATTCATATGGTGCGATCGTTAATTTAAAGTCTGATGTAGATGTAAAGGTATATAAGGATGGTCTTTTCCTATGTGACTTGAAAAAGAATGTTGTAAATAAGATCAGAATGGATGAAGGCAATCATTTGTTTACATTTCAGGATATGAAGGATCCAAGAATTTCTGTGAAAAGAAATTATATGGTGAAAATCGGCAATGACTTGAGAGAGAGGGAATTAGGAATGGATCTATTTGTCTCTTTGCAGAAAGAGATTAATGAAGATCGAAATATATATGCAAAAAAAGACATGGAAATAAAACAAACGAAAGAGATTCGAAATAAAATTGTAACAAGGGCAGATAGAATGAAGTATTATATTGCGGGAGCTTTATTATTACTTGCGGTTATTCTCTATTTTGCATGGTATCTTCCTTATAAGAAGGACAGGGATGCTGATAGAACATATGTCTATGCCACTAGTTTGTTCCTTAGGTCGGAAAAGCTTGCCGGTGTAGAATACAATCAAATAGGGAAATTACCTTATGGTTCAGAGCTGATAACATATTCTATTGATGGAGATTGGGCATCTGTTAAAGCAGATGGAAAAGAGGGTTATGTATCCTCAAAATATATTTTGAATAAAGAGGATTTTGATTTACTTACTGGTATTTGGGGGGATTCGGAATCTGCCCAAACAATTACATCTTCTAAGTGTCGATCAGCTTTAATGCAGTATTGTAAAAAAGTTCGTAATAGTCAAAAGCTACAAGTTTATTCAAGAGGTAAGTCAACAAAGCCAAATTATATGGCTTATCCGAGGGTTTATGATAAACTCAGCAAGTATACTGACTTTTTCTGTGTTCTAAAGGATGCGAACTATTCTGATCGTATGGTTTTGGTGGCGTATTCTTTTGATGGAGATACTGATGAACCGATTTTCAGGGATGCTATTCCTGTACAAGGAAGTGGTTTAATCCAATCTGTTTCATTAGATGAAGAAAATCCTAATCGTATTGTGATAAAAATGGCTGATGACTTGGAATATAACTTGTATGTCAATTAAGTAGTATGAAAAAGAAGTCATTGTATATTTTAACAGGATTGTTAGCTGTTGCATTGGCTGGCGTATCAGTTTTTTCTTTTTTCCAATACAAAACAATCGAGAAGGCTAAATATGCCAATTTCATTCTTATTTCCAAGAAAGAGATGAAGTTGACTTTATTTGACTATTCGGGTCATGAGTTGTTTTCCGCCCCTTGTGCTACTGGTGCAAATCTTGGAGATAAAAAATCAAAGGGTGACATGAAAACGCCAGAAGGTGTATTTAAGGTGCTGGATATCCAAGATTCTTCTGATTGGACCCATGATTTTGGAGACGGAAAAGGGAAGATAAAAGGTGCATATGGCCCCATATTCATACGATTAGATGTTCCTGGTTTTAAGGGCATTGGAATCCATGGTACCCATCTGCCAGAGAGTATAGGTTCTCGAGCAAGTGAAGGTTGTATCAGACTGAAGAATGAAGATGTCTTGCGATTGTCAAAACTAATATATCCTCCTTTGGTTGTCGTAATCACACCTTCAGTTGAGGATTTATAAAAAGGAGATAATAGAGTGAAAGAGTGCACGAACGATTTTTTTGTTTTATATTCAAATAAAGACGTTGACAGTATGCAAACTGCGATGTCTGAAATCTGTGATAGGCTATCGATCTCGTATGATCTGTGGTCATATGATCAATTCATGGATTCGGGCGACGATATTGATGGATTTATTGAAAATAAAATAGAAGAATCTCCATTTATTGTGGCTTTTATCACTTCCGAGACGCTTAATCTTCCTGATTATTCAAGGTATCTGAAATATGCGCTTGATAGCAATAAAACGATCATCCCTGTCACATTTGATGGTGGATGGGTGCTGAAATTTAAAAAGCGTGTGGAGTTTAGGAAAAAGATTCTTTCTTATAAGGATGAAGTGGATAAGATAGAGCTCTTTGAAGAGATACATGCTTTGTTGGGATTATCCAAGGGGGGTGATGTCTACGGCTCTCGTGTGAGTATAACCATGAACATGGGTTCCTCATATGACGT
Organism: Paludibacteraceae bacterium; assembly: GCA_024401515.1. Classification (GTDB taxonomy): domain Bacteria; phylum Bacteroidota; class Bacteroidia; order Bacteroidales; family Paludibacteraceae; genus UBA1181. Next base: position 24,247 of record JAKSKY010000010.1, on the reverse strand, counting down.
CTTTGTTGATGGCAATAAGGTCTATGCGGATTATGTAGAGGCGCAGCCTTGTGAATTGATTTTGTCGAAAGGGGTTCATAAACTCCTTTTTTATACGAATCAACCTTATGAGGTTTGGGGAGAATATACTTGTAAGATAGAATCCAATGATAAACAGTATGTTTATTCTTTATCGTTACAAAGTGACTATCAAATAGGCAGTGAGTCTGGTTCCGAGGGAATTCAAGCTTTGTTAGACTCTGATTTTAAATCTCAGGATTTCCACTCATTCGTTTCTATTTTTGGATGGGTAGAGAATGACAAAATCCTCTTGTTGGATTCTTCCCATAAAGAGCAGAAGGTCAATATGATAGTAGATTATTTCTATAAGGGATATTATAATGATTTAAAGATAGAGCCTCTTTGGCACCATCATTCCGTCCAATTCCCGAACATATTGTATACGTTGATTGCCTTCCCTATATTGTATTTTCTGAATAAAAGTTGGGGAAGTGCGGTCTTATATCAAATATTGATTATGGTGTTATATATTCTTACCCAAAGTGTCGTTAATAAGATATTGAATGTATTTGATGAGATGCAGCAAAAGGTGAAAATAAAGGGAGTTAAATCCTCTAATTCTTCTAATTATCAATACTATTACTCGAAATGCCAATCGGTTTTAAAGATGCTTAATGCTAGAGACCATATGGACAGTTACCCAGCTCCTGTCGAAGCTAGGGTACTATTCAATCCCGGCAATTCGTCCTATGACCACCAATTTTTTAGTAATGCTTACAATTGATTCGTTTTTAAAACTTTATTGTCATGAAAATATTCTCTTATAGTTTGTTATCATTGTTTTTCTCAATTTTCATTGTTTCGTGTACGACAAACCGTAGCACCATTAATGAACTCTATGCCATGTCAGAAGAGTTAGACTATTGTGAAGAATATTCGATGGAGGAGTGGGAAGATTATTTTTCAAGGTATGAGGAGTTGCTTTCCGACATGTCAGGCAGGGATTATACCCAAGAGGAAAAGAATGAAATAGCGGCCGTACAAGGAAAGATCACTGCTCGTTTGACGAAGAAATCCATCCGCAAGGTTGAGTCTGTGATTGAACGTATCCCAAGTTTCATCAATGGTTTTGTGGATGAATTCGCTAATGAGGCGGAGGAGTAGCTGATAGTTGGGTTTGTATTTGTATTTTACAAGGTGGTCAAAATGGCTGAACTATATTTTATGATATTGGTCCATGCCATTGTATATAAATAATAACGAAATGAATAAGATTTTTTTTTGTTACGCTCAGTCTGATATCGAAACCGCACAAAGGGTTGTCAATGACCTAAGTGTCCAGAATATATTTTTGAGTTTAGAACTTAATGAAAATTCTTTGGATGAATTGGATGACCGAGTTTTCCCAATGATAGAGGAACGTGATATTTTTCTTGTTTTAGCGTCTGACAATTCGAGAACGGATCAATTGGTGAAAGATTGTGTGAAGTTTGCTTCTGATTTGAATAAAACGGTTGTTGCGATCGGTTTCCATAAATCGGGTATGTTTTCTTCTCAATCATGGATAAAAAAGGAGTGGAACATCCGTACGGATGAGGTTCCTTATTTGGATGAGGATTCCAGGGCTGAGTTTTATGCGATGATGCGCGCTTGGTTGGGAATGGCGCTTCTTCCAGGAGATAAAATAGGAGAGGAGGTCTCTATTTCAGTATCCGCTGATGGAGAATTATATCGAGATAGAAAGTTCATTTCCGCTTTGAAATTTGGCGAAACAACGGTGGTTCGCTTGAAAAAAGGAACCCATAATTTACAGGTTATTGGCCTTAAATATGGGAACAAAATGATTCTTGAATACGAAAAAGTTATTACTAAGAATATTGGAAAATCGAATTGGATCATCGATATAAAAGCGGAAGAGGAGAGTCGTGCCGCTAAAATTCTGGCGGAAGAACAACGTAAACGGGCTGAATTGGAACGTAAAGAACAACAACGTTTATCCCGTATTGAGAAATTGGAAAAGAATATAATTGACTATACTTACGGACAAGAGAAGGCTGCTAATACATATAATCAGCTTAATAAACCATTTAAGGCAAAAGATTGGGAACCTAATCATGTCATAATAATTGGAATCTCTGCTGTTATCGCTTTTTTCACAGGATTATTTACCGTTGTTATATGGCTTGGTATAGGATATTATAAGTCCTATAGAAATCATGATAAAGAGGAGTCTGCACGAAGGCAGCGATGGTATTACCAACTTAGTAATGCTAAAGAAAAATATGAGATATGGAGCCAAAAGTTGCGGGATGCCCAGTCGGAATTGAGGCATTTACAGTCCTTTAGCTATTTGGATGAAACTGAAAATAAACGAATAGAGATGTAATTCCCTATAGAATCTAGTTGTATATGGATTTGTATTTTATTTATTCTAGAGAAAGTGCGGCTCCAGTAAACGCAATTAAAAAAGAGATAGAGCAAACGTTGGCTCCTATTTCGATTTGTATGGCGGAAAATTGTGACGAGGAACAATTGGAAGAGGCTAAGATTGTCATTTTGCTTCATTCGGAAGAAGCTGATTTCTTCTCTCTAAATAAAACTGAGGCACAGGAATTGCGATTAGCTTCCAACTATAATAAGACCATCATTCGAATCATGTGTTCGGAGGAGGAGAAGTTGGGTAAGAAACCTGTCTTTAAGGGCGCTTCGTATTTTTGGAACAATGATAAATCCTACGGAAAAAAAGCTTTATATTATCAACTAAGTTCATTATTAGGAAAGCCAGCATTGGGTTATGGCGAATTCCGTTTCCCAGATGGTAGAAAGTATGAGGGTGAATGGTCCAATGGAACCCTTCATGGTAATGGTGTGATGACTTGGCCCAATGGAAATCGATATGAAGGTCTTTTCGCAAATGGGAAGCGAGAAGGATATGGCGTGATGACATGGGGTAGTGGTAATGAATACAAGGGATATTGGGCTAATGATATGTGGCACGGGAAGGGTGTGAAGGTTAGCTCTGATGGTGTGCGTAAGGAGGGTGAATTCCGTAATGGCGTGCTGGTTGAAAGCGAGAAAGTTTTTCGACCAGGAAATCATTTTGTTGGTCAAACTGAATTTGTGTTGTTCATTATTGTGATATTGGCGATATTTCTATTCCTTATAGTCAAAAGCCGGGATGTTGACTCTTCTTCGAATTATAATAAAAGCAATTATTCATCATATGATTACACTAATACAACAAACTCAACAAACTCAATAAACTCAACAAAATATAGCTCTTCGTATCAATCAAATACATCTTCTTCAACTCATTCATCTTCTCAAATTGACATGAATAGAATTGAGGTCGTAGATCGAGTAGAGCAAATACGTGGGGATGTTATCCGTTATTGCAAAGCAAAAAGGTTTGATGAGGAGGTCTATGAAAAGCTTTGTTCATATTATACGAAATCCTTGGCCCGACGCTATAAAGAATATCTTGAAAGCGATATTTATGATGCCCGTTTCTGTCCTTATGTCGTCGAGTGGGGGTATGATTCTAATCATATCACAAGTATATATTTCAAAAATGTTAAAGTTGAGATGCAATCCGATATGAGAGCAAAGGCAAGTTTGGAGTTATATATTGGAGATGTTTGTCAGTATTGTACTTATTTCATGGTACGAGAAGATGGCAATTGGTGCATTGATAATGTTTCTGTCAGATATAGAAATGAAGATGGTAAATTTGAAATACGTGATTTTCGAGAATTTATCGAAATGGTTATACGTAGAAATCTAATGGAATATCGGGATTAGTTATTATCTTTCATGCAGTAATAAGATTTTGATTATATAGGCTTATGAAACGGTTGAGTGTATTTGTGTTATTATTTATTTCAATGATCATTCCAACTCATGGAGATAGTGAGCGAGTTTTGATTTGTAAAAGTCCTAATTCTTACGCTTATCACAAAGGTTTTTGCGCTGCTATGAATCGTTGTTCTTATGAGTATGAATGGGTTTCTTTGTCTCAGGCGAAGAGCTTTGGTAAATGGAAGGCGTGTGGTTATTGTTATAAATAAAGAGACTAAAAGCTTTGTTTTTTAATGAAATAATATTAATTATTCTTTGAGTTTAAGATTGTTATATTTGAATGTGTAATATTAATTAATTTTTTTTAGATATGGATAACGAGAATCAAATTGTAAAAAATGAGTCTACGGAACTCTCTGAAGTGAATAGAGAAAAGGTATTGTTGGATCCGGAGGAGATGGAAAGAAGAGAGAAGAGAATCTCTGATATGGAATCTACTTTTGAATTGAAAAGTAACAAACGTCCAATGTTTTCTGCTCCATTCTCTTTTGATGGCCGTATCAGAAGAATGGAATATGGTCTTACCATGTTGATTCTTTATGCGATATCTATGGCAGTGGGTTTTATTTTAGGTCTTGTTCTGGTGGCTTGCGGTGCGGGTGATGCGGTGGACTCTCAAGGAACGACCCTTTTGTTTTATATACTTATGATTCCAGCCTTTTGGTTCCATATCGCGCAAGGGGCGAAGCGTTGTCATGACCGTGGTAATTCTGGATGGTACCAAATTATTCCTTTTTACGCATTGATATTGATCTTTGGAGAGGGGGAAAAAGGTCCTAATCGATATGGAGAGAATCCTAAAGGTGAATAAATGAAGCTTTATTAGATAGTAAGCCCTTATCACATGATAAGGGCTTTTTTTATACTCCCTTAGAGGATAGTTCTAAATACTAAATACAGATTAAAACTTCGAATTCTTGCGTTTTTTTCGCTACCTTTGTCCCGTTAATTAATGTTGTTTTTAATGAATTTTTAATCAAATGACAAAAAAATTATTTTTAGTTTTAGCCACCCTATTTGTGATGGCTTTCAGTGCGAATGCGAAAGGTATTCTTTTCTACAGCACAGGTGATCATGTTGTAAAGGTATTGGATTTGCCTAAGGACAATGATTTGTTTGCCTTGGAAGGGGATGATGGAGAAATAGTTCATCTTGATTTGGGTATCATGCATAGCCAATTCTCTTTGATGTGGATTCCGGTATTCAACTATGGCGAGGAGAAGTATGTATTATATAAAGAATCTAGGAATACCATCAATTACGTTGACTTGGATGAGGATGAATTAAAAGTTCTTCACGCTCTTTATGATTTTCCAGAGACCCCATCAATGCCTTTCTGGCATAAGATTGGCGGAAAATTGGTTTGGATTTTGATCATTGGCGCCATCATCTTCATAAAAGCCAGAGGAAAGGATGATGAGGAGGAGGTTGCCGCTGAGGAGGCGAATTCTGAATCAGAGGAGCCAAAGCAATAAATTATAGCTCGATGCATATAGATCTCGCGGAGATTATTGCCCTCAGTTCTCTTTGGGGCGTTGGCAGCAAAAAATTATATCATCTGTTGGATTTGCCGGATGGAGATCTTTTGGAAACAATTCATCAGTGTGGATGGACGCTCCGAATCGATGGACGAAATGTTCCGGTAGAGGAGCGACATTTGGATGAGGCGAGGGAATATGCGGAGAGAGTAATCGAAATTTCAAAGGAGAACGGTATCGGTTTCCTTTACTACGGCGATGTCGCTTACCCCGAAATTTTACGGAAAACCGTAAGTGAAAAGGGGGAGTTGGCACCGCCGTTGTTGCTTTATACAAAGGGAGATGTGTCGGCGTTGAATACTCCTTGTGTGACAATTGCCGGTACCCGCCATCCCTCACCAGATGGTGCGAAGATTGCTGGTTTTGTGGCCGGGGAGTTTGTTCGCGAAAGGTTTTGTGTCGTTTCGGGATTGGCGGCGGGTTGTGATGCGGTAGCTCACGAGAACGCCTTGCGAGAGGGTGGAAAAACCATTGCCTTTATGGCGCATGGCCTCCATCAAGTCTATCCACCCGAAAATCGTGCCTTGGCAGATCGGATGTTAGCTCAAGGAGGATTGCTATTATCGGAGTTCCCTTTTGGCGCAAGTTGTTCAAAATATGGATTCATTGCCCGAGATCGTTTGCAGGCAGGACTCTCTTTGGCGACGGTAGTGGTCCAAACGGATGTGAATGGCGGTAGCATGCATGTGGCGAACGCTACATTGGCGGCCCGCAAACCTTTGTTTACGATTTATTTTGAAGATGAGAAGACTCGTTCTTTAGATATTTCAAAGGGAAATGCTTCTCTGGTGGCGAAAGGGGCCCGTTATTTGAAAGAGTCCGATGATTTGCATAGGGTAGCGGAGCAGATTATCCATCAAAGTTCTTTGCCTACCTCTCTTTTTTAGCCTGTGATAATTTGCTAAATTTGTCCTCACGGAAGGACTTATCCTCCTATAGGTTTTTATGATGGAAGAATTGAACGAACAGCAGCGCAGAGCTGTGGAATACGACGGAAAACATCTCTTGGTAGTTGCGGGCGCGGGTACGGGTAAGACTCGTACCATCATCGCACGTGCGAAACACCTGATTCAGCATGGTGTGCCTGCCCATCGCATATTGATCCTTAGTTTCACCCGCAAATCGGCCCGTGAGATCGTGGAGCGAATCAAATCGGAGATTGGTGGCATTTCGGTGGATGGTTTGCGTGGCCAGACTTTCCACTCATGGTGCATGGATATCATTATGAATAATCCGAAGGTCTTTATGCACCATGAATATACGCTGCTGGATGAGGAGGATCGGGAGAGTTGTATGAAGTTGCTCTGTGGCAAGGGCATGAAGGACAAAGAAAAACATGTCGTGAAACCCTCATCCGTATTGGATATCTATTCTTATGCGGTCAACGCTTGTTGCAGCCTTTCGGACGCCATGCGTATGAAGCTCTATGATAATGCCGCGAAGGATGATGTGAATGTCACCAAAAGCATAGAACTGAACAAACCAGTCTATGCGGATATCATCAAGCGATATATTGCTTACAAGACGGTGCATAAGTACATGGACTATGATGATATCCTCAATGTGGTCTCCAAGGGGTTGAAAAAGAACGAGGAGGCCCGTCTGTTCATATCCTCCCGCTATGACCATATCTTAGTGGACGAGATGCAGGATACCAATCCCCTGCAATATGAATTGTTGAGTTCCTTCTATGAAAAGTGTCATTTGTTCTGTGTCGGTGATGATGCGCAGAGCATCTATGCGTTCCGAGGCGCTGATTTTAAGACTATGCACAATTTTGCGCAGGTGGTGCCTCAGTCCGAAGTAATGAAGCTGACTATCAATTATCGCTCCACGCAAGAGATTTTGGATCTCTCCAACTGGGTATTGGCCAAATCTCCGTTGAATTATGACAAAGAATTATCCTCCGCAAGAGGGGTAGGCAAAAGGCCAGTCGTGGTCACTTGTGAGAATGAGTGGGATGAGGCTTATGATACGACGGAGAAGATTCGTAGAAGTATTGTGGACAAAGGGGTTAAGTATGAGGATAATATGGTACTTTCCCGTTCGTTGTATGGTCTTCGTTCCGTGGAGTCTCAATGTATTTCCAAGAAAATACCCTACATCATATTCGGTGGTGTCGGTTTGATGCAGTCCAAGCATGTGCGTGACGTGGTCTCTCCGATGCGTATTGTGGCCAATTACAAGGATGAGTTGGCTTGGATGCGTTATCTGCTGTTGTGGCGAGGTATCGGAGAGGTGACCGCTTCAAAAATCATCAATGATGTGATTGAAGAGGAGACCTTGGACAAATGTTTGGATAAGTTGGCGGGCAATGGATTGCAGGCGGAGATTACCCAGACGCTTCGCAATATCAGTGATATGCAGTTTTCTCCGGCCAAGGCGATCGCCAAGACCCTGGAGACCATGGAAGAGCGCTTGAAGGAGCTTTACAAAGAGGAGTGGAAGTGGCGCAGACAAGACTTTGATGTTTTGCAGGAGGTGGCCATTGGCACGGCGGGCATCCAGGAGTTTGTAAGCGAGTATGTATTGGATCCTAAGTTGGAAACAACGGTGAAGCAGGGTGAAAATGGACCTGAGGATGCTTGTATTCTTACGACCATACATTCCGCGAAGGGCTTGGAAGCGAAACTATGTTATCTTTTGAAGGCATCACCCGCATCTTTCCCGACGCCTCGTGCCATTGAAACGGGTGAGGATGCTGTGGAGGAGGAGCGTCGTTGTCTATATGTCGCATTGACCCGTGCCCAGGATGAACTATACATTTATCGAAACGTCCATTCCATTCATGTGGATGAACATTCCGAGGATCCCGCCGAGGGGCGTTATTTCTTCAACAATCTTCCGGATGAACTGATTGAAAAGGAGGTGACTCGTACGGCTCGTCTCAATCCTACGATGGATTATTCGGGAGCGGCCATAGGCACAGATGTGACAAATGATTTCGATTTTGAGTGACGAAGCGTGTTTGATGTTGAAATAATGCAGTTTAATTGAATTATGTATACTATATTCCAGATTGTTGTGTATCTTTGCGCTTGAAATGGATGAAAAAGGAATAGGGTAGATAATCATTGGGGATTTCCTGACGTTTCATGTTAATTGTGTAAGTATTAGTTTTTATAAAATAATGAGAAAGATATTTCCCGTCTATATTTTGCCGATCTTCGTTCTGCTTTACTTTTTAGGGTGCAGCCAAGATCTTCCCGCTATTGAGGAGAAAGAAGAGTCGACATCTCAAGTCCGTGCGGGTTCCAGTTTAGCCTTGGCGGAAAATCCTCCTACGGATCAGGCGACCTATACCCATGTTACCCTCAATTCAAAATACTCTTTGTCTAGCCAGATGACTAGTGAGAAGACGATATACGAAATTAGGAACGATTTTAATTTGAATGGTGGCAAATTGACCATCCCGGCCCATTCGATTTTGTATTTCAACGGAGGATCCATTTCCAATGGTACAGTGACGTTCGATAGCACATATATCAGTAAAATCGCCAATTATTCATTCTTCAATAATTGTTCTTTCGCTGGTAGTGTGACCAATAAGGAGGTGCTTATCCTCTGGTTTGGCGTTTCTGTATCGAATAAAGACAACGCTCCGATCATTAACGAGGTAATAAAAATCATTCCGGAGACGATTGTTTTCGATGCGATCTATCCGATCAACCAAACATTGGTGATTAACCATCGTACCACACTCAGAGGTGCGGATTGGACTGAGAGCGTTTACGGAACGCAGGTGAAAACGGCCGAATATGGTGTGAAGACTAGTTCCCGCATCACCGCTATAAAGTTCTCGAAAGGAGGAAGTTTGAACCTTTTCGGAATGACCATTTTGGGCGATAAGGATTTGTACACGGGAACCAATACCCATGATAAGGAAAATATTAATACTATGGGTATCTCCATTGTTCCGGGTGCGGGATCCATCACGGCGATGTACGATTGCGCCATCGTGGGATTCACCTACGGTCTTCATACGGTCGGTGGTTATATAGAGACAATCAGAAGTTCCTATTTCAGTTCTAACCGTTTCGGTATGTATTGTTGTTATACTTCTGATTTTATCTGCATAGATTGCCACTTTAATTCCAATATGTTGAACTATGATTGCGCAGCCCACAAGTTGACGGACGATAATCCGAACGGTATTAGAAAAATCGGTGCGGGTGTTGTCTTGAAGGGTACAGGTATGACTCAGTTCATCGGTTGCCGTTTTGAGTTCAATTTTATCCATTTCATGTTGGATGAAGCGGATATCATCACCAACTTGCAAGATTGTATCTTCGATGCGGCTACCCATAGTTGCATCATGGTTTACAATGATGATACGGAGAATATGGTGGCCTCTGTGGATCGCCAAAATCCTTGTATCAACTGTGTGAATATATCCAATAATACATTTGCGAGAGGTGCCCGTTGTGAGCATTACCAAGCTGAAGCGACTGCAGGTTCCGCCATCGTTTATGTGCGTGAATCCAATAACAGAGGAACTAATTTCAACTTCTCCAACAATGTGGTGGTGGATAACATCGAAATCAACCAAACCAATGTTCAATATGAGCCAACCATCTTCCGAATCTACAATGATGGTAATGGTGGCGTGATCAATTCAAGCAATAATGATTTCAGCCATTGTCAGGCTAAAACGGTGGCATCAGCGGTGAACGGTAGTACGGGACGTTTCGTTATCCGTGATAATGGCAGTAACTTTGGTAGCATCAGTCATCAGTTCCAAAATAATAGTGTGATTGACATTAAGAAGATGGAACTTAGTGATGATGGTAAGATTGTTATTTGGAATACCTTGACCAGCGGTAACAAGAAGAGTGCCGACATCATCATGGATCCGACCAAATAGTTAGTTGGATCATACTATAGAAAAGTAAAGGTTGCAATAGCTAACGCTACTGCAACCTTTTTTGTTGGATAGGGGTCGTTTTATTTACCTGGTGTTTTGAATGTCACACCAATCAAACCTGTAATACCTGGTTGCTCCACACTGCCGAAATCAAAGTATTTCTTGTTGAATAGATTGTTGACGGTCGCGAAGAATTGGAACAGTTTGTATTGGTAGGTGGCTTTGAAATCCGCCACTCCATAGGTCGGGTAGGGAAGTGTCTCTCCTGTATTCTTCTTCTCCTTGTAGACGATGTAGTTGCCATTTCTGTTGACCAATCTATAATCGAACGTAAATACGAGATTCTTGACGGGTTCCACTGTTAAGTGACCATTGAATTTATGTTTCAAATATTCCAAGGCGTAGAGAGACTTGAACACCACAATGTCATCATGTCTGTTTTGGTGAATGAATTGATAGCCCAACCCTAGTTTCACGCGCGCTTTGGGATTGAATCCCGCAAAGTCGATCTCTCCCCTGTAGCCAACGCCTATGTTGTCTAGTTGGAAATTCGCCGAGTGGTAGACATCCTCCGCATTGAACATGACCCAATCGATCATATCCTTGCCACGCATGTAATAACTGTTTATTTCGTTGTATAGACCTCTTCGTTTGTGGGACAAACGAATTTGAGTGGTGGAGGTGAGTTCAGGCTTCAAGTCTGTATTGCCTTGGTTGGTAGGGCTCTTATAGAAGAGCTCCGTGAAGGTTGGTACACGTTGCGCATTGTTCCATGAAGCATGGAGCGTGATGTTATGCTTGAAGTCGAATTGCATGTTGGCGTAGGGGAGGAATCTGTGTTGATTCTCCGTGTCGAAGACTTGCGCATAGCGGAGACCAAAGTTCATCGTCCAAATTTTAACAGTGAATTGATGGTCGAGGAGGATGTCCAATAGATCTCTCTCTTTGCTCTTGCGATAGTAATTATCGACGCCCAAAATAGCTACGGAATCGTTCTCCATAGGAACGCCTAGGTTGGTGGAAAGGATGGATTCGTGGCGGTAGTTCGCCATCAGAAAGGTCTCTCCCAATTTCCATGCTCTCTTTATTTTAGGGGAGACAGAAAGCATATCTGTCCGGTGGAAGTTCTCTCCAAAATTCTCGCCTCTGACGAGCTGAAAATGGTCGTAATCCCTGCCCCAACTGAATTTCGCTTCGAAATTGAGGGGCTTTAACAACTCTATTTTAGCGGAGGTGAGTATACGGTTGGTCCTTTCCCATTGGTTGTCGTAAGCTGCCGAGTAGAAAGTGTTGGCGCCAAAGCTTTTTCTGCTGTAGCCCAATTGCCATTCCGTATTGATTTGGTCGTTGAAATATTGACCTAAATAGAAGAATTTACCCTGCCCGAAATCGCTGTTTTGTACGGCTCCGTCCGATCTGGAGATGGCTCCGTTCAATAGGTGTGCGGTATTTTTCTTGTTGCTGATGTTCAGCGTATTTTCGCTGGTTACAAGTCCGTACCAACCTGCGATGGCTGTGGTGGTGAATTGAGTGACGGTGTCTGGTTCAATGAGTAGGTTTAAAGTCTCTTGAGAACCTTTGCCCTCTGAAAGTTTGATCTGTGTGATCGCATCTGTTGTAAAAGGAAAATCTGCAGATAGATGCCCCGTATGAGGGGAGGTGATGTTAATACCGTTAATGGAAAGAACGGTTTGTTCTGAAGGTGCGCCTTTGATGGAGATGTCTGTCTGAACACCATAACCACCACGTTGGCGAACGTCGATGTCAGGAATTTGTTTGAGAACGTCGTTGACCGATTGCTGGGCCGCGGTGGTGATCTCCTTTTGCGTCATGAGAGTGGTTTCTCCCGGCAGATTCTGCAATTTCTCCGCCGTCACTTCCACATCTTCGAGCGACTCGTAGATTTGCGGTTGATTTTGAACTTCGTGGATTTCACTAGCTTTCACATCCACGTTTGCGATAATGGCCGCACTCAAAACTCCGATGTTGACGACTTTGTGCATCGAACAAAATACGGAGTAAGAATTGTGGCTGAATCGCTTCCATCTGATTACTTCACAATTTCCCATAAAAATTTGTTTTTAAGTTAATATTAGGGTTAATAAAATTGGAATGCGATAGATAAAAAAGGGGAAAGTTAGAAAACTTCCCCCTTTGGTATTAACGAATAGGGGACACCTTACTTTTTCTTAGGTGCCATGCCCTTTTTGTATAATTCTTTGTCTTGAAGCGCCTCGACACCCTTTTTGAAGATTGGGTTCTCCTCGTTCATGATTTGGTAATACTCGCTGGTATCCCACAGATCCCTGGCGATCATTGCCTTGATTTGCTTTTTGATAATGGATTGGGATTGCTTGTATTGATCCTCGTTGAACTCCACCTTTTCCTTATCGCCGGCCTCTTTGATCGCTTTCAAATCAGCGTCAGTGATATTGAAGTTTTTTAGGTAATCCTCAAATCCTAACTCTTTTTTCTTGTCGTTTTTGACTTGATATTGAGTCTCCAATTTAGCGCGGTTCTTCTCCATGTAGTTGAGGACGAAGTCGTTCAATACATTTTTAGCCGCAAGATTCCTATGATACTTCGTATAGATCGTTGTGTCAAGAGGAACAAAAATATCCGGCATGATACCACCACCACCGTAGACTGGTCTTCTCTTGTTGATGGTGTAATATCTCAATGAATCAGGGAATGAAATGCTATCTTCATGCATTAATTCTCCGCGGTTGTAGCGTTCGATCAAATCTTTATCGTAGTCCTTCAAATTATCTTTGTAAGGACGTTGTACGCAACGGCCGGAAGGAATGTAGTATTGAGCGGTTGTCAAACGGATGATGGAACCGTCTGGCAATGGTACTGGTTTTTGTACCAAACCTTTACCGAAGGTTCTACGTCCTACGACTAATCCTCTGTCCCAGTCTTGGATACAACCGGAAAGAATCTCACTTGCGGAAGCGGAGCTCTCGTTGACAAGAACAACAACATTTCCCTTTTCGAAAAGCGGGTTGCCTATTGTGTTGAATACCTCACGGGATTGGGCTACACCTTCGCTATAGACGACCAATTTGTCGGATGGAAGGACGCAACTAGCCAATTTTACCGCCGTGGTCAGATATCCGCCGCCATTGTCTTGCAAATCGATGATTAAGGATTTCATACCTTTTGATTGCAATTTGTTGAGCGCTTGGGTGAACTCCTCCATGGTTGTTTCGCTGAACTTATTCACCTTAATATAGCCGATGGTATTATCCACCATATAGGCGGCGTCAAGGCTGTAAATAGGAATTACGTCACGGATGATTTTGAAGTCGATCATCTCCTTTACGCCTCGACGAAGAATCTTGACATTGACAGAGGTTCCTTTCGGACCTCTTAGCCTTTTCATAATGTCCGTATTCTGCATCTTGACGCCCGCTATGGTAGAGTCGTTCACATATACGATTCTATCGCCGGCACGGATTCCCACCTTCTCTGATGGTCCACCTGAGATGGTTTGAATGACAAGTAGGGTATCCTTCATCATTTGGAAAACGACACCGATGCCCTCAAACTTACCGTCAAGCGGTTCGTTCATTCTTTGAACTTCCTGCTTAGGGATGTATTTTGAATGGGGATCCAAGTTCTCTAAAATACCATTGATGGCATTGTCGATCATTTGGTCAGTGTTAACCGTATCCACGTAGTATTTGGAAATAGCGTACATGGCGGTTTGTACTTTTTGCATGTCTCCATACGTCAATGACGTGTTGGCGCCCGCATTCAAAAAGTTTCCTAATAAAAGAAATCCAATAAATATCCTCTTTATTATATTCATTCGAATTGCCTTTCGGTTGTTAGATAAGCGGAATGTTATGCTTTGCGCACTCTTGACGCATATCATCTGGCCAAATGCTGGCTTGGATCTCTCCGATGTGCGCTTTTCTCAAGAAGAACATGCAAAGACGTGATTGACCGATACCTCCACCGATAGAGAGTGGCAAACTTCCCTCGATTAATCTCTTGTGGAAGTACAACTCCTTACGCGCGTTTTGGTTGGTCATCTCCAATTGACGGAGAAGAGCCTCTTTGTTTACACGGATACCCATGGATGAGAGCTCCAATGATTGTTGAAGCACACTGTTCCATACAAGGATATCTCCGTTCAATCCTGGCAAACCATCCTCTCCGGCTGTTGTCCAGTCATCATAGTCTGGAGCACGTCCATCGTGGATCTTTCCGTCTCCCAATGGACCACCCACGCCCATTACGAATACAGCGCCATATTTCTTGGTGATTTCGTGTTCACGCTCTTTAGGTGTCAAGTTAGGGTAGAGTTGGCGAAGTTTCTCCGCATGGATGAAGAAAATCTTCTCAGGCAACATAGGCTTGATTTGCGGGTACATTTCGTATACGACGTATTCTGTACGTACCATGACAGAGTAGATTCTTCTTACAATATCCTTGAGGAATTCCACGTTTCTGTCATCTGCGGTCATAGTTCTTTCCCAGTCCCATTGGTCTACGTAAAGGGAGTGCAAGTTGCCCAACTCCTCGTCGGAACGGATGGCATTCATGTCGGTGTATAATCCGAATCCTGGCTCGATGCCATATTCACCCAACATCAATCTCTTCCATTTAGCAAGGGAGTGTACCACTTCAGCCTTTCTATCTCCCAATTCCTTGATAGGGAATGTCACGGCACGCTCGACTCCATTCAAGTCGTCGTTGATACCTTGTCCTTGCATTACGAAGAGGGGAGCGGTAACTCTTCTCAATCTCAACTCAGCAGAGAGACTTCCTTGAAAGAAGTCCTTTATTTTCTTGATGCCCAACTCTGTTTGTCTGGCATCCAACAATGGTTTGTAACCTTCTGGGGTTTTTAGATAACTCATGATACAATTATTTAATTACCGCAAAGATAATATTATTTACAAAATACAACAAGTTCTGAAGTGAAAACTTACAAAAATAGTAGTGTGTTTGTTGATTTGATGGAAAAATGTTAGTGAATTCGCTGTTTTTGTAGCAAAAAGAAACCAATTATGTCTTTGATGATGGTCTCTTAGGTGAATTTAGTGATATTTAGGTCGGAAAACTTGCTTTATTATCTCATTTTGTGCCTGATTTGACATATGAAGATGTCTGAAAAGATAAAAATAGCGTAAAAAAGTGTGGAATATGTGGATTTTGTGTAAATTTGCCTATGAAATGATTGTATGGCCCCGTAGTTCAGCTGTATAGAACGTCAGATTCCGGTTCTGAAGATCGCGGGTTAGAATCCCACCGGGGTCACAAAAGAGTTTCCAATTTGCTTGGAAGCTCTTTTTTTTTATTCCCATAGATTCCAGAAATGGCAGACGGGGCCGTGTCCATGGCCGATTTGATAGTTGGCTCCCTCCTCGATGGCGCCTGTTAGGTACTCCTTCGCCTTTTGTATCGCCTCTTCGATTTCGTATCCTTTCGCCAGCATTGACGCGATGGCGGAGGATAGGGTACAGCCGGTTCCGTGTGTGTTGGGTGTGTCGAGTCGCTTGCTGGTTAATGCCAGTGACCGCTGTTTCTCGTTGTTATAGAAATAGTCCGTCAATAGATCGTTGGTCAAATGTCCTGCTTTCAATAAAACGGATACGTTGAATTTCCTTGCCAGTTTTTGAGCGGCTATGATAAGGTCTTCTTGTGAGTTGATCCTTTCTCCTAGTAGTATTTCCGCCTCCGGAATATTCGGTGTGATGACGGTGGCGAGCGGAATTAGTTCTTTAATTAACGTTTCGATGGCTGATTCCTCGATGAGCCTATGGCCGGATGTTGAGACCATTACGGTGTCAAGAACCACTTTCTCTATTTTATGTTTGCGTAGCGCCTTTGCGATGCAATGGATCACTTCGCTTGAATGCAACATGCCAATCTTCACGCAATCTGCGCCGATGTCAGAGAGGACTGCCTCCATTTGCCCTTCGATCGCCTCGATGGGTAATCCAACGACACTTTGTACTCCTATGGTGTTTTGTACGGTGATGGCGGTGATGGCTGAAGCTGCGTAGCAACCGCATGCCGAAATCGTTTTAATGTCCGCTTGTACGCCGGCGCCTCCTCCTGAATCGCTTCCTGCTATGGTGAGAACTCTGCTGTATTTCATAAACCTTAATATATTATACGCGAAGATAAAATTATAATTTGTTAATTTGATTGGTTGTAGGACCTTTTGTCAGGATGAAATCTTGTGCCTTGTTCGGGTTATGCCGCTTCTTCGGAACGTGTCCTTCAATTATGTGAATATAAAATTATGTTGTGCAACACATTTCTAAAAATCGGGGGTGAAAACGTCAAAAATTCAGTAAAAAAATAGGTTTGTAGAGTATCAATCTGATAGAAAAAATCATATATTTGCATACAACTTACGGGAGAATGGTTCTGTGAGAATGAAAAACTGAACAAAAAATTATAATAATACCATAAAACAAAAAAGCTAAAACATGGCAAAAGTAATTGGTGAAATCGTACAGGTCATCGGACCTGTCGTGGACGTTAGCTTCCCTGAGTCAGAGGCCTCTCTACCTCAGATTCATGATGCGTTGGAGGTTGAGCGTCCGGGTCAGAGCAATCTGATCATCGAGTGTCAACAACACATTGGAGAAAACTCAATCAGAACCATCGCGATGGACTCTACAGACGGATTGCGTAGAGGTATGAAAGTCGTTTCAATGGGCCAAGCCATCTCCGTTCCAAAGGGTGAGCAAATCAAGGGTCGTATGTTGAACGTCGTAGGTGAACCGATCGATGGTATGGAAAAATTCGACCGTACAGATGTTTCTCCTATCCACAGACAAGCTCCTAAATTCGAGGAGTTGGCTACATCAAAGGAAATCCTCTTCACTGGTATCAAGGTCATCGACTTGTTGGTTCCATATTTGAAGGGTGGTAAGATCGGTTTGTTCGGTGGTGCCGGTGTAGGTAAGACCGTGCTTATCATGGAGTTGATCAATAACATCGCAAAAGGATACAACGGATATTCAGTATTCGCCGGAGTAGGAGAGCGTACCCGTGAGGGTAACGACTTGCTTCGTGAGATGATTGAATCCAACATCGTTCGTTATGGTGATGCCTTTAAGGAGGCTATGGCGAAGGGTGACTGGGATTTGAGCAAGATCGATTATAACGAGTTGGCCAAATCACAAGCTACCTTGGTGTATGGTCAGATGAATGAGCCACCTGGTGCACGTTCTTCTGTCGCATTGTCTGGTTTGACTGTTGCGGAGACTTTCCGTGATTCTGGACAAGGTGGTAAGGATATCCTTTTCTTCGTGGATAATATCTTCCGTTTCACCCAAGCTGGTTCTGAGGTATCCGCGTTGTTGGGCCGTATGCCATCAGCCGTAGGTTACCAACCAACATTGGCTACTGAGATGGGACAAATGCAAGAGCGTATCACGTCAACCAAGAATGGTTCCATCACCGCTGTAGAGGCCGTTTACGTGCCTGCGGATGACTTGACTGACCCTGCTCCTGCCACTACATTCTCCCACTTGGACGCAACTACCGTGTTGAGCCGTAAGATCGCTGAGTTGGGTATCTACCCTGCAGTGGATCCATTGGATTCAACATCACGTATCTTGGATCCTAATGTGATTGGAAACGCTCACTACGAGTGTGCTCAAAATGTGAAGCAAATTCTTCAAAAATATAAGGAGTTGCAAGATATCATCGCCATCCTCGGTATGGAGGAGTTGTCTGAGGCGGATAAGTTGGTCGTTGCGAGAGCACGTCGTATCCAACGTTTCTTGTCTCAACCATTCCATGTGGCATCACAATTTACTGGTCTTCCAGGTGTGATGGTACCTATTGAGGAGACAATCAGAGGATTCAACATGATTATCAACGGTGAGGTGGATGACCTTCCAGAGCAAGCGTTCTTGAATGTCGGAACCATCGATGATGCAATCGAGAAGGGTAAGAAGTTGCTTTCTCAAGCTGCTCAATAATAATCACTAAAAATCGGCAATATGAAGTTAGAAATCATATCTCCAGATAAGATGGTGTTCTCAGGTGAAGTGGAGGAGGTGAATTTGCCAGGAAGCGCAGGTTCTTTTACCGTGTTGCCTCACCATACGGCGCTCATCTCGTCTTTGAAGGCTGGCTCAATCGTCTATAAGATAGGTGGTGAAAAGACAGTCGTCAATGTGGACGGCGGTTTTGCCGAAGTGAAAAATGATGTGATCTCTGTTTGTGTGGAGAATGTTTTAGCGTAATACGTGATGGATTCAAAAACAAGCGGAATAATCAAGCAACTGATCATCGTCATGGTGGTAACAATGGTGGTAGCATATATTGCCATCAGCCATCTTTACCCAGGCGGTACGCTTCTTTTAGCGGGAGCGATTTCGGTAGCGATGTTTTTCTTGTTTTTCGGAACATTCACATTCCTCACATTAAGCAAGGCTAGGGAAGACGGTATGAAATACAACCGAACCTTTATGGCATTGAAAACAATTAAAATGTTTTTGGCCCTTTTTGGCGCGGTGATTTTCTCTCTTGTGAATCGTGATTGGGCGGTTCCTTTCTTAGTAGTTTTCGCTATCATTTATGTGATATATACAGTATTTGAGGCTATTGCCCTCATGAAACTTAAATAAAGGATTAACAAAATGAGTCAGTCCAGAAATAAAATGACAAGTTGTTTAGCTAAGGTTTTCTTCGCCGCGCTCTTCTTGTTCTCTAGTTTCTCCATGTCAGCTCAAAGTTCGGAGGCTACGGAAGTGGCTAATGAGGTTGCCGCTGCTGAGAAGCATCAAGAGAAAGAGGGAGTTGATTTGAAGGAGATGATCTTCGGTCACACAGGAGATGCCTATAGCTGGCACATCACAACGGTTAATGGCCATCCAATCTCAATTCCGTTGCTATGTATTCTTTATGGACAAAACGGTTTGGATGTTTTCTGTTCCAGCAATTTAGGACATGAAGGACATTATACCGAGTACAAAGGATACAAGATTGCGGAAGAGGGTAATGATGCGGGCAAGATCATTGAATTGTCAACTGGAAAACGTCCTTGGGACTTTTCAATTACAAAGAATGTCGCTTCTTTGTTGATCAGTTGCGCTCTTCTTTTGTGGATCTTCCTATCCATCGCAAAAAGATATAAGGAGAATCCGATGAGTCGTCCTGTTGGAAAACAGGCTTTGTTGGAGCCACTTATCGTCTCTTTGGTCGATGATATCATTAAGCCTAGTATTGGCAAGAATTATAAAAGATATACAGCTTATTTGTTGACTGCATTCTTCTTTATTTTCTTGAACAATATCTTGGGTATCATCCCGATTTTCCCAGGAGGTGCGAATTTGACAGGTAATATCGCTGTTACAGTCGTATTAGCTTCCCTTACCTTTATTTTGACAAACTTTACAGCAACAAAGGCGTATTACAAGGAAATCTTTTGGCCAGAGGTGCCTATCTTTTTGAAATTGCCGATTCCATTGATGCAGTTCATTGAGATCATGGGTGTTTTCATCAAGCCAATCGCACTTTGTGTCCGTCTTTTCGCTAACATGTTCGCGGGACATACTATGGTGTTGATCTTGATTGGTTTGATCTTCATCTTCGGTCAAATGCATGTTGCGGCAGGAGCGGGAATTTCAGTGCTATCCGTCTTGTTGATTGTATTTATGTCATTGTTGGAGTGTTTGGTATGTTTCATTCAAGCATATGTGTTCACTATGTTGTCCGCCATCTTTATTGGAATGGGCCAGGTAGAGGAGCACGAGCATTAATCATTAGAAATAACAAATTAAATTAATAACAATTAAAATTTTAAGACTATGTTGAGTATTTTATTAGCAGCTGAAGCAACAGCAAAATTAGGAGCAGCAGTAGGTGCAGGTATCGCAGCAATCGGTGCAGGTATTGGTATTGGTAAGATCGGTGGATCTGCAATGGAGGCAATCGGTCGTCAACCAGAGGCTGCAGGTGACATCAGAAGTAACATGATCGTTGCTGCCGCTTTGGTCGAGGGTGCTGCATTCTTCGCAATCATCGTTGCCTTCTTGGCTTACGTTATGTAATAACAAATTAAACGAATCATTATGTCATTACTGACACCAGATTTTGGTCTATTGGTATGGATGCTTCTATGCTTCATCATACTCGCTTGTATCCTAGGCAAGTTCGCTTGGCCTGCGATTGTGGGAATGATTGAGAAGAGAGGCAACTACATCGAGGAGTCGCTTAAGAAGGCTGATGAGGCAAATGCGGCTTTGGCTAACCTCAAGGAGGAGAACGCCAAGTTGCTAGCTGAGGCTAAGAATGAGCGTCTTGAGATGTTGAAGGAGGCTTCTAGACTTAAGGACCAAATGATATCGGACGCTAAAACGCAAGCAATTGCGGAGGCGAACAAGATCATGGAGAGCGCTAAGGAGAGTATCCAATTGGAGAAAGATAATGCCATTAAGGATATTCGTACCCAAGTCGCTGAGCTTTCAGTAACCATTGCCGAGAAGATTCTTCGCGGTGAGTTGAAGGATGCTGAATCTCAAACCGCTATGATCAACAAATATTTGGATGAGGTAAATATCTCTAAATCGTAAGTTCGATGAATACAGGTAAAATTTCAGCAAGATACGCAAAGGCTCTCTATCAGTTCGCTTTGGAATCCAATAGCGAAACAGAGGTCTATGAGTCTATGAAGCTTGTTTCCGAGAGTTATAGTAACGTTCCGCAATTGCGTGACGCTATGGTTAACCCTACACTAACCAAGCAGAAAAAGACTGATTTGCTTATTACGGCTGCGGGTACCCAAGTATGTGACGCATTCAAGAAATTCGTCGATTTGGTCGTCGAGCGTAAGCGAGAAAACTTTTTTCAAGGTATCAGTTTGGTTTATCAAGATCTTTACCGCAAGGAAAAGAATATCGTGATCAGCCAATTGGTGACGGCGAGCCCGGTAAGCGATGCTGAAATTGAGCGTATGCGCAAGGCTGTCCAAACAGTTTCGACGGGTTCTGTCGAATTTGAAACTTCTGTAGATCCGGATTTGATTGGTGGTTTCGTCTTGAATGTGGAGACTTACCAATTGGATGCCAGCATTAAGGGACAATTGAGGAGTGTGAGAGATTCATTGCTCAATAATAATTCCAAAAATGCTTAAGGTTTTTTCGGTGTTTAATTATTAAAGAAAATTATTTTATGGCTATAAAAGCAAGTGAAGTATCAGACGTGCTGAGAATGCAACTTCAAGGCGTTGACACTAAAGTCAAGTTCGAGGAAGTTGGTACCGTCTTGCAAGTAAGCGATGGTGTGGTTCGTATTTACGGATTGCAAAACGCTGAGGCTGGTGAGCTTCTTGAGTTCGAGAACGGAATGAACGCCGTTGTGATGAACTTGGAGGAGGATAATGTGGGTGCCGTACTTTTGGGCCCTACAGACCAAGTCAGCGAGGGTGATACTGTAAAGAGAACTCGTCGTATCGCTTCTATCATGACTGGTGAAGGCATGGTTGGTAGAGTTGTAAACTCAATCGGAAATCCTATCGATGGACTTGGTCCAATCAAGGGTGATTTGTTGGAGATGCCATTGGAGCGTAAGGCACCAGGCGTTATCTATCGTGAGCCCGTTAAGCAACCTTTGCAAACAGGTTTGAAGGCAATCGACGCGATGATTCCGATTGGTCGTGGACAACGTGAGTTGATCATTGGTGACCGTCAAACAGGTAAGACCGCTATTGCGATTGATACTATCATCAATCAAAAAGAGGCTTACTTGGCAGGTAACCCAGTATATTGTATCTATGTGGCCGTTGGTCAAAAGGGTTCAACTGTTGCGAACATTGTGAACACATTGAAGGAGCATGGTGCGATGGATTATACCATCATCGTTTCCGCTACCGCTTCTGACCCAGCAGCTATGCAATATTACGCACCATTCGCCGGAGCTGCGATCGGTGAGTATTTCCGTGATCAAGGAAAGCACGCATTGGTAGTTTACGATGACTTGTCAAAGCAAGCTGTCGCTTACCGTGAGGTCTCTTTGATTTTGAAACGTCCTTCTGGTCGTGAGGCATATCCAGGTGATGTGTTCTATTTGCACTCTCGTCTTTTGGAGCGTGCCGCTAAGATCATCAACAATGACTCTGTGGCTGCTCAAATGAATGACCTTCCTGCTTCTTTGAAGGGTAAGGTGAAGGGTGGAGGTTCTTTGACCGCCCTTCCAATCATCGAGACACAAGCTGGTGACGTTTCCGCATATATCCCTACCAATGTGATCTCCATCACCGATGGTCAGATCTTCTTGGAGACCAATATGTTCAACGCAGGTATCCGTCCTGCAATCAACGTAGGTATCTCCGTATCTCGTGTGGGTGGTAGTGCGCAAGTGAAAGCGATGAAGTCTATCGCCGGTACATTGAAGACTGACCAAGCCCAATACCGTGAGTTGGAGTCCTTCACCAAGTTTGGTGGTGATATGGATGCCGTAACCAAGATGACAATCGATAAGGGTGTGCGTAACACAGAGTTGTTGAAGCAACCTCAATACACTCCGTTCCCAGTTGAACACCAAATCGCTGTTATCTACTGTGGTACTCAAGGTATCTTGAACGTATTGCCTGTAGAATCAGTGCATGAGTTTGAAAAACTCTTCATCGAGCGTTTGGAGCACCTTCACAAGGAGGATGTTTTGAACCAATTGAAGCAAGGTAAGATTGATGACAACATCAAGAATATCTTGAAGGAAGAGTCTCAAGTTGTAATTAAGAACATTTTAGGTACTGTAGTAAATGGCGTCTCTTAAGGAAGTAAAAGCAAGAATTGGTTCAGTGAATTCTACGAAGAAGATCACTGGAGCGATGAAGATGGTCTCTTCGGCGAAGTTGAAGAAGGCTCAGATGGCTATTGAGAACATCTCGCCTTATCAAAGTCGTTTGAATGGAATCTTGAGCAATTTTTTGGCTACTGAAACCGATTTCCAATCGGATTTCTCTCAGGTCAGAGTTGCCAAGAGTGTGGCTATTGTAGTTTTTTCTTCTAATTCGAGCCTTTGTGGTGCGTACAACTCAAATGTAATCAAGGAATTAGGCAATGTCGTAAAGGCGGAGCGCGAGGCTTCCGCTGAGAAAATCACCATCTATCCTGTCGGAAAGAAGGTGAAGGAGGCCGTCTCTAAGATGACCGACGTGACTGTCGTACCCGTTCCTGTTGAATTGGCGGATCACCCTTCTTTCGAAGGTATTAGCCAAACAACGAATGAGTTGATGTCTAAATTCTTGGAAAAGGAGTATGACAAGGTGATTGTTGTATACCACCATTTGAAGAATACCGCAGTTCAAAAATTGACAACTGAAACGTTCTTGCCTATTAAGCTAGAGGCTGATAACAAAGCTGAAAAGATGTCCGGCGATTATATCGTTGAACCTAGTAAGGCGGAAATTCTACAGTCTTTGCTTCCTAAGGCATTGAGAACTAAAATGTATGCTTGTCTGTTGGATTCTAACGCATCTGAGCATGGCGCGCGTGTCGTGGCTATGCAGGTTGCAACGGATAACGCCAATGAGTTGATCAACGAATTGACGGTCTTGTATAACAAAACCCGTCAACAAGCGATCACAAGCGAGTTGCTTGATATCGTTGGTGGTGCTGCTGCATTACAGAATTAGAAGAATTCTTACAACTATACGTAAAAAAGGAAGGGAGCAATCTCTTCCTTTTTTGTTTTTTCAAGATTTGCCTGTTATTTAGGCTTGTCAGTTTTATGACACTTTGGCACGTCTTGTGGAATGAGAACTGACATTGCGGGTAACTTTTGTCAGTCTTTCTTAAGTATTTTTCCTTTGGCATAGATTGTGATATATCTATATCGTGACCTACTGAAAGGAGGAGGTACACATACATTGAAAAATAATTAAAACGAAATAGTATGAATATTAAACCATTGGCAGACAGGGTTTTGGTAAAGCCCGCTGCGGCAGAGACAAAGACAGCAAGTGGAATCATTATTCCAGATTCAGCGAAAGAGAAGCCATTGA
>JAKSKY010000001.1 GCA_024401515.1 Paludibacteraceae bacterium | reverse complement strand
TGACTTGAAGCGTGTTGATGGCGAGAAGGGGAATGTCTGATCCAAAACAGAGTCCTTTCGCTGTGGATACACCGATTCGTAAACCTGTGTAAGATCCTGGTCCACAACTCACTGCGACTGCGTCCGCTTGAATGGATTGGCTACGCATGTGTTGGGTGAGTTCTTGGATGTATTTGGCTAGGAGAACAGAGTGGTTCATGCTCTCTTCACTCACTTTTTCCCATAGAATCTTCCCGTTTTGGGAAAGGGCGACGGAACATACCTCCGTCGATGTGTCAATCAAGATGATGTTTGCCATTACTCTATTTTATCTCACAGGATGATTGCTGTGAAAGTCTATGCAAAGTTATATCTTTTATAAAATTAATGAAAGTGGTGTCCTAAAAACTTTATGATTTGCTTAATACTTCATACGCTTCGTTAACATGCTTGAATTTCTCGGTGTAGAATTCAATGCGTTCTTCGTTCTCGCCTGCGTGTCGATCGGGATGATTTTTTGCAAAGCTAATTATTCGTAGATATCTACGTCAAATTTTGATGTTGTTAAAAAGATATGGAGAATATTGGCCATAGATTCTGAATAATCGATATATTTGTAACGTTAATTTTCAACTAAAGAATAAATTATGGTAATATCAATGACAGGGTTCGGCAAGTCAACTTGCACCGTTGGAACCAAGAAAATTACAATTGAGATTAAATCACTGAACAGTAAACAATTAGATTTGTCATCTCGTGTGCCTAGTATGTACCGTGAAAAGGACTTGGAACTTCGTAATCTAGTTAGCCAACGTCTTGAGCGCGGAAAGGTGGATTTTTGCCTTTTTGTGGAAAATATTGGAACAGAGACAAATTTGCAGTTGAATGAGCCTGTCATTCAGACATACTGCAAACAAATCACAGAGATTTCAAAGAACCTAAATATTCCATTGCCTACCGATTGGTTCTCTATCTTACTAAGATTGCCGGAGGCGACCAAAAACGAATCCCAGGAGTTGGATGAGTTGGAGTGGGGACAAGTTTATGGCGCATTCAAGCAAGCAGTTGACGCATTGGTGGATTTCCGTGTGAAGGAGGGGGCCTCATTACGTCGTGTTTTCGAAGAGAAGATCGCGAATATCCGTGCGCTTCTAGTGGAGATAGATCCTTATGAGAAGGAGCGTATCGAGAAGGTGAAGTCTCGCATTATGGATAATCTTTCTTCGTTGGAGGATGTCAATTTCGATAAGAACAGATTTGAGCAAGAACTCATTTACTACATTGAGAAGTTGGATGTCAATGAGGAGAAGAACCGTTTGGCGCAACACTTGAAGTATTTTGAGGAGACCATGGATGTTGAGGGAAGCTGTGGAAAGAAGCTTGGCTTCATCGCACAGGAAATAGGTAGAGAGATCAATACTTTGGGCTCAAAGTCTAATCATAGCGAGATGCAAAAAATCGTTGTGAAGATGAAGGATGAGTTAGAGCAAATCAAGGAACAGGTTTTGAATGTTCTATAATAGGAGTGTGCTATGGAAAAGGTAATCATTTTTTCAGCTCCTTCCGGATCGGGCAAATCAACCTTGATCAATTACTTGATGACCCGTTTCGACTGCTTGGAGTTTTCAATCTCCGCTACTAGCCGCAATCCACGCGGAGAGGAGAAGAATGGTGTCGAGTATTACTTCTTGACGCCTGACGAGTTCCGCGCAAAAATTGCGGAAGGCGCATTCTTAGAGTGGGAAGAGGTCTATACGAATAAGTACTATGGCACCTTGAAAAGCGAGGTTGAACGTATCAACGGCAAGGGAAATATCGTAGTTTTGGATGTTGACGTGGCTGGTGGATGCAATATGAAGAAGATGTTTGGCGAGAATGCGATGTCTGTCTTTATCATGCCCCCTTCCGTGGAAGCTTTGAAAGCTAGATTGATCGGTCGTGGTACGGATAGCATGGAGGTGATCAATGACCGTGTGCAAAAGGCCGCTTACGAGATGACGTTTTCAGATAAATATGATAAGGTCGTTGTGAACGATGACTTGGAACAAGCGAAAGCGGATATTTACCAAGTGGTAAAGGATTTTATTGAGGCATGAAAAAGAGAGTAGCGCTTTTCTTCGGATCGTTTAATCCTATCCATATCGGCCATCTTGCCTTGGCGAACCATATCGCTGAGTATGGCGGTGTGGATGAGGTGCGTTTTGTCGTTTCTCCGCAAAATCCATTTAAACAGAATAAAAGTTTGATGGACGATACCTTGAGAGTGGAGTGGGTGAGACGAGCCATTGGCGATTATCCAAAGTTTAGTGTGACTGATATTGAGCTTTCAATGCCTAAACCCTCTTATACAAGCGATACCTTGGAGCGATTGTCCGCCCTTGAGCCTGACGTGGAATTCCTGTTGGTGATGGGAGGAG
This sequence comes from Paludibacteraceae bacterium, assembly GCA_024401515.1. GTDB lineage: Bacteria > Bacteroidota > Bacteroidia > Bacteroidales > Paludibacteraceae > UBA1181. The sequence goes on along the minus strand of JAKSKY010000001.1, from coordinate 55,843 downwards.
ACAATTTGGTGGCTTTCAGTGGATGGCGTAGGTATGAGTGGATCATGGCTAATTATCCTATTTTGGTCTATCCTCGATTGGATGGCCCTACGGAAATACCGACCGAGTGGCGTAGTCGAATGACTTTGTTGGAAAATGCGCCACGGGTAGAAGTTTCCTCTACTTTTATCCGTAATTCCATTTTGGATGATAAGGATGTGAGATTCTTTTTGCCGATTCAGATCTGGCATGATGTTTCTAAGGAAGTGAAGGAAAAGTTGCGGTAAAATTTGGGGGGTTGGTAGAAATACACTAAATTTGTGCGCTTAAAAGAAAAAAATAATAATATTTAAATAAAATGGCAGATAAAAAAGAGATGGAGCCTGTAGTAGACGGGTTCGAGAAGATCGAGAGTACGATGAATAATGCGGAGAGCTTTGTTGAGAGCCATCAAAAGCAATTGTTGATTGGTTTTGTTGCTATCATCGCCGCTGTCGTTTTTTATTTTTTGTTGGATCACTTCGTATGGCAACCAAAGGAGAGTGAGGCTGCAAGAGAGATTTTTAAGGCTGAGCAAGCGTTTGCTAAAGATTCTTTCAAAGTGGCATTGGAAGGTAAGGAGGATGATTTCTCTGGATTCCTTGAAATCATCGATAACTATGGTTCCACCAAGAGTGGTAATTTGGCGAAGGCGTATGCGGGTATTTGCTACAAGCAATTGGGCGAATACGACAATGCTAAGGATTATTTGAACAAGTTCTCTGGTAGCGATGATATGGTAGCTCCTGCTTTGAAGGGTGCTGTTGCGGATTGCTATTGGGACATGGAAGAGACAGAGAAGGCTTGCAAGGCATATTTGGATGCTGCGAAGAGCGCTGATAACGATGTCTTGTCTCCAATGTATTTGAAGCGTGCCGCAATGTGCCAAATGCAATTGGGCAAAAATGCGGAGGCTGTTAAGTTGTTGGAGCAAATTGTTCGTGAATATCCTAATATTCACCAACTTCAGATGGCTGAGGTGGTGAAGTTCCTTGAAATTGCTAAAGCTGCTAAATAATGGCAACAAAGAATTTGTCTGAGTACGACATAAATTCCGTACCTAGTGCGGCAAATATGAAATTTGGTATCGTGGTTTCTGATTGGAACCACGATATTACTTTTAAGTTGTTGGAAGGCGCTTATGAGACGTTGAAGAAACATGGCGCTAAAGAGAAGAATATCATTGTGGCTCATGTGCCAGGTAGCTTTGAGTTGATCTTTGGCTCTCAACAATTGGCGGATGCGCAAGATGTGGATGCCGTTATTGCGTTGGGATGCGTTGTAAGGGGAGGTACTCCTCACTTTGATTATGTTTGTCAAGGTACCACATATGGTTTGGCGAAATTGAATGCCGAATATGATGTTCCTTTTATCTTCGGACTTCTTACTACCGATGATATGAAGCAGGCTGAAGACCGTGCAGGTGGTTGTTTGGGTAACAAAGGCACTGAAGCTGCGGTTACTGCTATAAAAATGGTAGATTTTAAGAAAAAATATTTGTAAATCTTTTGCGAGATAGAAAAATAGTTCTATCTTTGCACTCGATTTCAAAACGGGGGCGTGTCGCCTAGCGGCAATGGCAAGAGACTGTAAATCTCTCGACTTCGGTCTTCGGTGGTTCGAGTCCACCCACGCCCACACCAATAACAATTTGCGGAAGTAGCTCAGTTGGTAGAGCATCAGCCTTCCAAGCTGAGGGTCGCGGGTTCGAACCCCGTTTTCCGCTCCAAGTTTGAAAAATCAATTTTCACAATCTATTTTGAATGTCACATTTAGGTGAATGTTGACTTGGAAAAACCAGATTCAAGAATTTTTGTTTCAGCAATCCTTTTTTTCTTTAGTTTATTTACCCCAGAGATGATGGTACGCTTGGGAATGTGATAATACGAATTCTGTTTTTTCGTTGTTTTAAGAAATCGAATTCTTTATTTTGATTGAATGTTTATGCGTTATCGTTCACGCATTATTTAAAATGATATTTAGTTTTTTGCGATAATATGAATGTAATTGAGTTGAAAGGTAAGAACCTTCCGGAACTAAGAGCCATTGCGAAAAGTCTAGGAATTAAACGTGTTGAGTCATTCCGTAAGGATGAACTCATCGGCGCGATTGTGGATGAATTGGCGGCTCAACAAAATGAGGGTAACTTTGATGATGCTATTCTGTCTTCACAAAATAACGATTCATTTTCTTCTGAAATAGAAGATGTTCCTGAAGAAGGCGTTAGCAATGCTACTTTCGAAAATGAAAATAGTGAGCAATCTGCAGGAAATGAGAATTCATACGGTGAACCTAACTCTTATGACAATGGTCAACGTGCGGATTATCAAGGTAACCAAGATCGTAGACAAGATAACAAGCCTGTTCATATGCGCCCACGTGGCGGTTTTGACGCTATTGCGTCAGGAAACAAGGCTGCTGCTATCGCAAGATTAATATTGGATAAGAAGAAGGGTATAAAGACGCCGCCAATCGAGGAGGTTCTCTCCGCGACAGAGGCTGTTTCCCAACAAAATCAGATGCAAAACAATGAGATGGAGGTGCAGGAAAAGGAGGAGCCTAAGCAAGCTCAAACCAATAATAACCATCCATCTTTTAAGCAACAAAATAATAACAACGCACAAAACGTCGCGCCAGAGCCTGAGGCGCCTGTGGTGAAACCTCGTTCTTATGATTTTGATAATATTATCAAGGGACAAGGTGTTTTGGAGATCATGCCTGATGGATTCGGATTTATCCGTTCTTCCGATTACAACTATTTGAATTCTCCAGACGATATTTATGTTTCTCAGTCTCAAATCAAGATGTATGGTTTGAAGACGGGTGATGTTATCGAAGGTTCTATCCGTCCGCCTAAAGAGGGAGAGAAGTATTTCCCTTTGATGGGTATCGACAAAATCAACGCGCGTTCTCCTGAATTTGTTAGGGATCGTGTGCCATTTGACCATTTGACGCCTTTGTTCCCAGATGAAAAGTTCAATTTGACGGGTGGTCGTACCACTTGCAATTTGTCTGTCCGTACTGTGGATCTTTTCTCTCCAATCGGTAAGGGTCAACGTGGTTTGATCGTAGCGCAACCTAAGACTGGTAAAACCGTTTTGTTGAAGGATATCGCTAATGCGATTGCCGAGAATCACCCGGAGGTATATATGATTATCCTATTGATTGATGAGCGTCCTGAGGAGGTGACTGATATGGCTCGTAGCGTGAATGCGGAGGTGATTTCTTCTACGTTCGATGAACCAGCTGAGCGTCACGTGAAGATCGCAAGCATTGTTTTGGAGAAGGCGAAGAGAATGGTGGAGTGTGGACATGATGTGGTGATTTTGTTGGATTCCATCACTCGTTTGGCCCGTGCCTACAATACAGTTTCTCCTGCATCCGGTAAGGTGCTTTCCGGTGGTGTGGACGCCAATGCGCTTCATAAGCCTAAACGTTTCTTTGGAGCTGCGCGTAATATTGAAAACGGCGGAAGCTTGACTATTATCGCTACAGCGTTGACCGACACGGGTTCTAAGATGGACGATGTCATCTTCGAGGAGTTTAAGGGAACTGGTAATATGGAGTTGCAACTTTCTCGTCAATTGGCTAATAAACGAATCTATCCTGCTGTGGATATCATGGCTTCCAGTACGCGTCGTGATGATTTGCTTCACAATAAGGAGACTATCCAACGTATGTGGATCTTGCGTCGTTACTTGTCTGATATGACCCCTGTGGAGGCAATGGAGTTCTTGAAGGACCGTTTGGAGAAGACAAGTTCCAACGAAGAGTTCTTGGCGTCTATGAATGATTGATAGTTTATATTGTATATGACAAAGCCCGGGAAGTTTTTTTCCGGGCTTTTTTTTGTGAAATCTCTTGTTGTTGTCAAAAAATGAATTCTAATATGTTTTTTTCGCCTATGTTTTGTGACCTATTTTGCGTTTAACACTTTTTTGCTAATTTTGTACTCGGAAAAATTTGATTGAAAAAAGGGGATTGAAAGTTGTTCTTCTGTCAATCAAATGGGTTGTAAATAAGATGTTTCCATCGTGAAAATCCTAAGTTGCGACACTCCGACATTGAGTAAATTAGAAATATAGAATTTTTAGAAATAATGAAGAATATCCGTAATTTCTGTATCATCGCTCACATCGATCATGGTAAGAGTACATTGGCAGACCGTTTGTTGGAAATGACGAAGACGGTGACTGGTAAGGATTTGCAGGAGCAAGTCTTGGATGATATGGATTTGGAACGTGAAAGAGGAATCACCATTAAGAGCCATGCCATCCAAATGGATTACAATTACAAGGGCGAGAAATATGTCTTGAACTTGATTGATACTCCGGGACACGTGGATTTTTCATACGAGGTTTCACGCTCCATCGCGGCATGTGAAGGCGCTTTGTTGATTGTGGATGCCTCACAGGGTATCCAAGCGCAGACTATTTCGAACCTCTATATGGCTCTAGAACACGATTTGACCATTATTCCCGTGATGAATAAGATTGACCTTCCTGGTGCAATGCCAGATGAAGTGGAGGATCAAATCGTTGATTTGTTGGGTTGTGATAGGGAAGAGATCATCCGAGCCAGTGGAAAGACGGGTGAGGGTGTCGATAAGATTTTGGAGGCGATCGTAGAACGGATCCAACCACCCGTTGGTGACCCTAACGCGCCGCTTCAATGTTTGATTTTCGATTCTGTATTTAATCCATTCCGTGGTATCATCGCATACTTTAAGATTGTGAATGGTACCATCAATAGCGGTGATTTGGTAAAGTTTGTGGCGACTGAGAAGGAGTATTTAGCCGATGAAATCGGAATCCTTCGTTTGGATATGGAGCCTAAGAAGCAACTATCCGCAGGTAATGTGGGTTATATCATTTCCGGTATCAAGACTTCCAAGGAGGTGAAAGTGGGAGATACCATTACCCAAGTGGCTCGTCAATGCGATAAGGCCATAGAGGGTTTCCAAGAGGTGAAGCCGATGGTCTTCGCCGGTGTTTATCCGATAGAAACGGAGGATTTTGAAGATTTGCGTTCTTCCATTGAGAAGTTGCAGTTGAACGACGCCTCTTTGACCTTCCAAGCGGAGTCTTCCTTGGCCTTAGGCTTCGGTTTCCGTTGCGGATTCTTGGGCATGTTGCACATGGAGATTATCCAAGAGCGTTTGGATCGTGAGTTCAATATGAATGTCATCACCACCGTTCCGAATGTGGAGTATGACGTATATACCAAGAAGGGCGAGAAAATCGAGGTGCACAACCCTTCGGGATTGCCTGATCCTACTTTGATAGAAAAGATCGAAGAGCCCTATATCCGTGCCTCTATCATCACAGCCTCCGATTACATCGGTCCGATTATGACCCTTTGCCTAGGTAAACGAGGTGAATTGGTTCGTCAGGACTATGTTTCCGGAAATCGTGTAGAGTTGGTTTATAACATGCCATTGGGCGAAATTGTCTTCGATTTCTATGATAAATTGAAGAGTATTTCGAAGGGATACGCCTCTTTCGATTACCATATGAATGGTATGCGAGAGTCTAAATTGGTGAAGTTGGATGTCTTGTTGAACGGTGAGCCTGTGGATGCACTATCTACATTGACCCACTTCGACAACGCCTATACATTGGGCAAGCGTATGTGTGAGAAGTTGAAGGATTTGATTCCTCGCCAACAATTCGATGTGGCGATCCAAGCGGCCATCGGAACCAAGGTGATCGCCCGTGAAACCGTAAAGGCTGTCCGTAAGGATGTGACCGCTAAGTGTTATGGTGGTGATATTTCCCGTAAACGTAAGTTGCTTGAGAAGCAGAAAGAGGGAAAGAAACGTATGAAGCAAATCGGTACGGTAGAGGTACCGCAAAAAGCATTCTTGGAGGTGCTTAAGCTTGATTAGTAAAGAATTTAATATGTAATAATTGATTGTGTTATGAAGAAAAAAAGTATCGCATTAGGCCTTTTGTCTATGTTATTTGTTTCCGCATATGCGGATGAAAAGGATTTGGTGGAGACTGCTACCTCCATTTCAACAAAGTCCAGCGGTGAGATTTCTAAGGATTCTATCTATTGGAAATATCCAGGTTCGATGGGTTTGAACGCTAACCAAGCCTATTTCAACGAGTACTGTAACGAGGGCGAAGGTCTTAGCCTTTCATTGGACGCATTCTTGAACTTGAACGCTAACTACGAGAAGAAGAGAGCAAAGTGGGACAACGCATTTTCCGCTAAATATGGTTTCTTGTACTCCACCGCATTCAATGGTGAGAACATCCGTAAGAATATGGATGAGTTCATCCTTAGCTCTAAGTTCGGTTATAAGTTGAGCAAATATTGGTATGCTTCAGCATTGGCTAGTTTGGAGTCTCAATTCACCAAGGGTTACTCTTATGAGTTCTCAGAGACTTTGAATGCAGATACAGCGACTGTAATCTCTGATTTCTTCGCTCCAGCTTCTATTAAGCTTTCTTTGGGTGCTGACTTCGTTCCTAACAAGTACATCAGCATGTTCGTGTCTCCATTGACTGCCCGTATCTCTGTTTGCCGCGTGAATGAATTGGCTCCTAGTTACAGCATGGAGTTGAAAGAGGCTGCCACTTATGCGGAGGATGGTTCACTTCTTACAGATGCGCTTTACAAGAAGTCACGTGCTGAGTTGGGTGCTTACATCATCTTGCGTTCTGATTTCGACATCACAAAGAGTTTGCACTTCTTCAGTACTTTGGAGGGATTCTATGCTTATAGAAAACACGTCTTCCAATATAGAGACGAGTATGTTGATTGGTACGGTTTGGCTCCTGAGAACGCGGCTTTGAATCCAGAGGCATTTACCGATGCTTATGACTTGTCTATCGAGAAGCCAGTTCACGGTTGGTCTATCAAGTGGAAGATGGAGTTGATGTTGAAGGTTTCAAAGTATTTGAACATTTCCTTCAGAATGCAACACAAGTATGATAACGCTGAGCAAAAGGCAATTGATGGTGTTAACTATGGTTTGAAGAAGGCTGATCTTCAATTCTGGGAGACTACATCATTGGGTGTATCATACAAGTTTTAATTGATAAACAGTTAGGGGAGGCGGTCTGATGGATCGCCTCCTTTCATTTTTTATTTATAGATGCGATGGGAAAGAATTTAGCGGATTTGGATTTAAGAGCCTTCTTGTTTGATATGGATGGTGTGTTGTTTGACTCAATGCCTAACCATGCGAAGGCATGGGTACATGCTTTTGTCTCTTTGGGTTTGAAGTTCACCGATTACGATGTCTATATGAGAGAGGGTATGACTGGTTCCTCCACTATCAACGAAGTCTTTGGCGCTCAGTTGAATCGTACGGCAACAGAAGAGGAGTGTCAGCGCATCTATCAATTTAAATCTAAATACTTTGAGTCTTTGCCTGCCGCAACAGTGATGAAGGATGTGGATGGGGTTTTGGCTGCGATACAGGCCGCAGAAAAGGAGATTTTTCTGGTGACTGGTTCCGGACAAGCTTCGTTGTTGGATAAACTCAACCATGCCTTTCCTGGTGTTTTTGTGAAAGAGCGTATGGTGACAGCCTTTGATGTGAAAAAGGGTAAGCCAGACCCGGAACCCTATTTGATGGCTCTTGAGAAGGGCGGATTGAAGGCGAATCAGGCGATTGTTGTTGAAAACGCACCGCTGGGTGTCCGTTCCGCGGTTGCTGCGGGTATTTTTACCATTGCGGTGAATACGGGTATTTTAAGGGATGAGGAGTTGTTGAATAATGGTGCGGACCTGCTTTACCATAGCATGGCTGAGTTAAAGGCTGATATGGCTAGGATTTTGGCTGTAGCCCAACACACGCTCTAAGATACCAGCTTGTTCCATCTCTTGGGGTGTTCCTTGATGGACCCCTTTCTCCATGACCCAAAGTTGGTCGGCGTATTGGAGGGAAAGGTCGATTTCATGGGTGGAAATGAGAATGGATTTACCTGTTTGGGATAGTTGTTTCAGTAGTTTGAAAATCTCTGTTTTGTTTTTGTAATCCAAATGAGAGGTGGGTTCGTCCAATAGGATGATTGGCGTGTTTTGTGCCAATGCCATGGCTATCCAAACCTTTTGTTTCTCTCCGTCCGATAATTCCGATAATCTTCTTTCGGTGAGATGGCTGATTTGAACGGTGGAAAGTGATTGACGGATGATTTCATCGTCCATCTCACTATTGGTTCCAATCCAATTGGTATAGGGCTGTCTTCCGATGGAAACGACCTCTTTTACGCTTAAAAGGTTAGTGTCAGCATGGTGGGTTAGTACGACGCTGATGGTTTTCGCTTTGGCCGATGGGGACAATGATTGCATCTCTTTCCCCTGGATGATGATTTCTCCTTCCAGACACTTTTGTAGACCGCACAACGATCGTAATAGGGTAGATTTGCCGGCACCATTGGAACCCACGAGAGCAATCATTTCTCCTGCCCTCATCTCTAAATTGAGTGACTCTTGGACCCTCTTAGCGTTGTTCTTTTTGAGCGGGTAGCCAATGGCCAGATGGCGGGTTTGAAGAATTACTTCACTCATGGAAATAGGGGTTGTGGTTTCGCTCGAACTCAATGGAGGTTTCCGGTCCATGTCCTGAATAGACAGTTGTGAATTCAGGAAGCGTAAGTATCTTATGCTTGATGGAATGGAGCAATTTCGCTTCACTGCCTCCCTCCAAATCGGTTCTGCCTATGCTGCATTGGAAGAGGGAATCTCCGCAGAAAACAACTCTTTCCGTTTGTGCGTAGAAGCAGAGTCCACCGGGTGAATGTCCTGGTGTGTGGATAACTTGCAATTGGGTCTCGCCAAAGGGGATGATATCACCTTCGGAAAGATAACCCTTTAATGGAACGGTTGGTTCCACGTTTGAAAATCCGAATCTCTTCATTTGATCGGGAAATCGTTCCAATAGGAATTCGTCCTCTTGATGCGCCTCGGGAGAAACGCCGAATTCATCGAAAAGTCTCTTGCATCCGAAAATATGGTCAAGATGAAGATGCGTTTGAAGAATCCTTGTTAGTTTTAATCCGTTTTGTTGGATGTATTCAACCAAATGTTTTCTCTCCATATCGAACAAGGCGCCTGGATCGATGATGATACACTCTCTCTTTTCATTGATGAGCAGGTAAGTGTTCTCTTGGAATGGATTGAATATGAATCGTTTGATCTCCATGATTTATTTAGCTAATGCCTTTTAACATTGGGACAAATGCGCATGGTCCGAAATCCTCTTGGGTGAAATCTTCCTCTGATTGTCTGGTGAGACGTAACATTTTTAATGTGCCGTTATCTAAGACAGGCACTACGATGACTCCGCCAATTTTGCATTGTTTGATCAGTTTCATTGGCATCTCTTCCGCTCCGGCGGTGACGATTATTCGGTCAAATGGCGCAATATCGTTCCATCCATCGTGGCCGTCTCCATATTTACAGATGGCTTTGTATTTGAGGTTGTTGAGCGTTGCTTGCGCTTGCAGATGCAATTCTCTGATTCTTTCTATGGTATAGACGGTCGCTCCACAATGGACGAGCACTGCTGTCTGGTATCCTGATCCTGTGCCAATTTCCAAAATCCTCTCCTTGGGTTGCGGGTTCAACAATTCAGTTTGTAGCGCAACGGTGTGGGGTTGGGAAATGGTTTGGTTGGCACCGATGGGGTAGGCGCTGTCATTATAGGCGAAAGGCTCGAAGCTGCTGCTCATAAAGAGATGTCTGGGCACGTTTCTGATTGCGTCTAATACCTTTTCATCCTTGATTCCCTTCTTTTGAAGTTCTTCCGCAAGGCGTCGTCTAAGAGCCGCATGTCTGGGCGTATCAGTCATGATCGTCGATTTTAGAGAGGTAAATAAACCGCCTTTTTAGTCTCGAAGAATTCCTCTTCGAAAATCTCTCGGATGTCGTACAAAGCGGCCGCTTTTCTAAATTCCATCACTTCGTGTTGCAATTCACCTCCTTTTAGACAGATGAGTCCATTGGGAAGGGCATTGTGTTGTTGCTTCTGTTGGACATTCTTTCGTACCAATTTGACAAGGTCGCCCAATGGCATCACCGCGCGGCTAACGATGAAATCGAATTTTTGTTTTTCATCTTCCACACGTTCGTGAGCGAAGGTGGTGTTGGTCAATCCGATGGCATTGGATACTACTGTGGCGACACGTATTTTTTTCCCGATGGAATCGACTAAGTGAAAGTGGCAGTTTGGAAATAGGATAGCCAAAGGAATGGCAGGGAATCCACCTCCAGTTCCCACATCCATGATGGTTGTTCCATCTGTGAATTTTAAAATCTTTGCTATGGATAAAGAGTGGAGTACATGGTGCTCGTACAAGTTTTCGATATCCTTTCTGGAGATGACGTTGATTTTGCTGTTCCAGTCAGTGTAAAGGTCGTACAAAGCGGCGTATTGCTCTTTTTGTTTTTCCGTTAGATTCGGGAAATATTTAAGAATTAAATCCATATGGTTGATTGTTTTTCTTTTCAGTTTTACCTCTACAAATGTAGTCAAATCTTCTCTTTCCCGCAATACTTTCTGTTATTATGCGTATATTCGCGAGGTTGAATTATTGATGATATGGAGATACTATTTTTACATGGAATGGCCTCTAGCCATGAGTCACAAACCGCTGAATTCATCCGTAAATATTTACCAGAAGCCACTGTTCATGTGCCGGATTTATCGATAGATCCGAACATCGCATTCCCTCAAATCGAGACCTATTTGGCTGAACATCCGATCGATATCATCATTGGCCATAGCCTTGGCGGCTTTATGGCGCAAAAATTCCGAGGCAGAAAGAAAATTCTATTGAATCCAAGCTTGGGTATGTCCTATATGTATCTTTTTCAAGGAGATAATAAATACAAAGAGGCGAGGGCTGATGGCAATCAAATATGGCACGTCGAGAAGCATATGTGCAAAAAGTACAAGGAGATGCAAAGGGTACAATATGACGATTTGACCGAGGAAGAGGACCGTTTGACGGTCGGTATGTTCGGCCGTGTGGATTTTATGACCCGTATGGCTGCCCATTGGTTTAAACAACATTATAGCCATCGTTTTTTTATGCCTGGCGGTCACTATCCACCAGAGGCTTCCATCCGTGATTTTGTGGTGCCGATGATCAGAAAGATGATGCAAAATGATTGATAATCAATGTTGTAATTGGTTGTTTAAACATGTAGTCTCCTAGATAACCAGTAGGTTGACTCTCTTCCTTTTTGCCCTAACTTCCTCTCTCTTCGTTATTTTATGTTTTTTTTAGATTTCATCGAATGGTTTTGCCTTCAGATGATGGTTTGTATCTCTTTTTAATTAACTTTGCATACTTACTAATTATGGACAAGTATAATGGCAAAAAAAGATAAAACAGAAACTACAAATAAGGAAACGAAGCCGAATCTCTTCTCTTCGTATATCTCCAAAATAAAGGATGAACGTATCCAGACGATGATAGGACTGGTCCTATTGACGATTGGACTCTATGTCGCTTTGGCCTTTATTTCCTTCTTCTTTACCGGAAAAGAGGACCAAAGTTTGATTATGAATATCAAAGGGTACACGATTGATTACATCAATGAGAATGTAAGAAACTGGGCTGGTTTGAAGGGTGCCCGTATGGCTGATTATTTCATCAACCGTACCTTTGGTGTGCCATGTTTGCTCTATTTGTTCTACTTTTTCTTGGTGGCGTTGTGGTTGATGCAAATCAGGCCTTTCCGCATGTTGCGAACCTTTCTGATTTGCTCATTCTTTTTGTTTTGGTTGTCATTGTTTTTCGGCTTTTTCTTTGTGAAAAATTACGAATCCACCCATCTCTACTGGGGTGGAGAGCACGGCTTTTATCTCTCTCAGTGGTTGCGTTCCTCCATTGGTGTGGCGGGAACCTCCCTTTTGCTGATTGCATCATTGCTGTTGTTCGTGTTTTGCGCTTACAAGACGGCCTTGCCTAAGATTAAGAGTGTCGGTTCTGACATTTTATCCAAAATCCATCAATTGGGTGATGATAGCCCGGTTGTGGATGGAGATACTGAAGATGCGAGTGCGGGTGATGATGCCGGAGGAGAAGGCGTGGATGTTGCTTGCCAAGTGACAACTGATCAACCTTGGGTTCCTAATCCGGATGAAACCGCCTCTTCTAATGGTCCGGATGAAACGGGGGATGACAATCAAATCGACTTCTCTAACGAATCGGATCCATCAAAAGTCGCGACTGACTCTTCCATGGATGGAGATATGCCATTTATCATCAATAATGATCCTGATTATAACGATGGTAAAGATGTGGCTGAAAATGTAGATGATAATGTCGATGACACCGAAAAGTCTGACGAAGCGAATCTTCCAGCTTCGGCGGATAAATCTCCTTTTGTTGTTCAAACAGGAGAAACGATATCAGCGGAAAATATAGAGACTGAATTGTATGATCCGACTAAAGATCTTAGTTTCTATAAAAAACCTTCGACCGATCTATTCGACCAATCTGTAGTGAGCGGTCCTACCATTGATATGGAGGAGCAGAAACAGAATAAGGATAAAATTGTGGAGGTCTTGAGAAGTTTCGGTGTGGAGATCGCTTCTATCACCGCAACGGTTGGCCCTACGGTGACCTTGTATGAGGTTACGCCAGCAGCGGGCGTGAGAATCAGTAAGATTAGAAATTTGGGCGATGATATCGCTTTGAGCATCGCTGCGAAGGGTATTCGTATCATAGCGCCAATTCCAGGCAAGGGTACCATTGGTATTGAGGTGCCGAATATGAAGGCACAGACGGTACCGATGGCGGATATCATCAATAGCAAGAAATTCCAAGCCTCCAGTTACGAGCTTCCTATCGCAATCGGTAAAACCATCACCAATGATGTCTATATGGTGGATCTTTGTAAGATGCCACACGTTTTGGTGGCAGGTGCGACGGGACAAGGTAAGTCTGTTGGTTTGAATGCGATCATTACCTCCATCCTATATAAGAAACATCCGGCAGAGGTGAAATTTGTCATGGTCGATCCGAAAATGGTTGAGTTTAGCATGTATGCGCCATTGGAGAACCATTTCTTGGCAAAATTGCCTGATGCGGAGGATGCGATCATCACAGATGTGAACAAAGTGGTGGAGACATTGAAATCGCTTTGTGTGGAGATGGACGACCGTTATAAGTTGTTGAAGGATGCGAATGTCCGTCAGTTGAAGGAGTATAACGCTAAGTTCATCAAGCGTGAGTTGAATCCGAATAAGGGACATCGTTTCATGCCTTACATTGTGGTAATCATCGATGAGTTCGCGGATTTGATTATGCAAGTAGGTAAAGAGGTGGAGCAACCGATTGCCCGTATTGCCCAAAAAGCGCGTGCGGTGGGTATCCATATGATTTTGGCGACGCAACGTCCATCCGCGAATATCATCACGGGTGTGATTCGCGCCAACTTCCCTGCGAGATTCGCGTTCAAGGTTTCCACTGGACTTGAGTCTCGTGTCATCCTCGATCAAAATGGTGCGGACCAATTGATCGGTCGCGGTGATATGCTGATCAGCCAAGGTAATGATTTCGAACGTGTACAATGCGCCTTTGTGGATACGCCGGAGGTGGAACGCATCACCAAGTATATTGCGGGTCAACAAGGTTATCCTACCGCCTATATTCTACCAGAGGCGCCAGTTGAGGGAGATGCTTCTGGTCCTAAGGATGTTGACTTCTCTAAATTGGATCCTCTCTTCGAGGAGGTGGCCGCCAATATTGTTTCAACCCAACAAGGCTCCACATCCAACATTCAAAGAAAATATTCTCTGGGTTACAACCGTGCCGGTAGATTGATGGATCAATTGGAGGTGGCTGGTATCGTTGGCCCTCAAGAGGGTAGTAAACCTCGTCAAGTCCTAGTGGCTGATTTGGAGCAATTGGATATGATAGTTAAGAATTTAAAGAAATAATACGGATATGAAGAAATTGTTATTTGTTCTAATCTCGGTATTGATGCCGGTTATGCTCTTCTCCCAAAAAGAGGAAAGTATTGATCCTAAGGCAAAGTCCTTATTGGACAAGGCTGTCTCCGTCATGGAGAGTAAGAAAGGAATGGAGATTCAGTTCACGATTGAAGTATTGAATACCCGTGTAAATAAAAGTGATTCCTACAATGGTAGCGCTCTTTTGAAAAAGGAGAAGTTTAAACTCTCTTTGCGCGATGTGGATACCTATTTCGATGGAAAGACTCAATCCGTCCATATGGTTAAAGAGAAGGAGGTGACCATCAGCACGCCTGATAAGGATGATTTGAAGGATTTGAACCCAATCCTTTTGATGAAGTCCTATAATACGGGTTACAAAATGCGTTATATGGGTGCGGACAACTACGAAGGCAAACTTTGCGAGGAGGTTGAATTGTATCCTAACGATTTGAATAGCGATTATTCCATCATCCACTTGATGTTTGAGAAAAAGAGTATGATGTTGCAAAATATCACACTACGTGGCAAGGGTGGTGTCCATACACATTTTAAGGTGACGAAGGTGACGCAAAAGGAGATTGGAGACGCCGAGTTCTCCTTCGATGCGAAGAAATTCCCTGATGTCGAAGTTGTGGATTTACGATAAGATTAATAATTAGATAATTAGAATATAATATAGAAATGGAAAAGGTACGTTGCTTGATTATTGGATCAGGTCCTGCGGGATATACTGCCGCTATCTATGCGGCCCGCGCGAATTTGTCTCCCGTATTGTACGAGGGTTCATTGCCTGGTGGTCAATTGACCACCACCACTGAGATTGAAAATTTCCCTGGATATCCTGATGGAATTTCCGGTCCTCAAATGATGGAGGACCTTCGTAAGCAAGCGATTCGTTTCGGCGCGGATATCCGTGTGGGCTTGGTGACAAAAGCTGATCTTCAACCCAATAACAGTGTTGTGACGATTGATGGAGAGACCGAAATCCAGGCTAGTACCGTCATTATTTCCACGGGTGCGTCCGCAAAATATCTAGGCTTGCCAGATGAGAAGAAGTATGCAGGTTTAGGCGTCTCCGCATGTGCGACTTGTGATGGATTCTTCTATCGTAAGAAGAGGGTTGTCGTAGTGGGTGGTGGTGATACCGCTTGTGAGGATGCGATGTATCTTTCCGCTATATGCAGCAAGGTGTATTTGGCAGTCCGAAAAGATTCCCTTCGAGCATCTAAAGTGATGCAGGAGAGAGTGTTGCGTAATGAGAAGATAGAGATTCTATTCAAGCATGAGGTGATTGGTCTCGTCGGTGAGGATGGTGTCTCTGGCGCTGTCTTGAAGAAGAATCGTGGAGAGAAAGATGAGGAGGTTTATCAAATTGAGGTGGATGGTATGTTCTTGGCTATTGGCCACCATCCAAATACCAATTTGTTCAAAGGAAGTGTTGATTTGGATGAAACTGGCTATATCAAAACATTCAATGGCACACAACAGACCAATATACCAAGCGTATTTGCCGCGGGAGATGTGGCAGACCCTCGTTACAGACAAGCGATTACCGCGGCTGCGAGCGGTTGTAGAGCGGCCATCGATTGTGAACACTATTTAATTGAGAATGGTTTGTAAGCCATGGCTGATAATTATTTAGAGAAAAAATACGAGGAATATGAGCGAAAGAAAGCTATTTTCCTCAAAAAGAAAAAACTGGGATTGCTCGGTAAGGGAACCAAACCTACTACCAAGGGGCAACAAGGTTAGATTAGAAAGATATGTCTGATACAGGTGAAATTAGCGTAAAAAACGCTCATATCCATAATCTGAAGGGGGTGGACGTTGTCATTCCCCGCAATAAATTTGTAGTCATCACAGGACTTTCCGGCTCAGGAAAGTCCTCTTTGGCTTTTGATACGTTGTATGCGGAAGGACAACGGAGATATGTGGAGAGCTTATCTTCCTATGCCCGACAATTCTTGGGCAGAATGTCCAAGCCGGAGGTGGATTACATCAAAGGATTGCCTCCTGCCATCGCCATCGAACAGAAGGTGAACACGCGAAATCCTCGTTCTACGGTGGGTACATCCACGGAGGTGTATGAGTATTTGAAATTGCTTTTTGCCCGTATTGGTAGAACCTATTCTCCTGTTTCCGGATGTGAGGTGAAGAAACATACCGTGAGTGATGTGGTGGATTATATTTACACCAAGCCAGAGGCAACCCGTGGTATTATTTTCGCCCCCATAGCGCTTCCGGAAGGCCGTACGATGAGCCAACAGTTGGAGGTGTTCCGCATGCAAGGATATAGCCGCATCGAAGTAAATGGCGAGATGGTCCGCATGGAGGAGGCGACGGAGAGGGTGGCTAAGTATGACGCGAAGAAAGATCGTGTCAATTTGGTGGTGGATCGCTTTTCGGTAAAAGATGATGCGGATACACGCACCCGTCTGTCCGATTCTATCCAAACCGCCTTTTTGGAGGGCGGTGAGATCTGTTATGTACGCTTCTATGAGGAGGGTAAGGAGAGCGAAGAGCGATTCTCGAAACAGTTTGAGGCGGATGGCATCTCTTTCGAGGAACCTTCTGATTTGATGTTCAGTTTCAACAGCCCTTATGGTGCCTGTCCAACTTGTGAAGGATTTGGCAAGGTGATGGGTATTGACGAGGACCTTGTGATTCCAGACCAATCACGTTCCGTTTATGACGGTGCGGTGGTTTGCTGGCGAGGAGATAAGATGTCCGAATGGACCAATGAGCTTGTATACAATGCCTCTAAGGTGAATTTTCCTATCCACACGCCTTATGCGGATTTGACGCAGGAGCAAAAACGTATGTTGTGGCGTGGAACTCCATATTTCCATGGTATCGATGACTTTTTTGAGTTTGTTAAGGAGAATCAATATAAGATCCAATATCGTGTGATGTTGGCCCGTTTTAGGGGAAAAACCACTTGTCCGACTTGCAATGGTACCCGTTTGAAGGAGTCTGCCAACTATGTGAAAGTGGGTGGCAGAACCATCACTGAATTGGTATCCATGTCCGTGGTTGAGCTAAAAGATTACTTTGATCATTTACAAATCAACGAGGCGGACCAGAAGGTGGCGAAACGTCTTTTGGTGGAGATCAATAACAGATTACAATGTCTATTGGATGTCGGTTTGGGTTATTTGACCATGAACCGTCTCTCTAATACGTTATCGGGAGGAGAGAGCCAACGTATCAATTTGGTGACCTCTTTGAGCAGCAGTTTGGTGGGTTCACTCTATATTTTGGATGAGCCAAGTATTGGTCTGCATCCTAGGGATACGCATCGTTTGATCTCTGTGCTACGTAAATTGCAGCAGTTGGGAAATACAGTTGTGGTGGTGGAGCATGATGAGGAGTTTATGCGTGCTGCCGATTATATCATAGACATAGGCCCTCACGCCGGTCGATTGGGTGGTGAGGTGGTTTTCCAAGGAAAATTATCCGATGATTTGCTTGGCGATAAAGAGTTGCAGGAAAAGAGTTATACGATCAAGTATTTGTTGGGTACAGACAAAATTGAGGTGCCGGCCTTCCGTCGTAAATGGAACAATTTCATAGAGGTGAAGGGGGCCCGCCAAAATAATCTGAAGGGAATCGATGTGAAATTCCCTTTGAATGTGATTACGGTGGTAACGGGTGTCAGCGGATCTGGTAAATCCTCATTGGTACAGGATATTTTCTATAATGCGTTGAAACGTGCCATGGATGGTGCGGCTGATAAACCAGGTCTTCACTCTTCGCTAGGGGGAAGCATGAATATGATTCATGATGTGGAATTTGTGGATCAGAATCCAATTGGTAAATCGTCCCGTTCCAATCCGATTACCTATATCAAGGCTTATGACGAAATCAGGAAACTCTTTGCTGACCAACCATTGGCCAAACAAATGGGTTATACTGCGGCGACATTCTCCTTCAATGTGGAGGGGGGCCGTTGCGACGAATGTCAGGGAGATGGTACGGTAACGGTAGAGATGCAATTCATGGCTGATTTGGTCTTGGAGTGTGAATCTTGCCATGGTAAGCGATTCAAACCAGATGTGTTGGAGGTGATGTATCGAGAAAAGAACATCTTTGACGTTTTGAATATGACTGTCAACCAGGCTGTCGAATTTTTCTCCGAACAGTTGGGTGCGAGCGAAAAAAAAATTGTCAAGAAGTTAAAGACCCTTCAAGATGTTGGATTGGGGTATGTGAAATTGGGTCAATCCTCCGATACGTTGTCAGGTGGAGAGAGCCAGCGCGTGAAGTTGGCGGAAATCTTGGGTAATGAAAAATCGCAGCCGATGCTTTTCATCTTTGATGAGCCGACGACCGGGCTCCACTTCCATGATATTAAAACTTTGATGAAAGCCTTTAACGCATTGATCGCAAATGGTCACACCGTGATTATTATTGAGCATGATTTGGATGTGATAAAATGTGCGGATCATATTATCGATATAGGACCTGAAGGTGGAGACAAGGGCGGAAATCTCGTCTTCGCGGGAACTCCTGAGGAACTCGTCAAGTGTGAGGCATCACATACAGCAAAATTTTTGAAAGGAAAGATTTGATATGGAAGATTTTAAGGAAGATATTCGAAATGCCATCAAAACCCTAAAAGCGGGTGGTATTATTTTGTATCCTACCGATACCATTTGGGGGTTGGGATGTGACGCCACGAACGAGGCGGCTGTCAAGAAGATCTTTGAGTTGAAGCATCGTTCCGACGCAAAATCCATGTTGGTTTTGACTGATAGTATCGCCAAAGTGGAACGTGTAGTGGACGAGGTGCCGGACGTTGCCTATGATTTGGTGGAGTGTGCTGATAAACCCTTGACTATCATATATGATGGCGCCAAAAATCTGGCCGCGAATTTAATTGCGGAAGATGGTAGCGTGGGCATTCGCATTACCAATGAGGCTTTTTCCAAGAAATTATGTGAGGAGTTTCGTATTCCGATTGTCTCTACATCAGCGAATATCAGTGGAGAACCCTCTCCTCAAAATTTCGCGGAGGTGAGTGACGTTATCAAGGCGGGTGTGGATTATATTGTCTCTTATAGACAAGATGACAAGCGAAAGGCATCTCCTTCCTCCATTATCAAATTGGCCAAAGGTGGCGTAGTTACAATTATTCGATAGGGCATCCATGGATCAGAATTCGATTACCCATAAACGCAAAAAGGTGCAACGATTGAAATACATCCTTATGGATGTGTTCTCTGTCTTGTTGGCTTGGGTATTCTTTTTCCTGTTCCGTCGAATTGAGATAGAGTCGAATGTGATTCGAGAGATTCAGTTGTTCTCTCCAGTATACAATTTTACAGAGTTATTGTTCGGCATACCATTCTTTTGGCTCTTTGTCTTTTGGTTGTCGGGCTATTACAATCAACCCTTCCGAAAATCTCGACTCTCTGAGTTCGCTCAGACATTTTTTAGTGTTTTCCTTGGTTCCTTAGCGTTATTCTTCATCTTATTGCTGGATGATCCTGTGGTTAATTACAAGGACTATTACCTCTCTTTTGTCGTCTTGTTTGTCATCTATTTTGTGGTGGTCTATTTGTTCCGTTATTCCATTACGCGTATTACGACCAGTCAGATACATCGCAGAATCATGGGCTTCAATACCTTGATTATCGGTACGGGAAAGAATGCTAAGGGTATTTATGAACAATTGCAATCCATGAAGCTCTCCTCGGGTCATATCATCAAAGGTTTTGTCTCTTGCGACGCGGAACCTGTGGAGAGTGGCGTCACTGTTCTGGGAGATATGGCTCATTTGGATTCCATAATGAAGGAGCATGAGGTAGAGGAGGTGATTGTCGCGCTAGATTCGGAAGATAGGGATGCGGTTTTCCCGGTCATTAATCAATTGTACAAATATGATGTGGACGTTAGAATCACGCCTAGACTCTATGATTATATTGTCGGGGGTGTCCGTATGTCCTCTATTTTTGGAACGCCGCTAGTCAGTGCCTTGGATGTGCGTTTGAGTGATTGTGAGAAGAATTTTAAACGATTGTTCGATATTATTTTCTCGTGCGTCGTCTTGATTGCTCTTTCACCTCTCTTTTTGATCCTCTCTATATTGGTTAAACTAACCTCAGAAGGGCCTGTTTTCTATAAACAAGAACGTATTGGGTTGCATGGAAAACCCTTCCATATTTTCAAATTTAGGACGATGTGCGTGAATGCCGAGGCCCAAGGACCTCAGTTGGCGAGTGACAACGATCATAGGATTACGAAGATCGGACATTCTCTCCGTAAATATCGTTTGGATGAGATTCCACAGTTCATTAATGTCTTAAAGGGGGATATGTCCATCGTGGGGCCTCGTCCAGAGCGTC
The DNA here is from genome assembly GCA_024401515.1 of Paludibacteraceae bacterium. Taxonomy (GTDB): domain Bacteria; phylum Bacteroidota; class Bacteroidia; order Bacteroidales; family Paludibacteraceae; genus UBA1181. Next base: position 35,551 of record JAKSKY010000001.1, on the reverse strand, counting down.
TATTCTATGAGAAGCAGATCGAGGAGAAGGCTCCATATTATAGCTTGGTCCACAAAGTTCAACCGGGAATCACCTCTTGGGGAATGGTCAAATATGGCTATGCGAATGATGTGGATAAGATGGTGGAACGTTTGCAGTATGATATTATCTATTTGGAGAATATATCCCTATTGATTGACCTCAAGATCTTGATTTATACAATTCGTACGGTGGTATCGGGTAGGGGAATGTAGTAATTAAGAGTTAAGAATTAATAGCTTAATATTATGGTGCTGTTGGATGTCTCTTTTGGAATTTTTGCCTTTACCCCCTATGGTTGGCTTTTTATGCTTTTCGTCATTCTATGTGAGGCTATACTTATGTCGAAATGTTTAGCGAAAGCTAATTTTAATAAACTTATATATTGGTCACAGATAACCGGTAATGTAGTTAGTGGAATTACGGGTATCATTATTTCTATGGCCTTAAATGGTGGTTGGTGGCTTGTTGTATGGTTCCCGTGGGTAAGTAAGCATGAGGTTAATATCCATCACCATGGACAACTGATGTGGTTAATCGTCTATTATTTGGTTGCCTTCCTACTTACCTTAATTATTGAGTTTGGTATCAATTATTTATTCTTACATAAATCGTATCATACGAAGCGAATCGGTAGCGCTACTTTGAAGGTAAATATCGCCACCTATGTTTTGGGTGCCATTCTATTGGCTTTGCTAGTCTGTTAATAATTTATATACATCGACATGAGAACATTCATACCAGGACTTTATTTGTTGAAGGTGGCTGAAAAGAGTTGTTTGATTATGAAGAAATAGGGAAATAACGTTAGAATTGGAAGCGTACGAAAAAATGGAGTAGAATATGACAATAATTCTTAATTAATCATACATTTGCAATGTGTTTTCAATTGTTACTTATGAAAAAAATTGTAGCTATTCTTTGGTTATTATCTTGTTCAGTGATTGCATTGGCGCAATCATCTCAGATTATAGATTACGATGGTTTTACGAGTGATGGAACACGGCAAGTGATGTCAAGTTCTAGGACCTTTTATTTGAGTAATGGAGCTTATGGCACAAAGTATTACTTTAGAATTAAGGCATTTGCGACAAATAATGATACCACATACGCATTAGTTATTTCATCTTATTCGTCAATACCTTCGAATGCAGAATTGTTATTGAAAAGTGAAAGCGGAGACATTGTTAGTCTTATAGCTAATAATGTTACAGTTAGTGAAGTTGAACAGCCTACCCATAGTTATTTGTCTGGCAATACAATCACTACTATGCCATCACCCAAAATGAACTATTACATTTCAGTGTTTAAACTGTCAATGTCGGATATTCAACTAATACAAAGAAAAAAGATAACTAAGATAAGATTGTCTAGCAGTACTGGTTATGTGGATATATCTTATAAACGTGACTATTTCGGTCGATGGTCCAGATACGCTATTGAAGAAGTACATTCCAGATTAGTAAATGTAAAAAAGGATACCAGACAAGATATTTATGAAGGTTTTTGATAGATGAGGGCATATCAATTTTGATACACCCTCTTTCTTTCTGTTTATGTGTCTCTTTATTTTTTAGTCCTCAATAGATTGACGGAGCCTTTGATGACATATTCATAATCATCCGTACCCTTGGCTTTGATGACGTAGAAGTAAGTTCCCATAGAGGCTAAATCTCCGTGGAAGGTGCCGTCCCAACCTTTGGTAATGTCGTCAGATTGATATACGCGGCGTCCCCATTGGTCATATATTGAAATTTCAAATTCGCTAATGGAACGATAAGCGACCCTGAATTCGTCGTTGGTTCCATCTCCATTAGGGGTGAATACGTTTGGTACGTAAATGTCGGATTCTGTAATTTGCAGACAACCATAGGATTTATGTGCGCAAGCGCTATCGTCTCGGATGTTGCTGATGGTAAGTTCAATGCAATGTAAACCGGGATCGGAGATCTCAAATGCGTTCACATATTTGTCGAAATAGGTATAAGCGCCATTAAAGTCGTTGTTGATGGCGTCATCACCTTGGATAAATGCCCATTCGTAGTGGTTGGTGATGTCGTTGGCTCTACTATCCAAATTTATGAAGAGGGGAGCGGAATGTCTGAAATCTTTGGCCGCTTCCTTCGCCATGTCTATATCTGGGTAGAAGTTCATGGTACTATCCTTGGAATCATCCCCCTCGTGTTCTTGTTTGGCTGAGGTGGTCATTCTAGGGAATGCGATCACCGCATGGTTGAAGAAGGTGTCTTCTGTGGCTATTATCAAATCCTTTTTGAACAATTGTTTACCGGTAAGGTCCGAAATGTAGAATTTCGTATCCGTGTAGGGTAGTGTGTCCAAATAGAGATGGTCGGATGCATTGGTTACATACGAGATGCTGTCGATGGATGGATTCTCTCCCCTTAAACCGAAAGCATGGTACCCGATTGATAATTCCCTTGTGATTTTTTTCGTGTTTCCATATTGGTTGAAATAGACCATTTCAGGTTCTATGAATAATTCCACCTCGTCGCAGACGACAGTGTCTGGAAAGTAGACTTTGGAAAGCGGTAGGAAATCAATTACGCAGGCATATGCGCTTTCGTTCAACGGTTCTCCGTACGAATAGTTGTTGTATGAAATCTCGTATCCTCTATTCGCTGTTATGTTTTTGATTGTAACTGATTGTGAATCTGCTGCTAATGTCAGATTTGCGGTAGGGACTGAATCTCTTTGGATTTTTCCGTCCACCAATGAGTTTTGGAAACATTTCAAGTCTCTAAGGGGAAGATTTCCTGTGGTGAAGGTAATGGATCCTTGGCTCGCATTTTCGAAAATGATGCAATCTGTTCCTTTTTCCACGACTCCGTTGCCGCTTGTCACTGAGAATGTGCCGGCCAATAAGTTAGTTGCCGCACCAAAAGCGGTTATCAAAAATATAATGCTACGTTTCATCATTTATCAATTACAAATCGAATGCAATATTACAAATATTCGGGGGAATATTGAAATTTTTATGTATTTTTGCGTGTTAGGTAATTGATGATTATTATGAGGAAAATATTGTTAAGTGTATTTGCATGTTCTCTTTTGACCTTCTCCGCGGGGGCGGTGGATTTGAATTATCCCCAGAAGGCTATAAATGGCAAGCAATACTATGAGTATGTCGTTCAAAAAAGCGAAGGATTTTACTCAATCTCAAAGAAATTTGGTGTAACAGAGGAGGAGATTAAAGCCGTCAATCCTGGTACGGAGCATGGCTTAACCTATAATTCCACCATTCTTATCCCAGTAAAGGCGAATTCATACACGACGCATGTGGTGGATAAGAAAGAGACGCTTTATTCTCTTTCAAAAAAATACGATGTCACGTATGATGATTTGTATGCTTTGAACCCTTCATTGAAAACGGATGGTTTGAAGTTTGGCACAGAGATAAAAATCCCTACGAAGAAGACCATTACAGGTCAGAATATGACGGTCAGTGACACCTTGCCAAAGGTGAAGAAGGTGGAGAATAAGCCAGCCTTCTTGATTCATCAGGTGGTGAAGGGGGAGTCGCTCTTTGGTATTTGTCGTCAATACGGAATCACCTCGGAGGAGATTATCCGTTTGAATCCTGATGTGAAGGAGGGTGTGAAGGAGGGGCAAAAATTGATCATCCCCCCTGTCCATTCCAATACTGCTTTGACGGAAAAGTCGGCGGAGAGCAAATTGCCTAAGAAATTCACCAACCACATTGTGAAAAAGGGTGAGACGCTTTTCTCCATTAGTCATGAATATGGCGTCGCGCAAGAAGACATCATTCGTTTGAACCCTACAGCCAAAGAGGGTGTGAATGAGGGACAAACATTGATCATTCCGCCTGTTGTGCAAACAGCTCAAGTTAAGCCAGCGGAGAAAAAAGTGTCTAAAACATTCTCTTATCATACAGTTAAGAAAAAAGAGACATTGTTTAGCATCTGCCAAAAGTATGGTGTTACACAGGAAGATGTTTTGAAGTTGAACCCAGCCGCTGTGGATGGTATCAAGGTGAATATGGTGTTGATTATTCCTCCGGTTTATGAAAATGCCGCCCTTCCTGCCGATACCATCTCTGTCGATACGGTGGCCGCTCCTGTTTTTGTGGCCCAAACAACGCCTAAGAAGGAGATCAATATGGCGATCGTGTTGCCTTATCAGTTGGGTAAAATCACCTCCGCTAGCCAAATCGATGGCAATACGGATAAATTCTTGGAGTTTTATCAAGGCGCGTTGTTGGCAGTGGATTCATTGCGTAAGACCGGCCTTTCCTTCAATTTGAATGTCTATGATTCTGGAAAGAATGAACCAGACTTGGCGAAGGTGATGAAGGATCAAAGTTTGGAGAGCATGGATGTCATCATCGGCCCTGCCTATACAAGCCAAATGAAGACATTGTCTGATTTCGCGAAAGAGAACGATGTGAAACTATTGATTCCTTTCTCTTCCAAGTCGGATGATACCAAGGAGAATCCAAATATCTTCCAAGTGAATACGCCGCTTGACCAAATGAATTATATGATGGCTAATTTGTTCATCAAGAATTTCTCCAACAAACATGTCGTTTTGGTGAAATTCACTAATTCAAAAGAGGATAAGAAGGCGTTTGGCGACACATTGGCTGCTATGATGACTGCTAAGGGAATGAAATTCAGTTCTGTGAACTTCAGTACGATTTCCGCTATCCGTAATGAATTGGTGGCCAATAAAGAGAATATCATTGTGCCGTTGACAGCCAATCAGGTTTCTTTGAGCCAAGTGCTTCCTATGGTGAATATGTTGAATTCGGATAATAAGAAGAGTGTTTCGTTGTTCGGATTCTCAGAGTGGCAGAATTATCCAGGTATCGCCAAGGATTTGTTCGTGTTGGATACCTATATCATTTCTCCGTTCTACACGAATTTCCAAGATCCTAACACCCTTACCTATTTGAAGAACTTTAGAAAGTATTATAATGCCGAACCAGCTAATAGCCAACCACAATATGGTATGTTGGGTTATGATGCGGTATTCTACTTTGCTCATGCGATATCCAACTATGGCCATGACTTTGAGCATGGTATGGCTAAGATAGAATTGAATGGTCTTCAGTCCCATTTCGCATTCGATAAATTTGAGGGTGGTGGTTACTACAATTCAAACTTCATGTTGTTGATGCATAACCGTAAGGATGGCATCACATTGGTTGACGGAACACATTCTGACTTGGTGAAGCCAATGCTTCGCAAGCAAAAGGAGTTGAAAGAGGCAGCCGCTAAATCGAAAAAGTAATCCTATGCGTAGATTGTTTCTTACCCTAACATTCTCTCTTGTAGCTTGTTTGGTCACCTACGGACAGTTGTTACGTAGGGACTTTGAACAATCTGTTTCATTTGGTGTCAACGGAGGTTTGAATTTCTCGAAAGTTAGCTTCTTGCATAATACGACGGATCGCCTCTTTGAATTAGGAGATCAATCGTTTGATATGGCTACCCGTTGGGGTTTTACGGCCCGATATGTTCATCGTAACCATTTTGGTGTGCAATTGGAGGCGAATTATGCGCAAGCGGGCTGGAAGGAGAAATTCCATGAGGATTTGGGCGTCGCGATGGTGAATGGTATCGACCTTCAGGATGTCTCTTTGGGTCGTAGGTTGGACTACATCGATGTGCCGATATTAGCGCATATCTACTTCGGACAACGTAGGTTGAAGTTTATCGTCAATTTGGGCCCTGAGTTAAGGTTCTTGATGAATTACCATGATGTGAAGTGGAACATTCCCGAAAATGATCTCCGTAAGGAGGCCTTTAAGTTGGATGATCCCCGTTTCATGGAGGATTATAAATCCATGGATTATGGATTGTGCGGCGGAGGCGGTTTCGATGTGATGATCGGTAGTCGTTTCCATCTATTGGCAGAGTTCCGTTATTCTTATGGATTCGGTGATTTGTATAACAACAAGAAATCGGATGTTTTCCAACGCTCAAACAACCAAATGTTCGGTGTGGTGGTTACCGCATTGTTCGATGCGATCAAGTTCAAGGAGCGTAAGGACGGGGAAAAGTAAATCCATCCTCTTTTATAGAAATATAAAAGGCAGTCAATGAGAATTGAGGTGACCCCGAAAAGTTGGACAGATTAATAAATAAGTTAATTAATAAGAGAATGGGCTCGGTATTGTACCGGGCTAATTATGCATTTTATCCTTCAGAATCCCGATAATCTTCTCTGCTCGATCCTCTATCAATGACGTACAAAAATCAATGTAGTGCTCAACCTCATTGAAATAGAGCTCGTTCGGCCATTTCCCACGAAGTGTTAACCCCTGGAACTTATGAATGGAACCATCATCGTCTAAATAACCATCGAGCATAAGAAGATGAATTAAACGTGCAAATCCATTCTCCGTACCCTTATATTGCCCAAAGGCAAAGTGGTTGGCCTCCATCAAAGGAGTGAACTTCTCGTGATACAACTCTTCGTTCAGGTAATTTTTTACCTCAATCAAAAATCTGTCAAAATAATCATGCCAAAGAATACTTCGCATCATATTAAGATTCCTTGTAGTCTTAATGTTAGGGAGAGGCACAAAATTGCCAATGGTATGATAGGTATGTATGAAACGATGAATTTTGGGTGCTAAGTCAGCTGGTATGTCATACACATCCTCACAAGCAGCATGTTCATCTACAAACTTCCCCATCAAAGTCCTGAAGGAGTTCATGGTATCTCCCCTGTACTTGCCATCTTCAAGAGATTCTATAGAAAGATCTGGGAAAGCTTGCTGATAGACAAGCACATAGATGGAACGAGCAAGATTTGTGTCATCGCAATCGAATGGTCTACCGGGACAACCATAGATCTTATCTCTTTGTAGTTGAGAGAAATCAAAATTTTTTAAGTCCCCAATATTCCCCCCAAGATATGTGTCAACAAAATCCTTAATCATTTCTTTTCTGTAATCAGAATGAACTTATCTTTGGAGTGTGTAAGGCCAGCGCTCTTCAAATACCAAATAACGCCAGTATTAATGTTCATAAGATAAACTTCGTTGGAAGATATCACTAACTGATAATTAATCTTACCAGCCTCAGCGACATCTTCGCTTGATTCCTGACGACTGAGATTGATGTATTTTTCATAATATAATAACTTAACTTCTCCTGTCTCTTTATTGATATGAAAAATATCTTTGCCAGTTTGACCAATAATTTCGTGCATACCTCCTTCGACACTAGTTTTGACAACGAATAGAGGAACTAATTCAGAAGTAGTTGAACTATTTTGCGCAAATACCGGAACCATTAATAAAAGAGAGATAATAGTTGTTACAATGCTTTTCATAATTCTTAAATTTAAATTGTATTACGCCCATGCTATTGACAAATCTCGCCAAGTTTCCCATTCATCTGATTCTCATTAAACCAATTCAGGAAACGTTGTATTTCTTGGATTTTTTCTAAATCCTTTTTTTCTTGTTGCTTTTTCTTCCAATAACGATTCTATAAGATGATCGGAATAGACCCACTCCTTTTTGAAGCTATCTTCATCATTTTTGTGAATTAGATAGATCGTGTTTAATATATGACATCAAAAAATACATCTATTGTAGGATTGTTTCTTAAACAACTCGTAAAACTTCGATCCAATTCATCATACAATTTTTCTTCACTTATTAAATTATTGACGACACAAGACTCCATTCCCGAAAAGGATTCAGCATAAAAATGTTCTCCATTATCCTCATATCCCCAATGAGGAGTACGTGGAATATGTATAGAATATTCCCCTTCACCTGAAAAATATGCTATGATTTCATCCTGTTCAACAGCTTTCAAAAATAAATTCTGCTCCATATAATTACTATTAACTTTAGATTTTAACTCTGTATTCTCACTTATTTGTATTGTTTCTGAAGTACAGACTTTTAACCAATATCCTCCCACAAAGAGCAACAATACAAATATACCAAACACAATCTTTTTCATTGTTTTACTTTGAGTTTTAAAGGCATATTATTCCTTGAATAGTCGAATCAAAACACCGCATGTCACCAATCATTCTATTTCAGTTCTTGGGCATATAATCTTTGTATGTAATATTTATTTACAACCTCTATCACAGTTCTTTGTATGAAATAAGACGTCGTTGGCTCCATTGCTCCACCTGGACTCTCTCAAACAATGGTTCCTCCTTCAATCTACATTTTACACTGCCTGGATGACACTCCAACTCCACCACCTCATCAGCAGAAAAGGCATTGGCATTCTTTTCCAACGCATGTGCATATGTCATCAAATCACAGAACATATCAGGGAATTGAATCTTCCGATTTTGGATACGGAGACCCATTCCCCACAGTTTTCTGACTTTTTGCGTCAACGAAAAACGACTATAACAATTCCTTATGTTCCGCACCTTATAAAGTTTTACCTTATCGCACAAATCCGGCAATATAGGATACATGAAGTATGCGGTATGTATATGATGATGGCTATCCATATGAGATAATTCGATTCCTAAATCTCGCAACCGACTAACTTGCGCCACCAACTCCGTAAAGATATCCTTTCGCTCTTCTTTCGTCAACCATTCGCGTGCGAATTGTCTACCATTGAATAGCACTTTCCCATTGATCTCCTTGAAAAAACCCATATCCAAAAGCAATTGGCTTTGAGTCAATGGCGCACCATCCGTGAGATTCAGATGTATCCCATATGAAATATCGGGGAACGACTTGACCCATTGAATCACACTCTCTAAATCCGTCCCATTGGCCACCACCGAAGTGCTTGAAACAAATCCTCTCTCCATAAAGCGAGCAATATGAAGATCGCCCTCCTTATGAAGACCAAAGTCGTCCGCATTGATAATTATTCGTTTCATTCCGTTCTTTACTTAATAAACTCGGCTATCCTTGCGCATCGTTTTTCTATTCTTAATGAGGCCCTTATGGCCGCCCGCAAAAGACCACGCATCACTCCTCCTTCAAGAGCTCCAGACCCTCCTTCACCAGTTTTGCGTCATAAAGACAACCATCGGCTTTCGGACATTCCCTCTTTGAAGAGACCAACGCCTTCAACTGTGGTAAGAGTCCAAGCAATTCATCATTACTCTTAGCCTCAACGAATATACCGCCTGTGGACTCAACTGCCTCTCGTATCTTGTTGATATCCTTCTCTTTGAGGGTATAATTACCCAAGCTCTCCTTTTTACCATCTATCATGTAATCAACCTTATCTGTACCTGAATTCACATAGACAAAGCTGACACGTATGCCCTTGCTGCGGACAATCTCCAAGGCTGTATTTAGAGAGAAACGCCCTGTATTACTTGGACCGTCTGTAATGATAATAATATCCTTACACTTCTCCACAGACTCTGACAACTTGAGCAATGCGTCTCCTGTTGCGGTACCCGGACGATCGCAACTAATTGAGGTGTCTATTTTGCTTGGCTTCTCGTTCGGTTTGGAAATTGTCCCGATACAAGATGCGAATGTCGCATATCCACTGTGCTCTACCTTCTTGAACCATGACTCCGCAAAATTGGCAACTGCACCTTTACGGTCAGGCGTGAAATCCAAAGTATTCATAGATAGGGACATCTTACACAAGAGATAGACATCATCCGTCCCTTTTACCCGCTGACTCTTGATTGGCTTTGTCTTGCCCTTCACTTTAAATGAGGCTCCAGCCACCCTCGTTTGATATTCCACTTTTTTATGGTACACTGTAAAAAAAACATCCGGAAAGATAGCGTTTTTCTTGGGTTTTTCCCTGACACGCACTGCCAATGTCGCTTCCCCGCCATCAACGCTGAATGTACCTGTCCTCAATGGTTTCAAAACATACCGGAGCAAAGTATAACAGTCATATTCCCGGCCATTTAAATTAACCTTTTTTGTTCTCTCATCCGAATTTCCCATGGTATCACAAAGAACTAGACAATCATCGAAATTGCTCATTTCAAAATGAACTACATCCAAACCGGAAACATCATAATATAAATTGCATACGCATTGTATGGTATCGCCTAACGTAATTTTGTCTCTACTGCATTCCCATTTGACAAATATGTCATCTGGTTTGATGCTGTCGTATTCAATTATTTGTTCCCTTTTTACTTCTCCTACAGAATCAACCTTTACCACAAGTCTTTCTGACTTGGCATGGCCAACCACCGAATCTGAAAGCAAAACATCAAAATCGACAGGCTCGATGACAACATCCTTGTCATTGGCTTGTATGGCTAAATTGAATGTATAGGTAGTATTCTTTGAAAACTTGCCACCAATCACACTAACGTTCGTAGAGGTGGCCATCTTAGGCCCGTATGTGATCTGACCATTCTCCACATTAACCTTGCCGATGGTAGCTTTATTCTGCAAACTATCAACTGCAAGCTGGTACGCAATCTTGAAAGATTCTCCCAACTTGACACTTTCCGGACAGGTAGTTCTCACCTCATACTCCTTCGCGCTGGTATTAGCAACAGCAACCAGTCCGCATATTGCCAGTAAAAAACGCTTTATCCTATTCATAAGTTTTACTTTTTTAGTTTTCAAAATTGATGGATGAAATCTACCCAAACCATCCCTTGGTATTCACATTTCAATATTGAACCTTAGTGTGTGCTGTAAAAGGAAGTTTCTCCACCTTGGTTGGATATAGTTCTTTAACCTGGGAGAATATTGCTTGCGAGACTATAATCGAAAGAAATAAAAATAGTATTCTCATGTTTGTTAGAGATTGTTCGGATTCCCCTTTATCGGATAATTACGACAAAAGGACCAATCGATGTGGATTTAAGTCTGATAATTCCGTATATGTTGAACCTCCGTGCATTAGACTTCGCTCAACGTCAACATCACCTTATTTCTTTACTTTCCCAAAAATTCCCTTGATCAGTCTGTAGATACCATATACTGGCGCCAAGAACAAAATGATATGTACTTTAGGCATGAACATCAATTCCACAATCAAAAGACCTGTTCCACCAAACAAGGCGACAGCTCCCCAAAGCAAATCCTGACTAGCAGCCTCATCGGCAGCCTTCTTCTTTAGAATTGGCACCATGATAGACTCAACCACTGATTCAGCGACACTTTTTTCAAATCCACACTCTACCAATTTGTTGATGGTCCAAGGTGCGGAGGCATTTTTATTCACAATAAAATCCTGTGCGATCTTTTTTGCCTCAGCCCATTGTTCAGCACTCACATTTGCAACATTTTGCGATTCTTCTGTATTCATATATAAAAAGATTAAGAAATTGTTTAAATTTAGTTTAAAATCTTTTATATAAGACTCAAAAAAACGAGTCGAATTATTTAATAAAGATGGCCTCCTCGCCTTAGTTCTTCGATGGCCCGTGCCCAATCTCTCTTAGTCGGGCATTCCTTTCCTCTACTAAGGCTCTCACTTTTTTTAGTAGGGCAATCTCTGTTTTGAGCTCCTGGTTCTCTTTTTGGAGTCGCTCAAGTTCAGTCATTTCCTCTACTGTCTTTTTCTTTGGTCTGCCCATAACTGGTGGTCTGACTTTAGTTCCTTTCTTGCGAAGGCTCTCTACGCCACCTGAATGATACTTCCGGCACCAGGCTAATAGAGCACTCTCGCTAATGTCGTACTTCGACATCACATCCACCAAAGGTAAATGTTTTTTCTCATAGTCAAGGATCGCTTTGAGTTTTATTTTTGCTGTGGCCCTTGTGGATGTTTTCTTTTTCAGAACAGCACAACCTTCTTTTTGATATCGTCTCCATAACACAGACAATAAACTATGTCCTATGCCATAATGTTTGTGGATATAGCCATTGGAATATCCATCTTCAAGCATATGCATATATTTCAATCTATCCGCATACGAGTGTTTCTTTCTTTGTGTCATAAATAAACCCCGAAAGTTTTTTGTCTAACTTTCGGGGTTCATATCAGAATTGGCTGCCTTTTCTTTTGCTTTTTGTTTTGTGTGAATTAACTGATTATTTCAGTTTGGCTAAAGCCTCGTCAAGCGTCAAGCCCGCATAATCTTGCGCGGAGAAGAATCTACCGCTCTTCTTGTCGTTGACGAAAGCGCCTAGTACCATACCTGGAATAGCGGAGTCTGGATCGTTAGGAGCCTTAGGTCCTCCTAAATCGGTTCTGCACCATCCTGGATCAGCTAAGCTGATGATCACATCTGTTCCATCCACAGTGCCTGCCAAATCGGTTGTTACCTTGTCAAGGGCAGCTTTACTTGCGGAGTAGCCTGCTTGTTGTGGCTCGTTCTTGATACCGCTGGTTGTGTTGATGACACGACCGAATCCACGCTTGATCATATCTGGGACGAAAGCGTAGCACAACATCATCGGAGCGATGGTATTGATGTGGAAACTGGTAGAGTAGTCCTCTACTGGAGTTTTGAAATACTCAGTGCGGTAAGCGATTTGTACCGCCGCGTTGTTGAACAATAGGTCCACTTGTGTGCCCTTTGCCTTGATCTCTTGGATCATCTTCTCCACCTCAACTGGGTTGGAAAGTTCCGCTGCTACGCAGTAAGCCTCCACACCCATAGCCTTCACCTCTTCGCAAACCTTTTGGGTGTGCTCCAAACTGCGGCTGTGTAGAATCAAATTACAACCTTGAGATGCCATGAATTTGGTTACACGGTAACCGATTCCGCGGTTAGCTCCTGTAACAAGGGCCCATTTGCCTTTTACATTCGTTTTCATACTTTAGATTGATTAGAAACATTTATCTTTTAATTAACGTGGCAAAGATAAGATTTTTCCCTGAATAATTTGTCGGATTGTATAATAATTGTATATTTGTAATCGTTATAAAATTGTAATCATTACAAATTTTGTAGTAGGATGAGAGCATATGACCATTTGGTGAAATATGGCATTAGGCCATCGGCGCAGAGATTATCCATCATGGAATATCTCTTGTCGCATCGTACCCATCCTACGTCTGATGAGATCTTTGAGAACCTGAAGGAGTCGATTCCCACGTTGTCAAAGACAACAGTTTACAATACACTGAAACACTTTCACGAGAAGGGAGCTGTTCTGTATCTATCTATTGACCATAAGAACGCGAGATTTGATGGCTATACCCATCCGCATGCGCATTTTTTGTGTTCTCGTTGCGGTTGCGTGGCTGATTTGGATCTCAAGAATGCGCCTGAGGTGGATGTTCCCAAGGGACTGTCCGTGAAAGAGGTTCTAGTCTATCTGCATGGCCTTTGCGAGGCGTGCAACGAAGCTGAAACTAATTCTAACTATTAATATTTAAAAGATTTATAATTATGGCAAAATTCATTTGTTCCGTATGTGGTTATGTTCACGAGGGAGACGCTGCACCAGAGAAGTGCCCTCAATGTAAGGTTCCTGCAAACAAGTTCCAAAAGTTGGACGAGAGCGCTCCATTGTCTTTCGTGACAGAGCACGTGATTGGCGTCGCAAAGGGTTGTGACGAGGAGATGATCAAGGATTTGAACGCTCACTTTATGGGCGAGTGCACAGAGGTTGGTATGTACCTTGCTATGAGCCGTCAAGCAGACCGTGAGGGTTATCCAGAAGTGGCTGAGGCATTCAAGAGATATGCTTGGGAAGAGGCTGAGCACGCTGCTAAGTTCGCTGAACTTTTGGGTGATGTAGTTTGGGATACCAAGACTAACTTGGAGAAGCGTATGAACGCAGAGTCAGGTGCTTGCGCGGATAAGATGCGTATCGCTGCTCGCGCGAAGAAGTTGGATTTGGATGCTATCCACGATACCGTTCATGAGATGGCTAAGGACGAGGCTCGTCACGGTAAGGGATTTGAGGGCTTGTTTAACCGTTATTTCAAGAAATAATCGATGGTCATAGATTCTCTCGAAAATCTAACGATGTATGTCTCGCTTCATCCGCGATTCCCAAAGGCTTTCAATTGCTTAAAGAAATTGGATTTCTCCCAGTTGACCAAGGGGAAAATCATTGTGGATGAGGATATGTATATTAATGTGGATGAAGTCTCTTTGCGACCTGTGGAGGAAGCTCGTTATGAGACGCATGACGAGTATATCGACATTCAGATTCCTTTGACTGCGAACGAAAAGGTCGGTTATATTGATCGTTCTTTGTTGGGTAGTCCTGTGGAGGTGAGAGAGGGTAAAGACATTGCTTTCTACGATGCTCCGCTAGCGACCACATTGGATTTGCGGGTAGGCTCCTTTGTGATCTTCTTTCCACAAGATGGCCACATGCCTATTTTAGGCGAGGGAATGACCAAAAAGATTGTAATGAAGATTCGGGTATGAAATGGTATTCGGATGTCAGGTAACAAAAAAAGGCATACAAATGTATGCCTTTTTTGTTGTATATAGGAGTCTTGAAATTATCCTTGCTCCTTCAAGATGACATCGTGCGCACCACCCTCGATGATGGAAGTGGAAGATACGATGGTGATCTTTGCCTTTTGTTGCAACTCTGGAATAGTGGTTGAACCGCAGCTGCACATGGTGGAGATCATCTTGCCCAATGTTTGGTTCAAGTTATCCTTCAACTTACCTGCGTATGGAACGTAGCTATCAACGCCCTCTTCGAATTTAAGCGCCGCGTTTCCGCCCATGTCGTAACGTTGCCAGTTCTTTGCTCTGTTAGAACCCTCGCCCCAGTACTCTTTCACGATTCTGTTGCCGATGGTGAGCTTCTTAGTTGGAGACTCGTCGAAACGAGCGAAATAACGACCCATCATCAAGAAATCAGCACCCATTGCCAACGCCAAAACCATGTGATAATCTTGAACTAGACCACCATCACTACAGATTGGCACATAGATACCAGTCTTTTGGAAATATTCGTCTCTAGCCTTTGCTACATCCAATAGGGCAGTAGCTTGACCTCTACCGATACCTTTTTGCTCACGGGTGATACAGATGGAACCACCACCGATACCTACCTTGATGAAATCAGCGCCAGCCTCTACGAGGTAGTTGAAACCGTCAGCGTCAACTACGTTTCCAGCACCACACTTCACCTTGTCGCCATATTTTGCCTTGATCCATGCCAAGGTATCTTTTTGCCACTCTGAGAAACCGTCTGAAGAGTCGATGCAAAGTACATCAACACCAGCCTCTACCAAGGCAGGAACGCGTTGCTCATAGTCTCGGGAGTTGATACCGGCACCCACCAACAACTTCTTGTCTGAGTCAGACAACTCGTTTGGATTCTCGTGATGACTGTTGTAATCTTTTCTGAATACGAAGTATTTCAAATTGCCCTTGTCGTCAACGATAGGCAAAGTGTTCAATTTGTGCTCCCAAATGATTTGGTTAGCCTCGGAAAGGGTCATGCCCAACTTTCCGACAGTTAACTTCTCGAATGGAGTCATGAATTTGCATACAGGAGCGGAAAGATCCTCCTTGTCCGCGCGGTAGTCACGGCTTGTCAACAAACCTTCCAACTTACCGTTAGGAGTTCCGTCTGATGTTACACCGATGGTGGAGTGGCCAGTTTGACCGATCAATCTGATCGCCTCAGCCAATGTGGTGTCAGGCTTTACGTTGGTGTCGCTGATGACGAAACCTGCCTTGAAGTTTTTCACTTTTCTAACCATCTCCGCTTGAGACTCGATAGGTTGAGAACCGAAGATGAAGGATAGACCTCCATTTCTTGCCAACTCAATCGCAAGTCCTGAATCGGAAACCGCTTGCATAATAGCGGAAACGAACGGAATGTTTAGGTTGATAGCTGATTTTTCACCCTTCTTGTATTTTACAAGCGGTGTTTTGAGCGACACGTTGCTCGGGATACACTCTTTTGTCGTCAATCCGGGAATAAGAAGGTATTCTCCGAATGTTCTTGACACGTCATTTAGAATCTTGGCCATACTACGATATCTTATTGTTACTTTTCTTCTACCTGTGAAAAATTTTGCAAATTTACATTTTTTCCGCGAATATTCTTCGCTCATTTTTGAAAATTCGTCATTTCTTTTCGAAAAGTTTTCCCTGCCAGCTGTCCCGTTCCTTCAACCGCTTCTCCAATTTGGCGGTGAATTCATAGTTTTTAAGCCCCCAATCTGGGGCGATTAATAACTCTTTGGGGGAGGAGGAGACGAATCTTTCTACGATTATCTCCCGAGGTAGTAGTTCGAGAAAATCGATGATGAGTTCAATGTATTCCTCCGCATCGAAAAGATGGAACCATTCGGGATGTTCAATGATTTGCTTCTCCATTGCGGTCCCTTTGATTATTTGTAGTTGGTGGAGTTTGATCGTTTCTAAAGGAAGTTCTCCTAGCGCTTTTGCGTGGGATAGCATGGTGGATCGATCCTCTTGGGGTAGGCCCAATATCAAATGGGCGCTCGTGTGTATTTGTGCCTCCGCGCTTTTGCGGATGGTCGCTTGCGCGGTGGCGAATGTATGACCTCTGTTGATAAGACGTAGGGTCTCGTCACAGGTGGATTCCACCCCATATTCCACCATGATGTATTTCTGTCGCGCTTTTTGCGAAAGATAGGCCAATAGATCATCCGCCATGCAGTCCGGTCTGGTGCCTATGATGAGTCCGTCCACGGAAGGATGGGCGAGTGCCTCCTCATATTTAGCGATGATTTTATCTGTTTCGCCGTAGGTGTTGGTGTAGGATTGGAAGTAGGCGAGGTAACGCATACTCTTGTATTTCCTGCTAAAGAAGGCGATTCCCTCTTCTAACTGTTGGGTGATGCTTTTGTCCGGTTGGCAATAATCGGGATGGAAGGTGTGGTTGTTGCAGAATGTGCAACCTCCTGTGGATATCTTTCCGTCCCGATTGGGGCAAGAGAAACCTCCGTTTACGGATATTTTCTGCATCTTTTGCGGAAATATATGATTCAGATAGGTCGAGTAATCGGAATATCTTTTTTCACCCTGCATGATTTCTGCTTTTTTTTATTGGTTCTGCAAAAATAACACAAAAAACATTTGACAAATACAAATGGATTTGGTATATTAGCAGAAATTTAAATGAGCGAAGATGATGACGGATGTAGATGTGAAAATATTGCAAGATAAAGGTATTTCTGAGGAAAAGTTCGAGGAGCAATTGACTCGATTCAGAAATGGTTTTCCTTATATGAAGGTTGAGCGCCCAGCAGTAGTGTCTGATGCCGTATCCGTTTTGGATGACTCTGAACGAAGCGAATGTATAGATCTATGGCGTGAATACTTGAATCTCGACAAGAAGGTGGTGAAGTTTGTGCCTGCGTCTGGTGCTGCCAGCCGTATGTTTAAGGCATTGTTTGAATTCTTGGAGAGGGGAAAGAACGAATTGGAAAATGAGACGGAACGTAAGTTCTTTGAATGTCTAGAGCGTTTTGCTTTCATAGACGCGTTGAATGCCAAGTGTAAAAGAAACGAGGGGTTGGATGCGGTCACGTTGCGTGAGAGAGGCAGATATTTGGACGTTGTGAAGAATTTGTTGGATAAAAAGGGATTGAATTATGGATTCCTTCCCAAAGGATTGCTTCTCTTCCATGCTTATGAAGAGGGTGCGCGCACTCCATTTGAGGAGCATTTCGTCGAGGGTGCGTTGTATGCGAAAAACAAGAAGGGAGAGGTAAATCTTCATTTTACGGTTTCTCCGGAGCATATGCCATTCTTCCAATCTTTATTGAAGAGTAAAGAGGAGAGTCTCTCATATCGTTATGGAGCCTCTTTCAATGTATCATTCTCTGTGCAGAATCCTTCCACCGACACAGTGGCTGTGGATGAGCATAACGAACCTATGCGTAACAGCGATGGTTCGTTGATATTTAGACCTGGTGGTCATGGCGCACTGATCGAGAACTTGAATGCGATCGATGCGGACATCGTATTTATCAAAAACATTGACAATGTATCACCTGATGTCTTTAAGCAGCCTACCATCGAAAATAAGGTGGTTTTAGCCGGTCTGTTGGTGAAATATCAAAAGACAATATTCGAATACCAAAGCGCTTTGGAGAATAGCACCTCCATTTCTGATGATTTATTGCAGAAGATGCTCGATTTTTGCCAAAAGAAATTGTGCATTACCAATAAGTTCAATTTGATGGAGACCAAGGCGGACAAGATCGCCTACTTGAAGATGGTCTTGAATCGTCCATTGCGTGTGTGTGGTATGGTGAAAAATGAGGGCGAGCCTGGTGGCGGTCCTTATTTGTGCCAAAATCCGAATGGAACGGTTTCAGCCCAAATCTTGGAGAGTTCACAGTTCGATAAGAGCAATGAGGAGCAGATGGCAATTTTCAATGGTGCTACTCACTTCAATCCAGTAGATTTGGTATGTGGCGTGAAGAATTATAAGAATGAAAAATATGACCTCACAAAGTTTGTGGATCCTAATACAGGTTTTATCTCCATGAAATCCAAGAATGGCAAATCGCTCAAGGCGTTGGAGCTTCCTGGCCTATGGAACGGAGCCATGTCTGATTGGAACACAATCTTCGTGGAGGTGCCGATAGAGACCTTCTCACCAGTTAAGATGGTGACGGATTTGCTCCGTGCGGAGCATCAATCTATTCCTTTAGAGGAAGCGATTGGATGATTTGTCTGAAATGTACGGAAGAGGCTGCGTAGAAATACCCGACAGCCTCTTTTTCTTTGCCCACAATGTTGGTTCTGACATTGGTTGGACTGCCCATCAATGGGTTGCTACCGATACTGCCTGTGATATCTCCTATGTATTTGTAATAACCGCTAGGCACATTGTGTATGTCTATGGATATGGTGTCTCCGACATGGAGAGTCTCCTCTTCCATGGTCTGGTCTAGGTTGAATAGTCCGTTGGGATAGATGTTGAGGTCTTTGTATATCAAGGCCATCTCTTTGCCGTTGTAATACAATCCGCTGAGTGAACCCAAGTGGAGTTTCGCCTTCTTCGTTAATGTGTCTGTATAACAATAATTGTTGATTTTCAGATCGAAAAGATAATAGATGTTCCGTTGACTAGATTGGAAGAAGGGGCAAATCTTGTAGGTCTCTTCCATCTCTATGTCTAGCATAGTGAAAGTATGGACTTGTATGGAATCAATGTTAGGCGGAAAGGAGTCGATGGCGCTTTTGGCCGCGAAGTGAAGGATCTGCCCATTCTCTTTAATATCAGCCTCTAGGCGATAGGTATGGCCGATAGAACCAGCCACCTCCTCCGTAGCGTATACGCCTCTCTCCGTCTCTTTCAAGAACAGCGTGTCGTCAACCGTTTGGTCGATGATGCGGACCTCAGCGTCGGATATCATATCGATCTCCTCTTGGGAGTAGAAACTAGAGGTGCGGCTGATCGTGATGGTATGGCGCTTCAGATCGGTGGTGATGCCGCCATAGATGCCTATTTTAGCCTCGCCCTCTTCCGTGTCTAGGATGATATCTTCTTGACAAGCGAAATTTGTTAGGGCTGTCAAACTCAATAATATGTGGAAGAATAATTTTCTCATTAGAATTTGAAATTATAGGAAATGGATGGTACAAAAGAGAATAGATAGACCTTGGTGGTCTCAATGGAGTGGTTTTCTCCTTGAGAGAAGATGACCGCCCATGTGTTGTGCCTAGCGTATGCGTTATAGACCGATAGGTTCCATTCGCCTTCCCAACGCTTCTTAGGTTTGGTTTTGAAGGTAAGGGATAGATCTAGGCGATGGTAGTTAGGATAGTTGCTCCTGTTACGATAGCCCGTGTAAATAGCGTAGGATACGTTATCCACCGTATATTTGCCGTATGGATTGGTGCAGGGTTGGCCGCTGAGAAAGACCCAACTGGCTGTTGCGTTCCATCTCTTATGGAAATCATAGCTTAATACGGCCGTGATGTTGTGAGGACGGTCGAAAGGGGAGCGGTATTGTTCTCCGAAATTGATCTCTTCCACCGTTTGTACCGCATGGGAATAGGTATAACTGAGCCATCCTGTCAATTTCCCTGTATTCTTTCTGAACAAGACCTCCAATCCATAGGATTTTCCTTTTCCTGTACGAACATCCCCGTCTACCTTTTCGTTACCGTAAATGGAGGCTTCGTCTTTGAAATCGATGATGTTGTACATGTTTTTATAAAATAACTCAACGGAACTTTCAAACTTGTTTTCCGCAAAATTCTTGAAATAACCCACAGACCATTGGTCGCATTTTTGTGGTTTGATGTTGGGACTTGTCGGGAACCAGATGTCGAACGGCAGACCTCCTGTGGAGTTGCTGGCTACTTGGGCATATTGTATGGTTCTGGTGTAGGCTCCTTTCAAGGAAGAGGATGCGTTCAGTTTGTAAAGAAGACCCAACCTAGGCTCCGGATGGATCTCTGTATGGAATATCTCCGCTTTTCCGTAATGGATCGTGTCGACGCATTTGTGTTGTTCGTCCATTAGATAGAAGGTCTCCTCTCCAATGTTTTGGAACATGGATAAACGAAGTCCCGCTTTTAAGGTGAAGCGAGGGGTGATTTCAGCCTCATAAGCTCCATAAATACCATGTTCCAAGGCCTTTCTCGTCTCCATAATGGTATTGTCAAAGAGGCTGAATCCATAGTTCTCCTCCTGATTGGAGGTTAAGGATCCCTGGTTGAACCTATGTATGGCAGTGGATGCGCCAGCTGTGATGGTATTGTTGTTTTGAGTTTTGTGTTTCCAATCATATTTCATAGTCCAATCTTTGGTCCATGCGTCGATGTCGCAGTCATAGGGCGCAAGATAGACGTTGATGTTGTAGTTATAGCGCGTGCCGATAACGGTTAGGTTGGAGTTGGTGTTGTTGTTGTGGATATGGTTCCAACGAAGGGTTGTGTTGGTGTTACCAAATCGAAGGTCCATCTTTCCGTTCATACCCAACTTGTCGGTTCCCATGTAACCGCTCCAGTATAATCTGTTCTTCCCGTTGATTTTATGGCAGATCTTTGCGTTCATGTCGTAGAAGAAGAGTTTAGTCTCCTTTAATGCTTCGTTGCTGGAGAGTGGCAGGAATAGATCGGCGTACGAACGTCTGGCGGCTACCATGACGCTGGTTCGGATGGGTTGGATGGGAATGTCCAGCATGAAGTGGCTTGAAATCAAACCGATGCCGCCGGCTCCGTTGAAACGGGTAGGGAAGCCATCTTTGGTCTCTACCTTCAGTACGGATGCTAGACGTCCTCCATATTGTGCGGGGATGTCTCCCTTTAACAGGGTGGCTTCGCTGACAACATCATTGTTGAATATAGAGAAGAAACCCATCATGTGGGATGCGTTGTATAGGGAGGCGTCATCTAACAATATAAGGTTTTGGTCTGTTTTACCTCCTCTTACACTGAAACCGGAACCTCCCTCCGCCGCACTTTGTACGCCGGGCAACATTTGGATGACCTTTATGACATCCGTCTCTCCCATGAGAGACGGCATCTTTTTGAGGGCTTCCGCATCTATGCGTTGAACACCGATGGTGGCATTTGTCACATTGGCGTCTTCTTTGTATTTGGAGACCATCACTTCGTCCAACTCCTCGAAGTCAGTCTCCATGTGGAAGTCCAGTTTAACATCCTTGCCGTTGATGGTGACTTTCTTGGTGATGGTTTTATAGCCTATGAATTCCGCTTCGACCGTGTATTCTCCGTCAGGCAACATGAAACTATATTTGCCATTCTTGTCTGTGATGGCCGCATCGCTTTGGTTGACGATAATGGATACTTCAGGGAGTTTGCTCCAACTCTCTTTCTCGACAACGGTTCCATACAATTTGTGCTCTGTGGCCCAACAGGTGGATATGCGGAGAAGCAAAAGAGAGAATAGGAAGAGCGATTTTAGATGTCGCATGATTGTCATGTGTTAGTTGATTCCCAATTCAATTGGTTGTAATTAGGTATCTCTTTCAGAAAAAAATATTTACGGTTCTCTTTGTCCATTTTGCAACAGTAGTGCTGCAATCCATTGGAGACGATGAGGAGGTCAACGTCCAGCTCGAAATTGTAGGTGGCGATTTGGTCAAATACCTTTTGGGTTATTTTGACGGTAGGCGCTTTGTATTCCACAATGATACGAGGTCGCATCTCCCGGTCGTAGATGACCGAATCGCTTCTCTTTTTCATGCCGTTGATGTTGACGGTCACTTCGTTGGCGATTCTGGCCGCAGGGAACGCTTTGGCTTGGATAAGGTACTCGACCATATTCTGCCTTACCCATTCTTCAGGTGTTAAAGCTACATATTTTTGACGGCAGCGGTCAAAGATGGTTAGCCCCTCTTTTTCGCTTTTTGTTTTGAATGTATATTTGGGTAAGTTCAGTTCAAACATTTTTACTTATCTTTGCAATTGCAAAAATAATCAATTATGGCAAAAGTGGCAATCGATTATCGCACTATTCTTTCCGAGATTTCCGAAAAGAAGTTCAAGCCCGTGTATTTCCTACAAGGGGAGGAGCCATATTATATTGATTTGATTTCCAATTACATGATTGAGCATGTATTGGAGGAGGAACAGCGCGATTTCAATCAAAACGTGGTCTATGGCCAAGATGTGGATGTGCGTAAGGTGATTGATTTGGCAAGGTCTTTCCCTATGGGTGCCCCCAACCGTCTTGTGGTGGTGAAGGAGGCGCAAAAGATGCCTTCCGTGGATGATTTAAGCCTCTACTTGCAAAAACCAATGCCCTCATCCATCATTGTTTTCTGCTTCAAAGGGAAGAAGTTGGATGCGAGAAAGAAGATCACCAAGGATCTTGAGAAGGAGAAGGCTTTGTTTACCTTTGAAAAATTGTATGACAACCAAGTTCCTGATTTCGTCGAGAGCTATTTGAAGGAGAGGGGAATGAGTGTTGAACCCAAGGCTAAGCTGATGATCGCTGAGCACCTAGGCAATGATTTGCAGAAGGTAGCCAATGAAATAGACAAATTATTGGTTTCTAAGCCTGCCGATTGCAAATCGATCTCTTGTGATTTGGTGGAACGTAATATTGGTATTAGCAAGGATTTCAACGCTTTCGAATTGGTGAACGCGTTATTTGCCAGAAATGTGCAAAGGTGCAACCTCATCTCTTTGCAGATGGCTAAGTCCAAAAGCTTTAGCATTATCCCAACCATCACCACCATCTTTTCCTCTTTTTCCAATTTGATGGTTTACCATTACATGCCGAATATTCCAGGTACCAATTATAAGAATGATAAAGATGTGGCTGCGGAATTGAAGATCAATCCATTTTTTGTGAAGCAATATGCTTCGGCTGCTATGAATTTCAAACCGAAAAAGACCATGGAAATCATTTCTTTGTTGCGTACATACGATGCGATGGCGAAGGGCGTGGGTAATATTTCAGCTAATGACGGAGAACTGCTGAAGGAGTTGATATTTAAAATTTTGCATTAATTTTCTTGATTAAAGTATTCGCTTATAATCAGTGTGTTAGGAAAAAACGGCGCGAAATTTTTTTGAAAAAAATATACTTTTTAGAAAAAAAAACATATTTTTGCCCTTAAGTGATTGATAAGATAGGGATGATTATGAAACATATAGGAGCACATGTGAGTTCTTCCGGTGGTGTTGAAAATGCGCCAAAGAATGCTTTGGCGATAGGCGCTAAGGCGTTTGCGCTTTTCACGAAGAACCAAAGACAATGGGTTTCGGTGCCTTTGAGTGAGGCGAGTATCGCCGCATTTAAGAAGAATTGCGCCGAGATGGGATTCACAAGTGACCAAATATTGCCTCATGACAGTTATCTAATCAATTTGGGTCATCCATCAGAGGAGGGCATCGAGAAATCGAGAGCTTCGTTTTTGGATGAAATGCGACGTTGCGAGCAGTTGGGATTAACGATGCTTAATTTCCATCCAGGCAGTTCTCTGAAGGAGATTTCAACGGAGGAATGTCTCGCCAGAATCGCCGAATCGATCAATATCACATTGAATAAGACACAAGGTGTTTGTGCGGTGATAGAGAATACGGCTGGTCAGGGCAGCAATGTCGGCAACACATTCGAGGAACTTGCTTATATCATTGACAGGGTGGAGGATAAAAGCAGAGTAGGAGTCTGCATCGACACTTGTCACGCGATGGCTGCTGGTTATGATATGCGAGGCGAAGAGGGTGTTGCCAATACGCTCTCCCGTTTCGACGAAATAGTCGGGCTCTCTTATTTGAGGGCGATGCATTTGAACGATTCAAAGAAGGGAGTTGGTTCACATGTCGACAGACATGAAAGCATTGGATTAGGGGAAATTGGAGAAAACGCATTTAGAGCGCTTATGAAAGATGAGCGATTGGATGGTATCCCAATGATATTGGAGACGCCAGACGAAAGCAAATGGGCGGAAGAGATAAGCGCACTATATTCTTATTGCAAATAAAAAGAAACAGTTGTTTTAATTATAGGAGTTATAGGGTTATGAAAATTAGATTGGCATGCATATTATCATTGATTTGCTGTATGGTCCTTTCTTGTAATCATGAGGATGAGCCAGAATCTAATACCTCCAGCAAAGAAAAGAAGACATTCGATGTGGCGGGTGTCAAGTTCAATATGATTTTTGTGGAGGGTGATACCTTCACGATGGGAGCGGATACAGCAATAGATCGTGACTTTTGGGGAGATGAAATCCCTGTTCACAAAGTGATTCTGTCCGATTATTACATCGGAGAACTTGAGGTGACTCAAGCCTTGTGGAAGAAGGTGCTAAATACCATTCCTTCCGATAATTACAAAGGCGCGGGAACCAGCGACAAGTATCCGGTGGAAAACGTTTCATGGAATGATTGCCAAAGGTTCATCGCCAAGTTGAATGAGATGACCCAAAAACATTTCGCGATGCCGACAGAGGCTCAGTGGGAGTTTGCCGCCAAGGGTGGTAAGAAATCACAATCCTACAAATATTCCGGTGGCGACGCGATGAAGGTTGTCGGTTGGTGTAGCGACGATAACAAAAAGGAGACCACAGAGACAGGAAAGAGAAGACCTAATGAGTTGGGCCTTTATGATATGAGCGGTAACGTCCGTGAATGGTGTGTGGATGTTTACGCTGATTATGATACTACGTTGCAAGTGGATCCCGCTGGACCCGCAACTGCTTTGGCAAGTAGCGAAAGAGTGGCGAGAGGTGGTAGTTTCGATGACCCTGCCTTTTATTGCAGAAACTCTTTCCGTGCGAAGAGTTTGCCAACCTCTAAGTTGAAGTATGTTGGTCTACGTCTTGTCATGAAGGCGGAAGACGCTTATTGATACCCATGATAGATTCGATCATAGAGTGGGATAGGAATGCGATGGTTGCTCTCAATATGGGGAGTAACCATTCCGTTTTTTTAGACACCTTCTTATGGATGGTTTCCGACATCTTGGTTTGGATGCCTGTCTTGGCCACCTTCTTTTATGTGGTCGCTAAAAACAAAAAAAAGGAGGTGTTTTATGTGTTATTATCTGTTATTGTCATGTTTGCGCTTTGCGACCAGATCTCTTCGTCGCTTTTAAAACCTAGCATAGCGAGATTGCGCCCAAGTCGGGACCCTTTTGTCATGGATTTGTTGTCATATGTGCACGAATACAGGGGCGGACAATTCGGATTCCCTTCTTCGCACGCAGCTAACTCATTCGGTTTCATGATTTTATCCTCTTTGATACTGAAAAATCGTCTCTATACGGTTGTGGCGGCTATTTGGGCATTGTTATGCTCTTATTCCCGCATCTATCTAGGGGTCCACTTCCCGTTGGATATTTGCTGTGGCATGGTATTGGGACTTTTCTTGGGCTCCCTTTCCTATTATGGATTGCGCATGGCGCTGAAACGTTATCCAGTCCATCTAACAACGCTTCCCGAAGGAAGTGTGACCGAAAGCGGATATGCGGTACGTGACATCTACCAGATAGTTGTTGTCCTCTCCATAGTCCTCTTCTCCATTCTTTGTTGCGCCATAAGAGCTTAGCTTATGAAAATCGAGGAGGCCATAGTTTTTTCTTTAGCGAATAGCGGTCATGGCATGACGACGGATCAGATTGCCGACTACATAAATGCCCATCGGTTGCATATCCGTAAAGATGGGAATCCGGTCAGCAGCAAGCAGGTATATGCGGTAATCTGTCGTTTCCCTAATCTGTTTTGTAAAGATGGAGGAAGAATTTGTTTGATTATGTGATTCGCCCAATCTATTTTTTAGATTGTTTTCTACTGAAATGTTTGCGCTATCCATTTATTTTCCGTACTTTTATTAACTCCATTCGAATTCTCCTTCGAGGGGAACGGTAATATTAATTAGGGCGAATGTTTATGCTTAGGCCCTGTAAAGTCTAATAGTATGGAAACAACAGATATTCTTTCCTCGGATTTGGTCAAATTCGTTGTAGTGGCGTTGATGTCGTTGGTGATTGGTCTTTCACAGAGAAAACTCTATTCCAAGGAGGATGAAATCGTTCATACCTTCGGTTCGGACCGCACTTTTACATTGATCGGTATTTTAGGTTATATCCTCTATTTGGCCGGATCTGGCAGTTTGATTCCTTTCCTTTGTGGTGGGGCCACACTCTCAATGCTTTTGGTAGTTTACTATGTCCATAAGATATTCAAAAAGGGATCTTATGGCATCACATCCATCATGATTGCCCTAATCACCTATTGTTTGGCGCCGATCGTCTATGAAAAGGAACCATGGATGGCTATCGTCATTGTGGTGGCGGTTCTGATCTTGACTGAGATGAAGGATAAATTCATCCAATTCACGAAGACGATGAACGATGAGGAGTTCATCAATTTGGCGAAGTTTATGATCATAGCCGGTGTGATTTTGCCTATATTGCCCAAGGTGGAAATTATCGAAGGGACAGGTTTGACCCCATATTCGATTTGGCTGGCGACCGTCGTGATTTCAGGTATTTCGTATGCCAGCTATTTGGTGAAGAAGTATATCTTCAAGGATGCCGGTGTTATTGTGACAGGTATTTTGGGCGGTATCTATAGTAGTACGGCCACCTGCATCATTCTTGCAAAGAAGGCCAAGGATAAGAACGGGGATTTGTCAGAGTATGTCTCCGCTATTTTCTGTGCGATCACCATGATGTATTTTAAGATGATGATTCTGTTGGGTATATTCAACATGGATTTGATGAAACGTTACTGGCATCTTTTCGGTATCATGATAGTCGTTTCCGCCTTAGTGGCAGGATTCTTTTATATGAAAAAGAGAAAGACTCAAGTTGCTGGTGCGGTTGAGCAAGTTGAGGAGGAGGAGAAGAATCCGCTTGAATTTAAGGTGGCGATTCTATTTGCCTTCTTGTTCATCGCCTTCACTTTGGTGACCCATTACGCATTGATATATTTTGGTGACAGTGGTCTTCGTATTCTATCCATCATTGTGGGTGTGACGGATATTAATCCATTCATTATTAACCTATTCCAATCCACTCATTCGGTGGAAGCCTCTTTGTTGATTTTAGCCGCTTTCCAGGCGATCATTAGCAATAATGTGGTGAAGTGGGCCTATGGAACCTTCTTCTCTGGAAAGAAATTGCTCAAGGATTTGTTGTTGGGCTATAGTGTCATTTGTGTGGTGAATATATTGTTGTTGTTCATTTTCTTATAATTGAGTTTTATTTATATATCGTATAAACAGTATGGGAATATTTGATTTCTTCAAGAAAAAAAAGGAGAATAAGGAAAATAGTGCGCCTGAAAACATCGTGAAAGAGTCGGAGGTGTTGAACCCTCAAGTGTCAGAACCACAAACAACCAATAAGGAGGAAGAGAAGGTTGTTCCAAAGGAAATGGCGGATTTTGACGCATTGTCTTTGGGGGAGCTTTTTGAAAAGGCGGCCGATGATCTTCCTGCCCGTATGGAATTTTACAAACGTTTCGCACAAGATAATCTGTATATCATCACTTCCCAAGGAGAACCTTCGGGTGCGGATGGCAAGGAGATGAAGTGGCAGATCCTTAATCTTAATAGTGGTGAAATACCTGTATTCACTTCTGAGGATAAGGTGTACGACAATGGGGCAGTTAAGGAGAAAAAGAATGTCATTTCATTGAAATTGAGTCAGTTGTATGAAGCGACCAAAGGGTCGAAATATGTGCTCAATCCATTCTCCTATATGCATAAGGAGTTTTCTCCATCCGAGGTGGAACATACATTGGATGGATCAATCATAGAGATGATGAACCAACCGCAACCCCAGCAACAAAGAAGGAAGGTTCGGTTAGGTGTTCCTGCCTATTGTCCACAGGAGATGGTTGATGCAATCAAGCAAAAGCTGTCGGAATTTTCTACCGTTTTGGAGGTCTATTTAGCTTATATGGAATTCCCTGACGAGCCGAATGAACCACCTCATTATGCCTTTGGTGTCCATGGTGGGCTAAATCAAGAGGTTGCACAGAGTATAGCCCAAGCCGTGGCCCCATATTTGAGCGGAAAAGGAAATGTGGATGTCATGCCGATTGGTCAAGGAGGAAAGGGTAGTCTAGATGAATATTTTTTCTCTACTAAGCCGATTTATACAAATCCGGAACGTTCATGATGCATTTTTTTTAATATTTAAGCATCAGGCGAATTTTTACTATTTCCTTCCATGGGCTGGAATTTTATTCATATTGTTTCTCTATCATTTGATTTAGTAACAATATGATAGTATCGAGGTTTTGAATTTAATTTTTTGAGCATTTATACCATATATGTGGGATAAATTATATAAATTTGGGAAAATATTGTATAAATATTGAATTTTTATTGAATATTATGAATACAGCGAATTTCACAGAATCCCTCCAATTGATGGGAATCGGTTTGGCGACCGTCTTTTGCGTGTTGCTATTTATTATTTTCTTCGGCAATGTGCTGATTAAATTGGTGAACAAATTCTTCCCTGAGGAGGTAAAGCCGACAACATTGTCATCTACCCCTGCGAATAACGCCGTTGTAGATGCGGGTGTCGCACAAGCGATCAACGCTGCGATCATGAAATTGACCAATGGAAAGTCAAAGGCTAACAAGATTGAAAGATTATAATAATTTTACAATATAAAAAATGGCTAAAGAAGTAAAATTCAGTCTCGTTTTCAGAGACATGTGGCAAGCGGCTGGTAAGTATGTACCACGCGTTGACCAATTAGTAAAAGTAGCTCCTGCAATCATTAAGATGGGATGCTTCGACCGTGTAGAGACGAATGGTGGTGGTTTTGAGCAAGTAAACCTTTTGTTCGGAGAGAATCCAAACAAGGCTGTTCGTCAATGGACTAAGCCTTTCCATGAGGCAGGTATCCAAACTCATATGTTGGACCGTGCGTTGAACGGTTTGAGAATGAGCCCAGTTCCTGCAGACGTTCGTAAGCTTTTCTACAAAGTTAAGCATGCACAAGGAACCGATATCACTCGTATCTTCTGTGGTTTGAACGATTCACGTAACGTAATTCCTTCTATCAAATATTCCAAAGAGGCTGGCATGATCGCCCAAGCTTCCCTTTGTATCACTAGCTCTCCAATCCATACAGTTGATTATTACGTGGAGTTGGCGAAGAAGTTCATCGAGGCTGGTTGCGACGAGATCTGTTTGAAGGATATGGCTGGTATCGGCCGTCCAGTATTCTTGGGTGAGTTGACCCGCAGAATCAAGGAGATCAAGGATATCACGATCCAATATCATAGCCACGCAGGTCCTGGTTTCAATATGGCTTCTATCTTGGAGGTATGTAAGGCTGGTTGCGACTACGTCGATGTAGGTATGGAACCATTGTCTTGGGGTACTGGTCACGCTGACGTTATCGCTGTTCAAGCGATGTTGAAGGACGCTGGCTTCCAAGTAAAGGAGATTAACATGGAGGCTTACATGGAGGTTCGTACACTCGTTCAAGAGATGATGGACGACTTCTTGGGTTACTATATTCCTGCCCGTAACCGTCAAATGAACTCATTGTTGATCGGTCCAGGTCTTCCTGGTGGTATGATGGGATCATTGATGACCGACTTGGAGACTAACCTTGAATCCATCAACAAGTGGAAAGAGAAGAACGGAAAGCCTAAGATGAGCCAAGACGAATTGTTGATCAAGTTGTTCGACGAGGTGAAGTATGTATGGCCTATGATGGGTTATCCATGCTTGGTGACTCCATTCTCTCAATATGTGAAGAACATGGCGCTCATGAACGTTATGCAAATGGAGAAGGGTAAAGAGCGTTGGTCAATGATCGCAGACGATATTTGGGATATGATGCTTGGTAAGTCAGGTAACTTGCCTGGTCCTTTGGCTCCTGAATTGGTGGCTAAGGCGAAGGAGCAAGGACGTGAGTTCCACACTGAGGATCCTCAAAGCAACTATCCAGACGCTTTGGATACATTCCGTGAGGAGATGCAAAAAGAGGGTTGGGAGCTTGGTCAAGACGACGAGGAGTTGTTCGAGTTGGCTATGCACCCACAACAATACCGCGCATACAAGTCAGGTAAGGCAAAGGCAGATTTCTTGGCTGACCTTGACGAGCGCAAGGCAAAGAAGGCTGCTGGAAACGGTGGTGTAAGTTTGCCTCAAACCGTTACAGTGGATGTGAACGGTGTGAAGTACAACGTTACAATCGGTGCTAACGATGGTTCAGCCGCCGCTCCTGCCGCAGGTGCTCCAGCTGTTGCCGCTGCTCCAGGTGAGGGCAATGATTTGACCTCTCCATTGGAGGGTAAATTCTACTTGGTGAAGAACTCTGGTGACACTCCTGTTAAGGTGGGTGACACTGTAAAGAAGGGCCAAGTGGTTTGCTACGTGGAGGCAATGAAGACCTTCAACGCTATCGCTGCTGAGTGTGACGGTGTGGTTACACAAATCTGTTTAACAAGCGGTTCTTCTGTTTCAGAGGACGATGTATTGATGAAAATTAAATAATCGTAATCATGGGAGAAATATTTGAAAAAATATATGGTATGACGGCTCTCGGTAATTTTGTCGAGAACCCTTCATACATTATCATGATCCTATTGGCCTTCTTTTTGCTCTATTTGGGTATCAAGAAGGAGTACGAGCCATTGTTGCTTGTCCCAATTGCGTTTGGTGTGTTGATCGCTAACTTCCCTGGTGGTGGTATGGGTGTCTATGCGGCCGTAGATACAACTGTAAACGGTGTGTTATATCACAATGCCGTGACATTGTCGGATGGTACTATTTGGAGTGACGCCAATGGTATTCCATACAACATTTATGAGGTGGGATTGCCTCAAATCGCTCACGATTTGGGTATCATGAACTATCTTTACTACGCATTGATTAAGTCTGGTTTGCTTCCGCCAATCATCTTCATGGGTGTTGGAGCCTTGACAGACTTCGGTCCGATGTTGCGTAACTTGAAGTTGGCTATCTTCGGTGCTGGCGCACAATTCGGTATCTTTGCTGTATTGTTGGTGGCAAGCCAATTCTTCACCATGCAAGAGGCTGGTTCTTTGGCCATCATCGGTGGTGCTGATGGACCAACTGCCATCTTTACTACTTTGAAATTGGCTCCTCACATGTTGGGTCCTATCGCTATCGCAGCTTACTCATACATGGCTTTGGTGCCAGTGATTGTACCATTGGTAGTGAAGTTGACCTGCTCAGAGAAGGAGTTGAAGATCAACATGAAGGAGCAAGACAAGAAGTTCCCTTCAAAGCAAGAGTTTAAGAACATGGGCGTATTGAAGATTCTTTTCCCAATCGCAGTTACTACTATCGTGGCAATCGTTGTTCCTGATGCTGTGTCATTGGTAGGTATGTTGATGTTCGGTAACTTGATTAAGGAGATCGGTAATAACACTTCCCGTTTGTTCAACGCCGCTTCAAATGGTATTATGAACGCCGCAACCATCTTCTTGGGTCTTTGCGTCGGAGCTACCATGACCGTGGATGCCTTCTTGAACTTGAAGACCATCGGTATCGTGGCAGGTGGATTCCTAGCTTTCGGATTCTCAATTTTCGGTGGTATCTTGTTGGTAAAGGTCATGAACCTCTTCTCAAAGAAGAAGATCAATCCATTGATCGGTGCGACTGGTTTGAGCGCTGTGCCTATGGCATCACGTGTGGCAAACGATATCGCTTTGAAGTACGATTCAAGAAACCACGTGTTGAACTATTGTATGTCATCTAACGTGGCAGGTGTGATCGGATCAGCGGTTGCCGCTGGTATCTTGATCTCTTTCTTGGGATAATAGAATAGGGGAAACCCTTCAAAAAAAGGGAGATGCATTTCGGTGCGTCTCCTTTTTTATTGGTGGTAGTTTCGTTTCTTGTGTTTTATGACTACATTTGTGATGTATTAATATTGCTTTAATGTGAATATATATATGAAGAAAATCAGCTTATTGGTGGCAATCTTGTTGTCATCTATCTTTTTTGCCCAGGCAAAAAACGAAACGGGAGATCAAACAACAGTCGGTTATTTCAAAGATTCTGTAGATTCCAAAACTGGTATCAGGACGGTAATGACCAATTTGGTGGCTATTACAGGTTATAGCGAAAAGGAGTTAAAGAAGGCTCGTCGAGGCATAATCGCATCCGCCATTTCCGGCATTGAAATTGGTTCTGGTTTGGAGGGTCAATACCATCAGTTCGGTATGAGTTTCTTGGCGGACCAAAAGAATTATCAATTGATTTTGAGTCTCTATGATCCTACGAAATTCTCCATGGATAATTATTCTACCATAAAGTTCAATTTTTCGGATAACACCAGTCGTGTGTTCCAATATGAAGGCTTAGTGGCAGAGGCGAAAGAGATGAAAAACCATTACTCCTATACCTTTACATTGGACGTGGACAAGAAGGATATTGAGCTGTTTGCCCAAAAAGAGATCGCTTCGGTAGATGTGGTGGTGAAAAGCAACTATAAGCACTGCGTTTATAATTTTGTAACTCGTCATCCTGAAAATGCGACAAAGGTGCAAGCGTATGCTCAAGACTTCTTGGGTAGAACCAATGATATGAAAATTAACCAGTATACCTACTTTACAAAAAATATCGATGAGTTTACAGGTATGCGTCAAGTGGAGACCTCTTTCCTTCCGATTCGATCAGGCATGATGGATATGACTATCTCTACGGTAGACACCTTCTATTACATTAACATTTATGCTCCTGAAGTGAATGATTGTGTACGACCTAATGGTGATTTTGTCTCATTCAAATTCGAGGATCAAACGATCAATAGATTCACGCTTGCGATCTTTAAATGTCCCGAGAAATGGAATGACCAAAAAATGACCTTCCTAAAGGTGGCGTGTGATAGAGCTTTTGTCGAAAAGTTGGCATCCAAGAAGTTGGAAATGGTTAGAGTCGAATTAGAACAGCCAATCGGCTTTTATGTTACTGAGAGAAAACTCAGGGAACGTTCCGCCGACTATGTATTGGCCTATGCGAAGGATTTCATTGCGCAAGCGCCTAAATTAGCCTCAGAGAAGAGAGCGACCGATTATTTGGCGAAAAGAGTTTATCCCGCATTTCCATACCAAGGTTCGTTTGATCAGTGTGAAGTGGAAGAATCCGCTTGGCAGTGGCGTTTTATGGCGAAGCCAGAGGAGGTTAGCCCGGAAATGGCTTTGCAATTGAAGTACGATGTTAAGGATGGATATAAAATTGATGGTTGGGTAAATAGTTCGTCAACGGTGAATAGTTACCATTGCTCCATCTATTTTAAGTTTACGGATGGAACATTGAAGAATCTTCCTTTCCATACTTTCCACGCTAGTAAAGAAATTGAACTAAATGCCTATCCTTATCAATGCGCTTTTGAAACGCCCACTGATTTGAATATGTTTAAAATGTTATCGGAGAAGCAAATAGAGAAAATCCGTGTGCAGGTAGAGGATCAAAATAACACGAATTCATTCATCAATATAGAGGCGACGTTGAGTCCCGCATCTCAATTGAACCTGAAGAATCAAGCTTCTGATATTGTGAAATATTCAACCATGCAGCGTCCTAATGTAGGCCAATAAAGCAGTTGATATCGTATAAAGGGAGATGCATTGAGCGTCTCCCTTTTTTCTATTGTCAGTTGATGTTTTAAAAAAAATTATTAAATTTGTGCGTTAATATAATTAAAGGGGGTATCTATGAGTAATACAAGAAAAAAAAGCAACAAACTGATTTTGTCGATGTTATCGGCCTTGGGCTTTTGTCCGCTTCATGCCCAATCTACTCAAGAATGGACGCCAGTTTCCAATCCAGATGACGAGGAATACGAAATTGCGCCAACATATGGTACAGGCACAACCGATTATGTGAATAGAGAAGATTTTCAAATCCTAAACCCAGTGGAGGATTATCTTCAGATTGTAGCCAAAGGTTGTCAAACCATGCAAGTTTCGATAGCGGATATCTCTGGAAAAATAGTCAAAGAGGCCTCTTTGAAAACAGATGAGAAGCTTTATATGGGCGATTTGCAATCAGGTAACTATATCTTGGCGATTCGTGAAGGAGAGAAGCATTTCTCCACTATCCTCGTGAAGAAATAGTTTTTACCAAACGATAATTGAGAAGGAGATAGGCTTTATGCATATCTCCTTTTGTTGTTTTTCGTATCTTTGTGGAGATTAATGTTAGAATATGCATCCAAAATACTCACTCACAAGAAACTGGTATGATTTTCCTTCCCAAAACATGGAGAAGGCGGTAGATATTTTTTATGTATATCCCACTATCAATTCCGAACCATTGACCAACCGTGGTTCCGTTCCTTCCTACACGGATATCAGTAGGGCGGAGGTGCGTAATGCGGCCCGTAAGAATCAAGCCTACATCAAAGCGGTCTATGCCGCCGATGATTTCAACTTCTATGCGCCGTATTACCGTCAAATGACCACCAAGGTTTTTGCGATGAGTAATACCGAGCGTAAGCTTCGCGCGAAACTTTCCGCCATAGATGTGAAGCGCGCTTTCCAGTATTATATGCGTGAGTTCAATCAAGGACGTCCCTATATTTTGTTGAGTCACAGCCAAGGCTCCCAGATGCTCTTGGAGTTGTTGAAGCATGGTATGACAGACAAACAATATAATCAAATGGTGGCGGCCTATCTATTAGGGTATGAGATTACGGAGAAGGAGTTGACGAAGTATCCGCATCGTCTGAAACCTGCGCAAGGGGAGTTGGACCACGGAGTTGTCATCTCCTATAACTCTGCTGTGATGCCTGAGGGACGTTCTCCGCTACTTGCCAACAGTGTGGTTTGCATCAATCCATTGAATTGGAAGACCGATGAGACGTTGGCGCCTGCGGAAATGCACAAGGGAATCATTCGATATGACAAGAAGATTCAAGGTTATAAGACGATTCCAGGTTTCACGAGCGTTCAAATCAAGGATCATCTGCTCATTTGTAAGGAGGTTGATCCGAAAGTTTGTTACAACGAGACCTTGAAAGAACCATTTCCTTGGGGAAATCTACATTTTGCGGATACATGGCTTTATGCGGCGAATATCAAGGAGAATATGAAAAAAAGATGTGAATCCTTTATAAATGGAGGTTTGTGATTGTGTTTTGAAAAAATTGTTTGCTTTATTGTAATATATCAATAATAGTTTTTATATTTGCCCCAACTAGTATTGAACTTAATTAATGATTAGTGAAAAATAGTGTTGCTTACAGAAAATTAGTGAACAAGGGAATATTTTCCTTGCTTTCCGCATTGGGATTTACCTCTATGCCTG